>CACMDZ010000004.1 GCA_902612575.1 uncultured Pelagibacteraceae bacterium | reverse complement strand
TGAAATTAAGTATTTTTTCATTAATTGCTACATCTACAATTTTAGCATTAGTCTCAAAAACTTTTATTTCTATAAGCTTTATAACTTTTAGAGCTAAAGTTTCATTAGTTAACTTAATTGACCATTTTATATTGCTTTCTCTCAACCTTTGTCTTGACATTTCAAGTAAGCCAAAATTACTTATCCTACCTATTTGAATTCGTGCTCTATCATTTCTGCATCTTTCTTTTAATCTTCTCTCTACTTGCTTTCTATTGTTAAAACTCAGCATATCTATAAAATCAATTATAATTAACCCTGACAAATCTCTAATTTTGATTTGTCTAGCGATCTCCTCAGCTGCCTCAAGATTTGTATCTAAAGCTGTGCTTTCAACATTTTTTTGTTTTATTGATTTTCCTGAATTTATATCAATTGATATAAGAGCTTCGGTAGGATTTATAACAAGATACCCTCCAGAATTTAATTTTACTTCTGTTTTAAATATCTCATAAAGTTTTTTTTCAATATTTTCCTTAAAAAATAGTGGTATTTTTTCTCTAAATTTTTTTACTTTTTTTACTTGCTTTGGCATCATTAGTTTCACATAATTTTTTGCTTTTTGATACCCTTCGTTACCTTCTACCACTATACTTTGAGTCTCGTCATCATACATATCTCTAATACTTCTTTTTATAATATCACTCTCTTGATGTATTAAAGATGGAGCAATTGAATTTAATGCATTGTCTTTAATTGAGTTCCAAATTGTAATAAGATTTTTAAGATCACTATCAATCTCATTTTTAGTTTTATTGGATCCAGCTGTCCTTACGATGATCCCCATTTCTCTAGGAATTTCAATTTCATTTAATATTTTCCTAATCTTTTTTCTATCTCCGGGATTAAATATTTTTCTTGAAATTCCACCGCCCTTAGCTGTATTTGGCATTAATACAATATATTTTCCCGCTATACTAATAAACGTGCTTAGCGCTGCACCTTTAAACCCTCTTTCATCTTTAAGAACTTGGACTAGTATAACTTGATTAGGTTTTATTACTTCTTGAATTTTGTACCTCTTTGATGGAAATTTTTTTTCATTACTATTTTTTTCTTTGTTTTCATCCTCCAATTTTTCAACAGGATCATTTAATTTTATATCTTCATTACCTTCTAAGATTTGATTTTCATTATTCTCACTTTCTTTAGAAAGTTCCTCTCTTACCTTCTCTTCCTCTTCTTTAATTTTTTCTAAATCACTTTGTGGTAGTTGGTAGTAATCAGATTGGATATCATTAAAAGATAAAAATCCATGCCTTTCTCTGCCAAAGTCAACAAATGCTGCTTGCAAAGAAGGCTCTATCCTACTTACTTTACCAAGATAAATATTATTTTTTATTAAAGTATTATTTACACTCTCATATTCATAATCTTCAATATGATTATCTTTTTTAAGAACAACTCTAGTTTCATTTGGATGCGATGCATCAATATATAAATTTTTTGACATAAATTTTGATTAATTTTCATTTGTTTAATTTTTAAATTCGGTGCCACAACTTTAACAAATTCAAACAATAATTTAAACTAAAATGAGTAGATTTATAAAAAATATTCTTATAGCCACAACTTTTTTTTCATTACTAGGTTTTATAGTAATTTTTATAATACTTTGGTCATATGCAAACAAACTACCAGATTATAAGTTTTTGAAAAACTATAAGCCCCCAGTTTCTAGCAAAGTTTACTCAGGAAATGGTGTACTAATAAGTGATTTTTCAACTGAGAAAAGAATATTTGTTCCTTATAATGCAATACCAAAAAAAATAATCCAATCATTTTTATCTTCAGAAGATAAAAATTTTTTTAAACATCCAGGAGTAGATGCAAAAGGGGTGTTAAGGGCAATCAAAAATAATATATTTAATTTATTAAATTCAAATAGATTAGAGGGAGCATCCACTATAACTCAACAAGTAGCTAAAAATTTTCTTTTGTCTAATGAAGTAAGTTTAGATAGAAAAATTAAAGAAGCAATTCTAGCTTTTAGAATTGAAAGAGCTTTATCAAAAGAGAGAATACTAGAATTATATTTAAATCAAATATATCTAGGTGAGGGTTCATATGGTATAGCATCTGCAAGTCTTAGATATTTTGATAAACCTATTAATGAATTAAATTATTCAGAGTCTGCTTTGTTAGCTGCATTACCTAAAGCACCAAGTAAGTATAACCCATACAAAAATAGAGAATTGGCAACTTATCGAAGGAATTTGGTTATTAAAAATCTTTATGAAAATTCTTATATTTCTAAAGAAAAATTCAGTGAATTAATAAATAGTAAAATTAATTTAAAAAAAAGAAAAAGAATATTTTTGGAAGATACAAGATATTTTGTAGAAGACATAAGGAAAAAAGTAATTGAAGAATATGGATATGATAAAATTTATAAAGAGGGCTTTAATATTAAAACCCCTATTAATTTAGAACTTCAAAATTTAGCTGCATCATCATTAAGAAAAGGCTTACTAGAATATGATAAAAGAAAAGGATGGCGTGGGCCAATTGTTAATCGTAAGAACGAAGACTGGTACAATGATTTAGAAAAATTTAGATTAGAAAAAACAATCGGTTGGGAAATAGCAATTGTTAAAAGAATAGATAAATTTGAAACCATAATTCAAACTTCAAATAATGAAAATGGGGTTATAAATTTTGAAGATATCAACTGGACCAGAAAAGATTTTAATCAAATTTTTAAAATAAATGATTTAATATATGTTAAAAAAAAATCTGATGGCATATTTAGTTTAAGACAATTACCAAATGTTAATGGTGGAATAGTAGTAATGGATCCTTACAGTGGCAGAGTTTTGGCAATGTCTGGAGGTTTTAGTTTTAAAAAAAGTGAATTTAATAGAGTATCCCAAGCTAAAAGACAACCAGGGTCTGCTTTTAAACCTTTTATATACGCTTTAGCTTTAGAAAATAATTATACACCATCTTCTTTAATACTGGATGCGCCAATTGTTTTAGATCAAGGAGAAGATTTAAAAATGTGGAAACCTGAGAATTATGGTAAAAAATTTTATGGTCTTTCTACATTAAGATCTGGTGTTGAAAAGTCCAGAAACCTGATGACAGTGAGGATTTCACAGGAATTGGGGATAGACAAAATTATCAACTTTTCAAAAAAATTGAATATTTACGAAAATCCTGATGAGCTATTGTCAGTGTCTTTAGGCTCTGCAGAAACAACTTTAATAAACATTACTAGTGCTTACTGTTCATTTGTAAATGGTGGTAAATTGGTCACCCCAATTATTATTGATAGAATTCAGGATGCTGAAGGAAACACAATTTTTAATAATGAAAAAAGATTTTGTGAAAATTGTGATCAAATTTCATTTGAAGGAAATAATATACCGAAAATAAAAAGTAATTTTAAACAAATCTTCTCACCACAAACTGCCTATCAAATGACTTCTATATTAGAGGGTGCTATTCAAAGAGGTACTGGAAAACGCCTACGTGATTTAAATTTACAACTTGCTGGCAAAACGGGCACGACAAATAACAATACTGATACTTGGTTTATAGGATTTACATCTAATTTAGTAGTTGGAGTTTATGTTGGATATGATAATCCAAAAAAATTGGGAAAATATGAAACAGGCTCTAAAACAGCACTACCAATATTTAAAGACTTCATCAAAAAAGCAGTAAATAATTATGAGGCGAGACCTTTTAAAATTGCAAAAGGAATAAAAATGATGGTAATTGATGCAGAAACTGGAAAAAAAGCAGATTTTGGCTCAAAAAAAACTATTATAGAGTCTTACAAGAAAGAAAAATTTGAAAATCAAACATTTATTAGTAATGATAATCGTAATTATAATAAATTAAAAAAAAATATTTTAAAATTTTATTAATGGAACAAGAAGTAGAAAAATTTAAATCTGAAGTAATCAAAATTAATCAAAGAATTAAGGAGTTTCTTTGAAACACAAAATATTCTATCAAAAAGAAATCAACTTAATACTTTTATAGAAGACCCAAAATTTTGGGATGATCGCAAAAAAGCAGAAAAAATATTAAAGGAAAAAAAGGGTTACGATAGTTTATTGGATTCTCACAAACAATCAGAAAATGAAATAAGTGAACTATATGATATTTTTCAACTTGCTAATGAAGAGAATGACAAACAGCTTATTCAGGAAATCCTAGAAAAATTTATTAATTTAAAAAAAAATTTTAAAAAGTTAGAAATTAAATGTTTCCTCTCAAACGAAAACGATACCTTGGATAGTTATTTAGAATTTCATGCAGGTGCAGGTGGCACCGAAAGTCAAGATTGGGCTCAAATGCTTAGACGAATGTATATGAAGTGGGCTTCTGATCGAGGTCATAATGTAGAACTAATTAGTGAACACAAAGGTGATGAAGCAGGTATAAAATCTTCTGTTATAAAAATATCTGGCGAATATATTTATGGTTTTTTAAAAACTGAGTCAGGAATACATCGTTTGGTTAGAATTTCACCGTTTGATTCAGGTGCTAGAAGACATACAAGTTTTGCAAGTGTTTGGGTATATCCAGTTATAAATGAGGATATAGATATTGAGATATCAGAAAAAGATCTAAGAATTGACACTTACAGATCAAGTGGTGCAGGTGGACAACACGTTAATACAACTGATAGCGCTGTAAGAATTACACATTTACCAAGTAAAATTGTTGTCCAATGTCAAAATGAGAGATCACAACACAAAAATAAAGAAACTTGTATGAACATGCTTAAAGCGAGACTTTATGAACATGAGATACAAAAAAGAAAAAAAGAAAGTGACAATATTGAAAGTTCAAAGTCAGAAATAGGCTGGGGACATCAAATAAGATCATATGTTTTACACCCGTACAGAATGGTTAAAGATAATAGAACAAATTATGAAAATTCAAATCCAGACAAAGTATTAGATGGGGAAATTGATGAATTTTTAGAAAATTCTTTATACAAATTAAATGCGTAGGAAAATATTTTTTATTATTGCATCAATACTTATTTTTCTGATCACATGTATAACGTTTTTAAGTATTTATGGAATAAAAACAGAAAAATTTAATAATTTTATTAACAATAAGCTTAAACAGTATAACTCAAAATTAATACTTGAAGTTGATGAAGTTTTTATCAAATTAAATATAAGTGAATTAGCACTCAATATAAACACGAATTCAGCAAATTTAATTGCTGAAACCTTTCCAATTAAAGTTTCTAAAATTGATATTAATTTAGATTTAATTAAATTTTTAAAAAAAGAAAATTCAATAAAAAGTTTAAGAGTTATATCTTCAAACAATTTTATTAAAGACGTTACATCCTTTTTAAATGAGATTGATTTTAATTTAGCCAGGTATGTTTTTTATAGTCAGATTAATAAAGGGTTATTAAATTTAGAATTAAATGCTAAGTTTGACGATTTAAGTCAGAATATAAAATCTTACGTTATTTCAGGTTCAGTAAATAATGCAAAATTGAATATACCAGGGTATGAAAATCTTGATGATATAAATTTCAATTTTCAAACAAAGGATAAGATTACAAAAATTACAAATTTAAAATTTATTTATGAAGATATAGGTTTTGCATCTCAAATTTTGCAAGTGAAACAAGAAAAATCAGACACATATTATATAAATGGAGATATTAAAAATACCAAAGCAGCTATAAATCCAAATTTAATATTAAAACTTTTAAATATAAAACAAAATTATTTATCTAACAATGACATTTCATTCACTAGTAAAAATTCTTTTTCATTTAAATACAATAAAGATAAAAAAATAAAAAATTTAAAAATTGACTCTATTATAGATTTTGATGAAATTTATTTTAACAATAAATACCAGGATATAATTTATTTAAAAAAGGGAAAAATTAATTCAAAATTTGAAAAAGAACAATTAACAGCAGAACTCGTATCAAATTTCGTTTTTTCTGATAACTTAAAATTAAATAACAATTATAAAAAAAATAATTTAAAGTTATCATTAAAAACTAAAAAAAATAAAAATATTGAAATAAACGGAACTATAAGTAATGGGAAAACACTTATAGATCCTAAAGTTTTTTTAAATCTTCATAGTGTAGATTCTGAAATCCTATCTGATCAAAAAATAAATCTTCAGACTGATAATAATTTTAAATTTGAAATCAATAATAACAAAATAGAAAATTACTTTTTAAATTCTGAAATTAATTTGGATAAATTAGTGATTAATAAAAAAATCCAGGAAATTTTATATTTAAAAAACGTTAAAATTAACCTAACTTTTGGGAAGAAATTATTAAATTTAGTTTTAAATAGTAATTACTCATTTTTTGATAAAAATTTAAATAATGAGTCCGAGAGCAATATTATAAATTTTAAAATAAATAATAATGGTTCTGAAATTTCAGATTTAGAAATATTTGTTCAGTCAGATAACAACTTGATAAACATTAAAGAATTTAAAAAATATTTTGATTTCCAAAATCAATATAGTTTGATTGAAGATCAAATTATAAATTTAAACTCAGATTTTAGAATAAATGCATCAATCGATGAAGAGTTTGACATTAAAAAATTTGCTATAAAATCAAATATAAATTTTGACAAATTAAATATTAATTATAAATCAAATTTTCTTAGAAAATATATAACAAATTATGAAAATAAATTTATTGTTAAAAAACCAGAAATCACATTTGAATACTATAATGATTTTATTAATTTTCAATTAGATGGTAAATATTTATTAAATAATAAAGAAGATAATTTATTTGTTAAGTTTAAGGGTAATAAAAATAATTTTGAATTTTATTCATTACTAGACTTAGACAACAGTATTTTAAAAATTGATGAAATACAATATTTGAAGAATAAAAATATTCCTGCAAAATTAGAAATTCTAGCAAATAATTTTAATAATGGTTTATTGCTAGAAAAGATAGATCTAACAGAAACTAAAAATAATATATCATTTAAAAATCTTTTATTGTCTGATGATTTAAAAATATTGAGCATAGATAATCTTGATGTAAATTTTGTAAACGATAATGATATAAAAAATAATTTTAGCATCATCAGAAATTTAAATAAATATAATTTAACTGGAAACCACATAGATGGAGAAAAAATAATTGAAAGACTTTTAGATAGAAAAAATCAAAATAATCTTTCAAGTTTATTTAATAATATTAATACTTCATTGATATTTAATTTAGACAAAATATATCTTGAAAAAAATGCATATCTTAAAAATTTTGAAGGTGAATTAGATATTAAAAATAACAAATTATTTTTAGCAAAAATTAATGCTGTTTTAGAAAATGAAAGTGAATTCTCTTATTCGCTGAGAACAACAGCGAAGAATGAAAAAATCACAAATATTTTCATTGAAAAACCGAGACCATTTATAAATAATTATAAATTTATAAAAGGTTTTGAGGAAGGTGAGTTAAAACTAAACTCAATTAAAATTGACAATAGCTCAAGGTCTAACCTTAAAATTACTAATTTTAAAGTTAAAGAAGTGCCAGTTTTAGCTAAAATTCTTACTCTTGCTTCTTTGCAGGGAATTGCCGATCTATTGACTGGTGAGGGAATAAGATTTGATGAATTTGAAATGGATTTTAAAACAAAAAATAATTTAACAGAAATAGAGGAAATGTATGCAATTGGACCTGCAATTTCAATGATGATGGAAGGTTATATCGAGAAAGATAGGATGACAAGCTTAAGAGGAACATTAGTTCCAGCAACTACAATAAATAAAACAATTGCTAAAATTCCTTTGCTTGGTGATATATTGGTAGGAAGAAAAAGTGGTGAAGGTGTATTTGGAGTAAGCTTTAAGATTAAGGGGCCACCTAACAACTTAAAAAGTACAGTTAATCCAATAAAAACATTAACTCCAAGATTTATTACAAGAACCCTAGAAAAAATTAAAGGGAGTTAATTTGTAATTTTAAAATGTTTTTTCTTACCTATTGATAATTTTATAAAACCTCTTTCTGAGAATAGACTTTGGTTAATAATATATTTTTCATCTTTTATACTTTGATTATCTATTTTTACAGCTTTTGATTTAATTAATCTTCTTATCTCTGATTTTGATACATCTTTATTCACATGAGATATCACTTCAACTATATTTTTTGATAATATATCATTGTTTACTTTTATCCCAGGGAGACTTTCACCTGATGAATTTTCTTTAAATATATTTTTTGCAAGTTTATCAGATTTTTCAGCTTCTTTTTTGCCATGAAGCATTTCTGTCGTTTTATTTGCCAGTAAAATTTTTAATTCATTTATATTTTTATCTTTCACTTGATTTATTTCTTCCAAAGTTAAATCAGTGAACATTTTTAAAAATTTTAATACATCTCTATCATCAGTATTTCTCCAGAATTGCCAATAATCGTACGGAGACAACAAATCTTTATTAAGCCATATTGCACCTTTTTCAGTTTTACCCATTTTAGTACCAGATGCTAAAGTAATAAGTGGAGTGGTCAAACCAAATACATGATTTCCAGCTTCTCTTTTAATAAGCTCAACACCATTAACTATATTACCCCATTGGTCAGATCCACCAATTTGTAATTTACATTTATTTGATTTATTTAGCTCATAGAAATCATATGCTTGTAAAATCATATAATTAAATTCCATATAACTTAATGATTGCTCTCTCTCCAATCTTAATTTTACACTATCAAATGTAAGCATTTTATTAATCGTAAAATGTTTACCAATATCTCTTAAAAAATTTATGTAATTAAGTTTACTTAACCATTTATAATTATTAACAAAAATAGGCTTTAATTTCTCGTTATTAGTTTTAAGAAAAATTTTAAAAACTTTTTTTATGTTATTGATATTACTTTCTATTTGTTTCTCAGAAAGAATTTTTCTTGTTTCTTCTTTTCCAGAAGGATCTCCAATTCTGGTTGTTCCTCCACCCATTAGTACAATTGGTCTATGTCCATGTTTTTGTAAAAGTCTAAGACACATTATTTGTAATAAACTACCAACATGGAGGCTAGGAGCTGTACTATCAAATCCAATATATGCATGAATGCTCTCTTTATTTAATAAAGCCGATAGCTCCAATTCATTTGTACATTGATAATAGTATCCTCTGTCTTTAAATTCTTTTAAAAAATTATTCATAAGGTTGTAATTATACAATATACATATTTCAGTAAAAAAAAATAAGAATGCCAAAAAATTTATCTGCACTGGGGTTTATGAGTGGTACATCTGGCGATGGTGTAGATTCTTCAGTTATAGATTCTAATGGTGAAGACATTATTAATATAACATATAATAGATTTGATCCTTATCCCATTAGCCTCTCAAAAAAAATTCACGATTCGAAAGAAAGAATTTCAAAAATGCAAGATTTGCTAAAATATTCCTTAAAAGTAAAAGAACTAGAGAGAGAAATTACTGATTTTCACTTAGATATAGCCACAAAAATAAATAAAGAAATTGATTACGATTTGATAGGCTTTCACGGCCATACTATTTACCATAATTCAGATGAAAAAATTTCTAAACAAATTGGACTTGGTGATCATTTGTCAAAAAAAACCAAAAAGACGGTCGTTTATGATTTTAGACAAAATGATTTAAAAAATGGGGGAGAAGGTGCACCTTTATCACCAATTTTCCATCTAGCATTAATCAAATCTTTATTTAATAAAAACAGAGTAAAAATACCAATCTCAATATTAAATATTGGAGGAATAGCAAACATCACTGAAATCGATAAAGACTTTAAAATTTTTAGCAGGGACATAGGTCCTGGAAATTGTTTAATTGACATGTGGATAAGGAAAAATTCTAATAAATTTTACGATGAAAATGGAAATATAGCAGAAAAAGGAACAACGGATAAATTTATTTTCGATCAATATTTAGATAATTATTACTACAGTAAGATTAGCTCTAAAAGATCACTTGATACTAATGACTTTGATGTATCTTTTGCTAAAGGTCTTTCGTTAGAAAATGGAACTGCAACAATGACCGATTTAACATCTGAATTATTATCAAAAAAAATCGGAAATAGTGATATTTTTGTATGTGGTGGAGGAAGAAAAAATAAATCGTTAATGAATCAATTAAAAAATAAAATTAAGAATAAATTATTCTTGATAGATGATTTAAATATTGATGGCGATTTTGTGGAGTCGCAAGCTTTTGCATTTCTTGCAATTAGATCATATCTAGGATTACCTATTTCCTTCCCATCTACTACTAACTGTAAAAAGCCTTCTCTTGGTGGAGTTATTACAAAAAATTTTTAATTAATATAGAGCAGTTTCTTTTTTTATATATTTATTTAATGACTTAATTAAAGCAGTATCATTATTTGAAAAAAAATGATTTGCATCTTGTATGGATTCAAAATCTACTTTAATACCTTTCTGCGCACTAAGTCTTTTGTTTAATTCATTTATATGTTCTACTGGAACAAGTTCATCTTTTTTTCCATAAATCATTGTTCCAGATGTAGGGCATGGTGACAAAAAAGAGAAATCATAAACATTGGGTTGAGGAGAAACTACAACAAATCTATTTATTTCTGGTCTCCTCATCAGTAATTGCATCGCTATTAAAGAGCCAAAAGAAAAACCTGAAATCCAACATTGGGAATTATCAAAGTTTTCTCTTTCTAACCAATCTAATGCTGCCGCTGCATCTGCAAGTTCTCCTTGTCCATTGTCGAATTCTCCATCACTTTTGCCAACTCCTCTAAAGTTTACTCTGCAAACTGAAAAATCATTATCTACAAAAGTTTGAAATATATCTACAACAACTTTGTTATTCATAGTTCCACCATACTGAGGATGTGGATGTAGTACTAAGGCAATTGGTGATGTGTTTTTTTTGCTTTTATAATACTTGGCCTCTAATCTTCCAGCAGGTCCTGGAATAAAAATTTCTATAATCTTACTATCTACTTGTGCCATTGATTATTAGTCTCAAAAAAAAACAAGGTTTTTCTATCAAAATTGAGTGACAAAATGCAAGTATTTAAAATGTAATTAATCTTGACTAAAATAGTCGGGTATATATAAGTCCCGTGAATTGCGGAAAATATGAAATTATCAAGTAAAGGTAGATACGCTGTAATGGCTTTAGCGGATCTAGCTAAATTTAATTTAAATGAGCCAGTTTCATTGAGAGATATTTCTCTTAGACAAGGAATTTCCCTTGTTTATTTGGAGCAACTATTTTCAAAATTAAAAAAAAATAAAATAGTAACAAGCGTCAGAGGTAATAAAGGTGGGTATATTTTATCTAAACAAGCGTCAGAAATAAAAATTTCTGATGTATTTATTGCTGTTGATGAAAAAGTAAAAACTATTGGATGTGAAAAACATTCTGAAAGTGGCTGCAATGGAAAATCATCTAAATGTATTACGCACGATCTTTGGGATGAATTAGAGGATTACATAAATAACTTTTTTCAGAAAAAAACATTAAATGATTTAATAAATAAAAAAATATCAAATAGATTATGAGAGATAAACAAGTACAAGATTTAAAAGAATATAAATACGGTTTTTCAACTGATATTGACACTATTAAGGCACCCAAAGGACTTAATGAGGATGTAATTAAATTTATCTCTAATATTAAAAAAGAACCTAAATGGTTACTTGAGTGGAGATTAAAAGCTTACAATAGATTAAAAGTTTTGAAGGAGCCAGATTGGCAGAAACCAAAATACCCAAAGATTGATTACCAAGATTTGTATTATTACTCAGCTCCAAAAAGTTTTAAGGAAAAACCAAAAAGTTTAGATGAGCTAGATCCTAAGTTGTTGGAAACTTATGAGAAATTAGGAATACCTTTACAGGAACAAAAGAGATTAAATGGAATCGCGGTTGACGCAGTCTTTGACTCAGTATCTGTTGCAACAACATTTAAAGATACTTTAACAAAGCAAGGTATAATTTTCTGTTCGATTTCTGAAGCAATTCAAAAACACCCTGAATTAGTGAAAAAATATCTTGGATCAGTAATTCCCATAACTGATCACTATTTTGCTACTTTAAATTCTGCTGTATTTACAGATGGGTCATTTGTATATGTTCCCCCGGGTGTAAAGTGTCCTATGGAACTTTCCACATACTTTAGAATAAATGCCTCTGACACAGGACAATTTGAAAGAACTCTAATTATAGCAGATAAAGGTAGTTATGTGA
The DNA here is from genome assembly GCA_902612575.1 of uncultured Pelagibacteraceae bacterium. Classification (GTDB taxonomy): domain Bacteria; phylum Pseudomonadota; class Alphaproteobacteria; order Pelagibacterales; family Pelagibacteraceae; genus Pelagibacter. Next base: position 89,738 of record CACMDZ010000004.1, on the reverse strand, counting down.
GTTATTTAGAAGGTTGCACTGCACCAATGAGAGACGAGAATCAGCTACATGCTGCAAACGTCGAATTAGTTGCTTTAGATGATGCAGAAATTAAATACTCAACAGTTCAAAACTGGTATCCAGGAGATAAAGATGGCAAAGGTGGAATTTATAATTTTGTTACAAAGAGAGGTCTTTGCCAAGGAAAAAATTCTAAAATTTCTTGGACGCAAGTCGAAACTGGATCAGCAATAACCTGGAAATATCCAAGTTGTATTTTAAAAGGAGATAATTCTATTGGTGAGTTTTACTCAATAGCTATAACTAATAATCACCAAAAAGCAGACACAGGAACTAAAATGATCCACATTGGAAAAAATACAAAAAGCAAGATCATTTCGAAGGGGATAAGCGCTGGGTATTCAGATATGACCTATAGAGGTTTAGTTGATATTTCAAAAAATGCACAAAATTCAAGTAATTATACTCAATGCGACTCTCTATTGATGGGCAATAAATGTGGTGCACACACTGTACCGTACATAAAGAATAAAAATTCAGACTCAAACATTGCTCATGAAGCGACAACATCTAAAATTAGTGAAGATCAGCTACATTATTGTCAACAAAGAGGTTTAAATAGTGAGGATGCAGTTGGTTTAATTGTTAATGGATTTTGTAAAGAAGTTTTACAGCAACTGCCTATGGAGTTTGCCGTTGAAGCACAAAAATTGGTTGGAATAAGTTTAGAAGGAAGCGTTGGTTAAATGCTTAAGATAAATAATTTAAATGCTAAGGTTGAAGACAAATCTATTTTGAATGGATTTTCTCTCAATATAAATCCAGGCGAAGTTCATGCGATCATGGGCCCAAATGGATCTGGTAAAAGTACCCTATCAAATATTTTATCAGGAAAGAAAGGTTACGATGTTTCTGGAGAAATATTATTTGAAGATAATAATTTATTTGAACTTGAAACTGAAGAAAGGGCACATAAAGGTATATTTTTAGCATTTCAATATCCTTTAGAAATCCCTGGAGTGAATACAAACATTTTTTTAAAAACCTCATTAAATGCTGTAAGGAAAGCAAGAGGGGAAAAGGAACTCGATGCTATTGAGTTTCTTAAATTAGTAAAAGAAAAAGCAAAAGATTTAAAATTCGATGAAGAAAAATTAAATAGACAATTAAATGTTGGTTTTTCTGGAGGAGAAAAGAAAAAGAATGAAATTTTGCAGATGACTATATTAAATCCGAAACTTTCAATTCTTGATGAGACTGATTCAGGTTTAGATATCGATGCACTTCGTATTGTTGCTAATGGTGTAAATTCTTTAAGAAAAGAAAATAATTCTTTTCTTATAATAACACATTACCAAAGATTACTCGATTACATAAAACCAGATTTTGTACATGTCCTTATGAATGGAAAAATTGTTAAGTCTGGAGGTGCAGAGTTAGCTGTTGAATTAGAAAAGAAAGGTTACAAAAGTTTTAGTTAAATGGAAAAACAATTAAGAACAGATTTTAAAAAAATAATTGATAGCTCTAATTTTTCTGACAAAGAAATTATAACAAAAGAAAAGTATTTGAATAAATTTATTCAAAATGGTTTTCCAGGTAAAAAAAATGAAGACTGGAAGTTTTTAGATCTAAATCAAGCTATTAAATCAAATATTGAGAATTTAGATTATTTTAATGAAAATTTACCAAATGAGGTAGATCCTAAAATATATGTAGATGGTCTAGAGCATAATAAAATTGTCTTTATTAATGGAAGAATAGAGAAAATAGATCTCAAATATGAAGAAAGTGATAAATTTGAAATTAAAGATCAATTTGACAGCGAGAGTTTACTTAATAATGTAAATTCGCTTGTTGATTTAAACTCAGCATTAACAAATAAATATTATAAAATTCAGGTAAAAGAACACTATACTGTAAAAAAACCAGTAATTATATACAGTTTAACAACAAGTAAAATTAGTTCAAAAAATATTAATATCAGATTGGACTTTGATTTAGAAACTAACTCGGCTCTTAAAATAATAGATTATTCAATCGATAAATCTGAGAATAATTTTGTAAATATTGTTTATAATTTTAATTTAGAAAAAGATGCAATTCTTAAGAATTATAAATTAGATAAAGAAGAAAATAATAATATTAAATACTCATATAATAATATTAATCTAGATACTAACAGTGTTGCAGAAAATTTTATCTTATCATTAGGTTCCAGTTTTATAAAAAATGAAATTAATTGTAATTTGAATGGCAAATACTCTTCAGCATTTGTAAATGGTATATTCAATTTAGATAATAATAAAAACCATGAAATCAGAACATCTATCAACCATTTAAATGAGAATACTAAAAGTTATCAATTAATAAAAAGCGTTTTGGGAGAAAATACAAAGTCAGCATATCAAGGGAAAATATTTGTTAAATCTAATGCACAAAAAACTGATGGATATCAGTTAAGTAAAGCAATCTTATTAAGTGATAATGCTGAGTTTAATGCAAAGCCAGAACTAGAAATCTATGCAGATGATGTAAAATGTTCGCATGGATCTGCTTCAGGAAGTTTAAATCAAGAATCTATTTTTTATATAATGTCCAGAGGTCTTAATTATAAAGAAGCAAAAGAACTTTTAATAAATGGTTTTTTATTGGATGTTGTTGAAAAAATTACTGATAATGAAATTAAAAATTTAATAAAAAATATTATGGGATTAAAAGAATGAATATAGACCAAATTAAAAAAGAATTTCCTATTTTTGATAATAAAGTTCAAAATAATGATCTAGTTTATCTAGATAGCGCAAATTCCTCTCAAAAACCAAGAATTGTAATTGATAGAATATATGATTTTTATTCTAAGGAATTTTCAAATGTAGGTAGAAGTGTTCATTATTTAGCAGTTGCAGCAACAAATTTGTATGAGCAAACAAGAACTTCTGTCCAAAAATATATAAATGCATCTGATAAAAATGAAATTGTTTTTACGAAAGGTGCAACAGAGGCAATAAATCTTGTAGCAAATACATTTGGCCAAAAATATCTTGATGAAGGTGATGAAGTATTAATTACAGAATTAGAGCACCATTCTAATTATGTTCCATGGCATTTTTTAAGAAAATCAAAAAAAATAAATATTGAATTTGCTGAAGTAAATGATCAAGGTGAAGTAACATTGGAAGAAATTAAAAAAAAAATAACAGATAGAACTAAAATTATATGTGTAACACATTTATCGAATGTGACTGGAGCAATACTTCCAATCAAAGAAATTGTAAGCTTTGCTCATTCTAAAGGTATTCCAGTATTAGTTGATGGTTGCCAAGGAGCACCTCATTTAAAATTAGATATGCAAGATCTAGATTGTGATTTTTATGCGATATCAGGTCATAAAATGTATGGCCCTACAGGAATTGGCGTGCTTTATGCTAAAAAGAAATGGTTAGAAGATCTTCCTCCATATCAAGGTGGTGGAGGAATGATAAGAGAAGTGAAGAAAAAAGGCATATCTTATGGAGAATTGCCAAACAAATATGAGGCAGGAACGATGGCAACCGCTCAAGTAATAGCCTTTAATGAGTCTATTAAATTTCTTGAAAAAATTGGAATTGAAAACATTGAAAAACACGAAAAAGAGTTACTTGATTATGCTGTTGAACTTTTAAGTAAAAACAATTCAGTAAATATTATTGGCAACCCTAAAAATAAAGGCGGGGTTATATCATTTACTATAGAAGGTATTCACCCTCACGATATAGCTACAATTTTAGATGAGGACGGTGTAGCAATTAGAGCTGGACATCACTGTTGTCAAATACTTCACGAGAAATTAGGTTTACCTGCAACTGCAAGAGCATCTTTCGGTGTTTACAACACGAAAGATGACATTGATCAACTTAATAACTCAATAAATAACTGCAAAAAAATATTTAATTTAAAATGAACTTAAAAGAATTGTATCAAGAAATTATTTTAGAACACGGAAAGAATCCTAGAAATTTAAGAAAAACAGATAATTTTACTAGGGATGCAAAAGGAAACAATCCATTATGCGGAGACAATGTTCATATTTACTTAAAACTTAATGACAATAATAAGGTTGAGGATATTTCTTTTGAGGGAAACGGTTGTGCAATTACAATGGCTTCAGCATCAATTATGACAGATCTAGTAAGAGGAAAAGAAGAAAACGAAGTAAAAGAGATTGTTACAGACTTTTTGGACATGATAAAAGAGAAAGATGAATTAAGCACACAGCTTTTAAACGAAGACGAAAAAACAAAATTAATGTGTTTATCTGGAGTTAAACAATATCCAATGAGAGTAAAATGTGCAACTTTATCTTGGCATACACTAACATCAGCAATGAATAATTCTCAAGACATAGCAAGTACCGAAGATTGATTATGGAACTAAAAGAAAAAGTAATAAATGAAATAAAAAAAATCTATGATCCTGAGATACCAGTAAACATTTATGAGCTTGGATTGATATACGATATTAATGTAAATCAAAAAAATGTGAGTGTTAAAATGACTTTAACTACACCTAACTGTCCTGTAGCAGAAAGTTTGCCTAAAGAGGTTAAAGATAGTATAATGCAAATAGACGAAGTTGATAAAGTTGATTTAGATTTAGTGTGGGATCCACCTTGGGATAAATCAATGATGTCAGAAGCAGCTAAATTAGAATTAAATTTATGACAAAACAAATAATCTCATTAAGCGATCAAGCGGCTACAAGGATTAAGGAAATCATGTCATCTGCGAGCAATGAATCTATTGGAGTAAGAGTTGGAGTAAAATCTGGAGGCTGCGCAGGTATGTCATACGTAATGGAATATACCAACAAAATTAACCCTAATGACGAAGTAATAGAGGATAAAGGAGTAAAGGTATTTATAGACTCTGCGGCTGTGATGTATTTATTTGGAACAGAAATGGATTATAAACAAGAAGAATTTTCTTCTCAGTTTGTTTTTAACAATCCAAACGAAACTGAAAGATGTGGATGTGGAGAGTCCTTTAAAATTTAATAATATTTATTGGTAATATGAAATAAACCAATATTGTCCTCTTTTATTCATTGAGTAAATTTTATTATTCTTCTTCTTAGTTTTTCTATAGTTCGGCCTCTTGAAACCAATAATGTTTTTTAAAGAGGACATCAATTTTGTCATACATTTTAATAACAAAATTAAATGAAATGAGAATTTCTTATAGGGAATACCTGCTATTACAGCAGGTATTACCAAAAATAAAGCTTATTAACAGCTATAATACATATCGAATTCGATAGGGTGCGGCGTATGTTCAAAGTTATGAATTTCCTCATACTTTAATTCAATGTACGCATCTATCTGATCATCAGTAAATACATTCCCCTGTTTTAAAAAGTTTCTATCTTTATCAAGAGCTTCCATAGCTTCTCTCAAAGATCCACAGACTGTAGGAACTTTTTTAACTTGTTTTTCAGTTAATGCATAAAGATCTTGGTCAAAAGATTTACCAGGATCTATTTTATTTTTAATTCCATCAAGTCCAGCCATTAACATTGATGCAAATGTTAGATATGGATTACCTGAAGCATCAGGGAATCTAATTTCGCATCTTGCACCTTTTTTACTTAAAGTTATTGGAATTCTACAAGAAGCAGATCTGTTTCTTGCAGAGTACGCTAGTAAAACTGGCGCCTCAAAACCTGGAATTAATCTTTTATAACTATTAGTAGTAGCATTTGAAAATGCATTTATTGCCTTAGCATGTTTTAAAATACCACCAATATAATAAAGAGCTGTTTGAGATAGACCAGCATACTTGTTACCAGAAAATACTGGAGTTTTACCTTTCCAAATTGATTGGTGAGTATGCATTCCAGAGCCATTATCACCTTTAACTGGTTTTGGCATAAAAGTAGCAGTCTTTCCAAATGAATGTGAAACCATCTGAACTACATATTTGTAAAGTTGAACGTTATCAGCTTGATCAACTAATGTTCCAAACAACATTCCTAGTTCATGTTGACTAGGTGCAACTTCATGGTGATGTTTTTCAACAGTAATACCTACATCTCTTAGACCTTTCAAGTATTCACCTCTCATATCTTGAGCACTATCTACAGGTGGCACAGGAAAATAACCTCCTTTAATACCAGGTCTGTGGCCCATATTACCATTATCATATGATTTTCCTGAATTATAAGGTCCTTCAGAACTGTCAATTGAAAAACCAGTTTCATTCATATCATTTTTAATTTTTACATCATCAAAAACAAAAAATTCTGGCTCTGGTCCAAAGTAAGCTTTGTCTCCAATTCCAGTTTTTTTTAAATATGCTTCTGCTTTTTTAGCTATTCCCCTTGGATCTCTTTCGTATGGGTCTTTTTTAACAGCATCCAAAATATCGCAAAATAAAATCATTGTATTATGTGATGTATATGGATCCATTACTGTTCTGCTTAAATCTGGTTTTAATATCATGTCAGACTCATTTATCGCTTTCCAACCAGCAATCGAAGAACCATCAAAAAATACTCCGTCGTTCAGCATACCTTCATCAACTATTGTTTTATCCATGGTAAGGTGTTGCAGTTTTCCTCTTGGATCAGTGAATCTAAGATCAACATACTCAACATTCTTAGATTTAATTTGTTTTAATACGTCCCTAGCGCTCATATTATCTCCTATAAATTTTCTTGTTCTCTTATCAGTTAAGAAAAGATAAATAATGTCTATAAAATAGATATCAGTTATGCTTTAATTACATGTATATTAACCTTAAAAATCGCAATTTTTCAATCAATCAAGAGTTGTACTAATGTCGGCACTTAATAAAGAACCAGTTAAAAGAGCAAAAGAAGCATTAAAAAAATTTAATAGTGAAATAAAGGTAATCGAATTAGAGCAAACTGCAAGAACAGCAAATGATGCTGCAAATTCATTAAATACAGAAGTTGGTTCAATTGTAAAAAGTTTATTATTTAGGAATGAGGGAAATTTTTTCCTTTGTTTAGTATCTGGCGATAAAAGATGTTCTTTAAACAAATTAAAAAAAATTTTTAATAGTAAAGATTTGAGTATGGCATCTCCTGATGAGGTTAAAGATCAAACGGGTTATACTATAGGAGGAGTTTCACCTGTAGGTCATAAAAATAAATTAGAAATTTTTGTAGATGAGTCTTTAAATAGATTTAAAAACTTATATGCCGCTGCTGGACATCCAAACTGTATTTTTAAAATAAGTTTTGATGAACTGCTTAATTTAACTAATGGAGTAATTAAGGATATTGTAGAATGACTTCACCCAGAACATCTGATTATTTAATATTAGTTTTGTTGTCACTTATTTGGGCTTCAGCTTTTTTCAATATTAAAATTGCAACTTACTCTTATGGTCCAATAACGATAGCGTTCTTAAGAATTTTTTTTGGAATGATACCAGTTTTATTATTGTGTTTTTATAAAAAAATTAAAATTGAAGTCTTTTCAAAAGATTGGAAATGGTTTGCTGCAATTGGAGTTATAAATTTAGTTATTCCATTTTTTTTAATTGCTTATGGGGTACAAAAAGTCCAAAGTAATTTAGCAGCAATATTAATGTCTACCACTCCTATTAGTGCAACTATTTTAGCTCATTTGTTTATAGATAAAGAAAAAATTAATTTAGTTAAAATATTAGGAATAATATTAGGATTTTTAGGAATAGTTTATCTTTTTTCTGAAAATCTATTAATTAATGATGAAAACTTATTTTCTGCTTTGATGATATTAGTTGGTTCAACATTTTATGTAATTGGTGGAATATTAACTTTAAAAATAAGTCATAAAAAAAATGAAAATGTTACTGCATCGATATTAATTTGGGGAACAATATTTGTTTGTCCAATATCTTTAATTGTAGAGCAACCTTGGAATTTAAATCCGTCTTTAGAGTCAACTTTGTCTTTAATATATCTTGGAGTATTTCCTACTGGTGTAGCCTGGTTATTGAGATTTATGATATTAAAAAGAAACGGGTTAGTTTTTCAAAGCCAAGTCGCTTATTTAATACCAATATTCGGGGTAATTCTTGGATACTTATTTCTTAACGAATTAGTTACTTCAAAAATATTAATTTCATTATTTGTTGTTATACTTGGAATATATTTTGTCAAAAAATCAGGAGACAAAAAAATAGAAGGAATTTAAATTTTAATAAATTAATTTTTCAAACCTTTTCGACTTGATAGAGTTCATTGCTCCTTCTGCCAATATAATTGATTTTCTTCCATCTTCAAAAACTGCTCTAGGTTTTATATTTTTTTTACAAAATTTTGCTAGACCGAATAATTGAAGTTTAAAAGCCTCAGAATATCTCTCAATAAAGAAGTGAAGAAGAGGTGATTTGCTGTTTGTTGAGCTTTTTGAAAAATAATTTATTTCATCGTTTCTTTTATTGTCTGAAACTAGCATTCCTTTATTTCCAAATAATTCTACTCTTTGATCATATCCAAAGCTACAATGTCTTGAATTTGTTATAATACATTGTACCCCTTTTTTTGACTTAAGTATTGTAGTTGCCAATTCATAATCTTTAATTTTATTAAAACGTTTATCTGATATGTTGCTACCCACAGCAAAAATTGATTGGAATTCGTCTTTTCCTAAATAATATCTTGCAAGATCAAAATCGTGAATCATCATATCTTTAAATATCCCGCCTGAACTTTTTAGATATTTAAGCGAAGGAGGAGAAGGATCCCGGCTAGTAATTATAATTTTTTCTAATCGTCCGATTTTTTGTTTTAGATGTCGTTTTAATGAATGGTGTCCAATGTCATATCTCCTATTGAAACCTATTTGCACTCTTGGTTTAAATTTTTTTATCCTTTTTAGACAAGAATTAATTTTTTTTATATTCATATCTAATGGTTTTTCACAAAAAATAATTTTATTTTGTTTTACACCTTCCTCAATAAATTTTAAATGTGTAGGTGTGCTTGACGCAATAAATATACAGTCAATATCTTTATCATTGAAAGCTAGATCAGGCTTATTTATTGAAGTGACATTATATTTATTAGATATTTTTTTTAATAAATCTTTGTTTAGGTCAAAGACATATTTTAATTTAAATTCCCTATTTTCGATCAAATTTTTTGCATGCATTTGGCCAATTCTGCCAAGACCAAGCAAAGCAACTTTTATTTTATTTTTGTCCACGCTTTTCTCTTATTTGAAATTTTACATGCTTCAATAAACTTTGCGGTTTCAAGTCCTTCATATTCATTTGGAAAAAACCATCTTTTTTTAGCTTTTGTTCTTAATGACGCTGCAAATTCTTTGTAAATGTTTGAAAAAGCATCTAGATAACCCTCTGGATGTCCAAATTTAATTCTTGAAAATTTTTTAGATAATTCTGCATTAAAAAAACCTCTTTCTAAAAATTTTACAGCACCTTTTAATGGATTGAATTTAAGATAACCTGGATCATTTTGAACCCATTCTATGCTGCCTTTTGTGCCAAAAATCCTAAATCTTAAACCATAAATACCGCCTCTTGCCATAACACTTGTCCAAAGTAAGCCTTTTGCATTGTTATTAAAGTTGATCATTACTTGAGCATTGTTATCCATTTTAACAGTTTTTGAAACTTGTTTGATATCAGCAAATACATTTCTACCTTTTAATCCAGAAACATAGCATGCTATGTGATAAGCGTGAGATCCAATCTCATTTAAAACCGCTGAGGTCCCAACTATTTTTTTATTTATTTTCCATTTTAATATTTTTTTTGCATTTTTTTTGTTAACTATTTTTCCATCAGTCCAGTCTTGAACATACTCTACATTAACATATTCAACTTTTCCTATTTTCCCTTTTTCAACTAATACCTTTGCCTCTCTAACCATCGGATATGCTGAATAATTATGAGTTAAAGCATACTTTATATTTTTATTTGATTTAATTTTTTTAAAAAGTTTTTTTGCCTGTGATAGATCACCTGTAAATGGCTTGTCAGATATTATATGAATATTTTTGTCTATAAATTTTTCTGCAATAACTTGGTGACTTGAAGGAGGGGTCATAATCGCCACGACCTCAATACCATCAAATCTTAGTGCCTCTTTATCAGCCATTTCTTGATAATTTGAGTAACATCTGTCTTTATCAATTCCTATTTTTTTCCCGAAAGTCTTTGAAATATTTGAATTTCTTGAAAAAACTCCTGAGACAATTTCATATTCGTCATCAAATCTTGAGGAAATTCTATGGACATGTCCTATCCATGACTTTGGACCACCACCAACAATACCTAATTTAATTTTTTTGCCTTTAATTAATCTCATGATCAAATATCTTAGCAAATATAAAAAATATGTCAGTAAAATTAGGAATAGCACCAATAGCGTGGAGCAATGATGACATGCCTGAACTAGGTGGAGACACTCCTCTTGAACAATGTTTATCGGAGGCAAGTCAGGCTGGATATATAGGTATAGAGTCAGGTGGAAAATTTCCAAAATCATCCCAGGAATTATTACCAAAACTAGAAAAGTATAATTTAAAATTATGTTCTGGATGGTATAGCGGAAATCTTAGAAAGAATTCTGTTGAGGAAGAAAAAAAATTAATTCAAAACCAGCTTCAATTATTTAAAGACTGTGAGGCTCCATGTATTGTATTTGCTGAAGTCTTTGAGTCAATACAAGGCGATCCAAAAAAAAAACTATCTAGTAGACCAAAAATGTCCAATGATGAATGGGAAGATTATTGTGTAAAAATATCTGAACTTGCAAAATATCTTGAAGATGAGGGTATGCCATTAGCATATCACCATCATATGGGCACAGTAATAGAAACGGAAGAAGAAACTATTAGATTGCTAGAAAATACAAATGACAGTGTAAAATTAACTTTAGATACCGGTCATATGTTATTTGCTAGAGGAAACTCTATTAATATAATCAATAAATATAAAGAAAGAGTAATCCATATTCACTGCAAAGATATTAGAGAAGAAGTTTTGAATAAAGCCCTTTCTGAAGATTTAAGTTTTAGGGATGCTTTTTTAGCGGGTGCTTTTACTGTACCTGGCGATGGTTGTATCGACTATAAACCTTTGTTTGATATTTTGAAAAAAAATAATTACCAGGGTTGGCTGGTAGTGGAGGCTGAGCAAGATCCAAAAAAAGCAAATCCTCTTGAGTATGCAATTATGGGTTATAAATACATTACAGATACTTTAAAGAAATCAAATTTAGAGATTGATAAACTATAATTTTACTTTTTTACTATCTTCAAGTTTACCATCAAAAAAATCAAAAATATTTTGTATAGTTTCTATTGCCATTCTAGTCATGCACTCTTCAGTAAATGCTGCTGCATGAGGGCTAAGGAAAACTTTTTCATTTTTTAATAATGGATTGTCAGCTTCCGGGGGCTCTACTTCAAATACATCGATACCTGCTCCAAAAATTAGGTTCTCCTTTAATGCTCTATCTAAGTCTTTCTCATTTATAATTCCACCTCTTGCAGCATTTATGATGATGCAATTTTTTTTCATAGTTTTAAGAAGTTCATAATTTATGATATTTTTAGTTTGATCAGTTAAAGGTATATGGAGTGACACAGCATCCATATCTTTTATAGTTTCTGATAAATCTTCAACTTTTTTTCCACCCATTTTACTTATTGTTTCTGCATCTACAAATGGATCATAAACAAAAACATTCATTTCAAATCCTAAACATCTTTTAATCAATGCTTTTCCAATTCTTCCAAAACCAGCTATAAGAATATTTTTGTTCCAAATCTCTATTGTTTTTGGAAGCTTATTTCTCTCAGTAAATTTTCCACTTTTGACTGATTGATCATACATACCTTTTCTTTTTGATATACTTAAAAGCATGAAAAGAACATGTTCTGCAACTGCTACAGCGTTTGCTGTTGCAGTTATCGCCACATCGATATTTCTTTTTTTACAGCTATTTAAATCAATATTGTCGTAACCAACTCCATGTCTAGAAATTATTTTAAGTTTTTTTGCATTTTCAATTGCTTCTGCAGGTAAAATTGATGTTCTTAAAGACACTGCATCAGCATCTATAATTTTTTGTTTAACGTTTTCAACGCTTAAATCCTCAACTACCTCGTAAGTATAGTTACTATTACTTTTTAATAATTCCATACCTTTTTCATGAATAGGTTGGACAATGAGAATTTTTTTCATAATTTAAAAATGAAATTATATTAATCTAGCAAGATCTCTTTTACTATTTTTAAATGTTGGAAGTGGATATTTAAATGCATATTTTCTTGGTATACATTTATTTTTAGCTTTCTCCCATAAAGAGATCCATTGCTTATAATTATGAATAGTAATATTTTTTTTATTTCTACTTCTCACGTAAAAATTTGGTAGAGGTTTTCTACCTGATGGAGTCCCAGCTCTGTTATATCTTAAGTCAGCGCTTATTCTAAAATCGTTAGATCTATTAGGTAAAGAACAATGTATAGAGTGTTTGTGTAAAATAATTATATCACCCACATTTGCTTCCAGAAAAATTGGCTTAAATTTATCAAGTAATTTACTACCTTTTACCTCGACCTGACCTTTATATCCAGACACATGATTTAATAAACCCAGTTTGTTTATTTCTTTAACGGTAATCATGCATCCGTTATTTTTGGTAGTTTTTGTAAATGGTATCCAAACGGTCACCATATCTGTCAATCTTTGTCCAACAGATGATAATACTGCTGCGTCTTGGTGCCAAGGAGTTCTACCTGAAAGCCCATCATGAACAGAGTGTCTAGGCAGTTTACTTTCCGGTTGTTTAATTCTTGTATTCTGAACAGGATTAGAAAGAATTTCAGATCCTATTAATTGTTCTACAACATCTAAAATTTTTTTATGGTTTATTAAATTCCATAAAGATTGTGATGCAAAGTAATCACTATCTTTTTTCACATTATCTCTAGGTAGTCTGGTATTAAAATGTTGGTCAAGATCATAAATATTTAATTTTGATATATAGGTATATTTTCTTTTAAAATCATATTTAAAAACTTTTTCTCTCATATGTTTGGGTGCAAACTTATTAACTAAATTGTCCATTACATATTCCATATCGTTTAAGATAGGCTTTAAATCTTTGTTGAAATTAAGAATATTTTTTATTCTTAGGTATCCATCTCTGTCTAAAATTTTCTTTAATTTGCTACTAACTTGCATGTATACAAGATTTTAGCAGATAATTTGAATCATGAAAAGATGTAAGCATTCTTTTTTTCGTCGCAACTATATGAGGGTGATATTCAAAATTTTTATATTTCCATATAACAGGTTTATTAAATGCATAACTTCCATAAATAAAAAATCTTTTTGGACAGTTTTTTTCCTTAAATCGTGTTACCCCATGATAAGAATTAGGAGTAGATTTAAAGAAAATTACGCTTCCCTTTTTTGGTGTAAACTCCATTAATTTATCAAGTTCATTAATTTTGGGAAATCTTCTAAAACTCTTTCTAAGGTTTCTGTTAGTTTTTTTTTTGTATAGAGCAAGAGACCCTCCATTTTTTTTTGGTATATCAGTTAAATATATCAAAAAATTATATATTCTATTGATATCATCTCTATGCGGTCTCAATCTATACCCTCCTTTAGATACTGAAAAATCAATATCTAGATTTAAACTCGGGTTTTTATAATTTTTACCTAGCAATCTTTTTAGCTCTTTAGAATTTACTTTTCTTTTTAATGTATATTTTTTTTTATTAAATATTTTTGGTTTAAACAAACTTTCCCATGTATTTGCCTTAAACTCTGCTTTAAATTTCTTATCAATTTTCTTATAAAATGATTTTGTATTGAAAGTAGCAAAAAGTTTTTTTGAGATTTTAGAAGTTGAAATATATTTGTTGAAATTTTTTGACCCTTTGTTAATCCTGCTTCTGCCACCCATAATCATATCATCGAAATTTTTTGAATTACTTATTTCTTTAATTAACGAATTGCAGACTTTTTTACTGACTATTTGTTCTCCAACAATGACCGGGAAGTTTGATTTAATTTTCTTTAGTTTGTTAATTTTCAGCATTTAGCTGTACATACCCTCTTTTACTCTAATCATTTTGTACATAAGATCATTTAAAGGTGTGGCTATTCCATGTTTTTTTCCTATTTTAGATACAGCTCCACTTATGAAATCAATTTCAGTTTTTCTTTTGTAAAGTACATCAAAAGCCATTGAGGACTTGTTTGTTTGTTTTGAATCAACAATTTTATTAAACATAAATAAACACTCATCTTCAGAAACATTAACGCCATCTGCTAAAGCAACTTCCCTTGTTTCTAAAATAATCTCTTTACCTAAACTTCTAGATACGTCATTGGCATTATTATTTATGTAAAGATCAGTATGATGTAGATCAAAAATAGCTGAAAGAGGGCCAATTGCGGTTAAAGCAAAAAGTTTCATCCATTTCCTTTTTTTTACATCCTCAGCTGCAATCATTTCTAAATTATGTGCTGTAAATGTGTCTGCAATTTCTGTTATTCTATCTGTTATTCCACCATCATATTCTCCAATCCAAGACGGTAAAGCTGCATGATTCATAATATGACCAGGGCCTAAGATATTTGATGCTTGAGTTGTTGTTCCTCCAATTACTTTTTCATCGCCAACAATACTTTTAATTATAGCTTCATGTCCAATTCCATTTTGAAAAGACATAAAAACTGTTTTATCTCTAATAATGTTTTTAATACTTTTTAAAGCTGGTTCTAGAGCTGTTGCTTTACACATTACTATTACAGCATCAACTTTTCCAATTGTAGATGGATCTGATGTTGCAGGTATTTTTATAAATCTATCACCACCATGGCCATCCATTTTTAGACCATTTTTATTAATTTCTTCAACATGCTCTTTCCAAACATCAATGAGCGTTACATTAAGACCTTTTTCTGCTAGAAGACCTCCAAATAGACAACCCATTGCTCCTGCACCAAGAACTGCAACTTTTAAATCTTTATTATTCATATTTAAAATCGAAATATATTTATGTAAAAAAATTATGCAATATATTATGTAACTAATTAATATATGAAATTAAAAATAGAAAAAGGAATTTTCAAAAAATTTGAGTTAAAAGAAATATCAAACGCATTAGAAAAAGGTCTGTCAAAGAATTATGACAGCGTGAAAGCAGAAGTAATTGATTGCCCAAATTTAAGAAATTGGGATTGTCCGTCTGAAGGTATGAGTGGCAACCAAAGGATAATCGATGTCGGAGGAGAGCCCTACATGCACGATCCTAAATATCTTGGAACTGAATTTGATTATGCTGAAATCTCAAAAATGATTGGATCAGAAAAATCATATGCACTTGGAGCAGGATCTGGAGCAATGTCTTGCCTCGATGGACACTGTGGAGAACTAGTTATAAATGAAAACTTAATAACAAAAGAAAATAAGTCTTTAATTGCCAGGGTAGGGAAAGATAAAGAATGTATAGTAGAGGACTATACTGCAAGCAAACATGGTGGGCTTGGTAACATTTATTATTCAGATGGTGTTAAAGGAAAAGTTATTTATTTAAACATAAAAAAAAGAACTGGAAATCAAGGTTCATTACCTCAATCAATTAGAACAGCACTTTCTGACAATCTTAAAATTGGGTATAAAAATCATATTGCTCTTGCTGGTGTATTTAGAGTTTTGAATGGAAAAATAAGATCACACGTACAACCAGATTATAAGGATATAAAACATGAATATTATGATCCACAATTGATGAAATGCACAAAAGACTTTCTACAATTTTATGAGCCTGTTGGACCAAAATTACAATGCTATACTGTTTTATGGACTGGTGATCCAACGGGGGGAGAATTAAATTTAAGAGAGTCTGGAGAGCATACTCACTTCCACTCATATGAGCATAAAAATGACGCTGGACATTATCATTTTGACGTATCGCCTGATGAAATTGAATATGAAGGATACTTTAATATTGCACAAGAAGTACATAGAGTGAATAATATCTATAAAGAATTAAAAAATATAAAATGAAAAAGATTTATACTTGGGCTGCTCAACCTGCTAACAGATCTCTCACAGTTGATGATCTTAAAAAGGCAAAAGGAAAAAAAAAATTTACTCAAGTCACAGCCAATACACTAGATGAAGCTGAGGCCGCAGAGATAGCTGGATTTGACATGATAATCTGCAATGCTTTTAATGTAAAACAGGTGAGAGAGGGATCAAAGAATCTATTTTTAACTGCTGCACTAGTATTAAATAAGTTTGTCACTTCAGATGATATAATGAGAGGAGCGTTTGAAGCCTTAGAAAATGGAGCTGACGCTGTAATGACTCCTAGAAGTATGAAAATAGTAGAGATGTTGGCTAATGAAGATGTTCCAGTTATGGGGCATCTTGGTTTAGTTCCAAGAAAATCTACGTGGATTGGTGGATTAAGAGCAGTAGGAAAAAATAGTGAAGAGGCACACAACCTTTTTTTAAAATTTAAAAGATTGGAAAATGCGGGAGCCTTTTCGGCTGAATGTGAGGTTATCCCAGAAAATGTTATGGGAGAAATCTCTAAAAGAACAAATATAGTTACAGTTTCTTTAGGTTCAGGAAAAAAAGCAGATGTAATGTATTTGTTCATGGAAGACATATGTGGAGATACTTTAAACCCTCCAAGACATTCAAAAGCTTATGGGAATTTATTAAAATTAAAAAATGAAATAAAAATTGAGAGAATTCGAGCTCTCAAGGCATTTAAAAAAGATTCTATGGCTGGAAAATTTCCAGGAAAAAAACAGTCTTCAAATTTAAATAAAAAAGAGTTTGAGTCCTTTCTTGATAAGCTAGATTAATAAGTTTCAGATTCTTTTTTATTTATTGAGCCCTTCATTTTTTCTACAATCGCTTTAGCACCAGCACTCATTGCTCTTTGATCAGCTCCTATAGTCACAAAATTAAAACCTTTATCAATCATTTTTTGAGCATACTCAGTTGTTCCATTATGTATTCCTGCAAAGATATTATGTTTTTTGGCATGCTCCAATATTCTTAATATTTCTGAGTAAGCTTTTGTGTCCTCTGCTCTGTCAAAGCCAGGCTTTTCTCCAATTGCTAAACTTAAGTCAGCTGGACCAATATATATCCCATCCACACCGTCAGTAGACATAATCTCATCTAGTTTATCTAATGACTCTTTTGTTTCAATCATAGCTAATTTTAAAATTTCATCATTTGCATGGTCAGCGTAATCAGCACCACCATAAATTAATCCTCTAACTGGGCCAAAACTTCTATATCCTCTTGGAGGATACATGCATGCTTGTACAAATCTTTCTGCCTCTTCTTTATTGCTTACCATAGGGCAAATTATTCCATAACAACCAGCGTCTAAAATTTTCATTATTTGTCCTGGTTCATTCCAATTTACTCTTGCAAGAGGTGTTACATCAGTTGAAGAAATTGTTTGAAGCATTGGAAGTGCGTTTGTGTAATCAACAAGTCCATGTTGCATATCTACAGTAAGGGAGTCCCAACCTTGATGCGCCATAACTTCTGCAGATACCGTGCTAGGTATTTGTAACCAGCCATTAACAACTGGCTTTCCTTCAGCCATCATTTGTTTAACTTTATTTTTTCTCATTAATAATTAAGACCAAAATGAGTATATTTAATATTTAAATAATCCTTGATAGCCATTGATCCACCCTCTCTGCCATAACCTGTCTGTTTGATACCTCCAAAAGGAACTTCTGCAAACGCAATGGTAGGATGATTTACTGCACATGTTCCAGTTTCCATTTTTTCTGAGACTTTGTGAGCTTTTTCTAAAGAATTTGTATAAATATAGCTTGCCAAACCTAAGTCATTGTCGTTAGCTCTTTTAACAACTTCATCTGTATCTTTAAACGTAAGTAGTGGAACTAATGGTCCAAAAGGTTCTTCTTTTGCAATTGTAAAGTTATCTTGAACATTGTCAAAAATAGTAGGTTCATAAAAATATCCTTTATTAAAACCTGATGGTCTCTTTCCACCACATAAAACAGTTGCTCCTTCTTTTTTTGTTTTCTCGACTAATGTCTCTATTTCATTCAATCTCTTTTCTGTTGTTAATGGACCTAATATTGTGTCGTCATCCATTCCATTACCAATTTTAAGTTTAGAGACTTTTTCAACTAATGTTTTTGCAAACTCATCTTTTTTCTTTTCATGGATATAAAATCTTGCTGGCGATATACAAACTTGGCCGTTGTTTCTAAATTTTGCCGTTATTGCCATATCTGTAACTTTGTTTATATCTACATCATCAAAAACTATAAAAGGTGAGTGACCACTTAATTCCATTGTTACTCTTTGAACTTTCTCAGCGGCTTGTTTTAAAATAAGTTTACCTACTCTAGTTGATCCAGTAATAGAAACTTTTTTTACTATATCAGATGATATAAGTTGTGATGAAATTTGTGCTGGATCACCCGATAATAAATTAACAACACCTGGAGGAACTCCTGCATCATTTATAATATTCATTAACTCCATTACACTTCCTGGAGTAATGACATCTGGTTTGCATATAACTGAGCAACCAGCTGCTAAGGCAGTTGAAATTTTTCTAGAAGATAAAACTATTGGAAAATTCCATGGTATTAATCCTGCAACAACACCAACAGGCTCATATTTGACATACATTCTTGTGTGTTCAAATCTGCTTTCAACTATCTGACCATATATTCTTTTTGTTTCTTCAGAATTCCATTCAAAAATATCTGCTGCTCCACCTACTTCTCCTTTTGCTTCTGACAAAGGTTTTCCAACTTCTAATGTAAGCCATTTTGCTAGTACATCAGTTCTCTCTCTCATAAGATCTGCAATTTTTCTTATAATTTTTGATCTTTGCCAAGGTGGAGTATTTCTCCAAACTTCAAGACCTTTTTCAGCTGACTTAAGAGCTTTATTTACATCTTCTTCACCAGCTTTTGATGCTTTGCCAATTACTTCTTCAGTTGCCGGATTTAACACATCGTAAGTTTCATTATTTTGAGATGGTTGCCATTTACCATCAATGAATTGTCCAAATTTGCTATACATAATTTTTATTTTATGGTTTATTAGTTGAATTTTTGAGGAGAATATAACTAGAAAAATGAAAAAAATAAAGCTTACTTGCGCTCATGCTTTAGTTAAACATCTAATAGCTCAAAAAATCTATATAGATGGTAAAGTTGAGCCTTTATTTCCAGGGGCATTTGGTATTTTTGGTCATGGGAATGTTGCGTGCATAGGTCAAGCATTAGAAGAAAATAAGGATAAACTTCCAACTTATAGAGGTCACCATGAACAAAATATGGCTTTAACAGGCATTGCTTTTGCAAGAGCTAAACGAAGAAAACAAATTTTTATTGCAACAAGTTCAGTTGGGCCTGGATCTACAAATTTAGTCACTGCGTCTGCAGTAGCGATGAGTAATAGATTGCCTATTTTATTTTTACCTGGAGATACTTATGCGAATAGAATGCCAGATCCTGTACTACAGCAAGTAGAGCATTTTTCAAATCCAGGAATGACTGCAAACGATTCTTTTAAACCAGTTACAAAATATTTTGATAGAATTACAAGACCTGAACAAATAATACAATCTCTTCCGCAAGCAATTCAAACAATGCTTGATCCTGCTGATTCAGGTCCGGCGTGTTTATCTTTGTGTCAAGATGTGCAAGGAGAAACATTTGATTATCCAGAGGAATTTTTTAAAGAAAGAATACATAATATAAGAAGACCTAAACCAGATGATTATCAAATTAAACAAGCAATAGAAAAAATTAAAAAATCAAAAAAACCAATTATTATTTCTGGGGGAGGTGTTTTCTATTCAGATGCAATGGATGAATTAGGAAGTTTTGCCGTAAAACATAACATACCAGTTACACAAACAGTGATGGGATACTCAACAATGAAAAGAGATCATTCTCATTTTCTTGGACCAATAGGAGGCCTTGGTGGAAAAGCTGCAAATAAATTAGCAAAAGAAACTGATTTAGCTATTTGTGTTGGTACGAAATTGGCAGATTTTACAACAGGTTCGTGGGCTAATTTTGAAAACCCTGAATTTAAATTGGTTTCAATTAATATTGCAAGACATGATGCAAACAAACATTTAGCCGAGGCAGTTATTGGAGATGCTAAAGTTTGTTTATCAGAGTTATCAAATTCTTTAGGAAATTGGAAATCTCCTGACAGTTGGCATAAAAAATCACAAGATGAACTTAAATCTTGGAATGAGTACGTTGATAAAGAAAGCGGTCCAACAAACCAAGAAACACCAAACTATGCACATACCGTAGGGGCAATTTATCGAAATTCAGATCCAACAGATATAGCAGTTACTGCTGCTGGTGGATTGGTTGGTGAGGTAGTCCAAGTCTGGAGACCAAAAGAGCTAAATACGCATGAAACTGAATGGGGTTTTAGTTGCATGAGTTATGAAATTTCTGGTGCGCTGGGAATTAAGATGGCAAATCCTGACAAAGACGTAATAGCTTTTGTGGGAGATGGTTCTTATTTGCTTAACAATTCAGACATCTATTCTTCAGTTTTAACAAATAACAAATTAATAATAATTGTTTGTGATAATGGAGGTCATGCAGTTATAAATAGACTTCAATTGTTTAAGGGTGGAAAAGAATTTAATTGCTTATTTAATTCATCTAATATTCAAAATTTTAAAGAAGTAAATTTTGCTCAACACGCAGCTAGCATGGGTGCAAAATCTGAACATGTTTCCACTATTTCAGAATTAGAGGAAGCATTTAAAAGAGCTAAAAAATCAGATGTAACATATGTAATATCAATAAAAACTCATAGTTACGAATGGCTTGAAGGTTCAGCTTACTGGGAAAGTCCTACGCTTGAAATACCAACAACGAAAGAAAATGAGGAAGCTTTAAAACTTCATAAAGAAGGTAAAGCAAAACAAAGACAAGGTGTCTGATTTCCTTATATGAATAAAGTTTTCAAAGTTGGTCTTATTGGTTGTGGACATATTGCAGAAACTTATTTTAGAGCAGAGAAATATTTTAATAATATCAAAATAATTAAATGCGCAGATATTAATTTAAAAGTTGCAAAAAAATGTTCTAAAGACTATGGAATTAAATTTTTAAGTGTAAATGAAATTCTAAAAGATCAAGAAGTAGAAATTATTTTAAATTTAACTATCCCAAAAGCTCATTACGAAATTTCAAAGAAAGCTTTATTAAATGGTAAACATGTTTACTCAGAGAAACCATTGGCAATTAATTTAAAGGATGGAAAAGAACTTTTAAAAATTTCTAAAAGGAAAAAGTTATATCTTGGTAATGCACCAGATACATTTTTAGGAGGTGGAATTCAAAAATCAAAAGAGTTAGTTGAAAAAAATATAATTGGAAAAATAAAATTAGGTAATGCTGTTTTTGCTTTTCCTGGAATTCAATCATATCACCCCAATCCAGAACCATGGTTTGCAAAACTTGAAGGAGGTCCTGTAATTGATATGGGACCATATTACATTACGGCTTTAGTAAACCTTTTAGGACCTGCAAAGAAAGTTAGTGGGAGAATAATAAATGGACCAAAATACAGAACAATTGGAATTGGGCCAAAAAAAGGGAGAAAATTTAAAGTTAATTGCCCAACAACTTATCTGTCAACAATCACCTTTAAAAATAAAACAGTAATTAGATTGACATTATCTTTTGATGTTATTGCTCACCAAAGAAATCATATTGAGCTATATGGTGAAAAAGGTTCAATGATTGTCCCTGATCCAAATATGTTTGGAGGATCAGTGTTCACATGTAAAAAACTTGGAGATAATTGGAAAGAATTTAAAACTACAAAAATGCATTTAGGTAAAATTAATATAAGAACACAAAGTTCAAGAGCAAATGAAGCTCCAACTAATGCAAATTATAGAGGTGCAGGACTTTCAGAAATGGCTTATTCAATCGAAAAAAAAAGAAAACATTTATGCAATGGCGAAATTTCTTTGCATGTCCTTGATATAATTACCTCAATTATGAAAGCTTCAAAGTCTGGTGTTAATCAATCAATAAAAACTGAGTGTGTTAAACCAAAAAAATATACAAATATTGATATAAGAAAAATAATTAGATAGAGCAAAGATATGATTAAACCGATTGTAATTTCTGACCCTTATCCAAGAACTTTGGATTTAATTTTTACTAAGACAAAATTAAAAGAACTTAAAACCAAATATAAAATAATAGTTGCTCCAAAAAAAAATAAAAAAAATTTTTATGAAAATAATATTGGCAAGGCAACATTTATTATGGGTCAACCGAATTTAGATAAATATTTATTGTCTAAAGCAACAAAATTAAAATGTATTATAAATGTGGAAAGTAATTTTATGGATAATTTAGATTATGATTATTGTTTCAAAAAAAATATTCATGTTATTGCAACTTCGCCAGTATTTTCAAAGCCCGTAGCTGAAATTGCTTTAGGTATGACATTGTCTCTTTTAAGAAATATTCACAATGCACACTTTGATTTTATTAAATCTAAAGAGAAATATGGTTTAGAAAGTAATTTACAAGCTTCACTTCTGACAAATAAAAAAATTGGTTTACTAGGGTTCGGGGACTTAGCAAAATCTTTATACCCTTTACTATTGCCATTCTCAAAAAATATAAATGTATATGATCCATGGATACCTAAAAATAAAATAAAAAAAATTGGATTTAATCCAATTAATTTGAATAAAATGTTTAGTAGTTGTGAAGTAATTTATGTATTAGCCACAATCACCAAAAAGAATAAACATTTAATTGATAAAAAATTATTTAATAAAATGAAATCTGGAACTGTTTTTATTTTAATGAGTAGAGCAGCAATAGTTAATTTTAAAGATCTGATTAAGAGAATTAAAAAGGGAGATATTTATGTCGCAACTGATGTCTTTCCAGATGAACCAGTAAAAAAAAATGATCCAGTAAGAAAGTTAAAAAATACACTATTTTCTGCTCATAGAGCTGGTGCTTTAAAGGAAGCTTTTTATAATATGGGTGAAATAGTTTTGAAAGATATGAAGCTTATTTTAAAAAATATGCCACCTAAATTCTGTAAAAGAGCTCAAAGAAAAACTGTAAAACTCTTAGCCTCAAAACCAGTTGCAATTAACTGATTTTTTTATATTTTCTTAGATTATGTCATCTGCCAATCAATTATTATTAG
The DNA here is from genome assembly GCA_902612575.1 of uncultured Pelagibacteraceae bacterium. GTDB lineage: Bacteria > Pseudomonadota > Alphaproteobacteria > Pelagibacterales > Pelagibacteraceae > Pelagibacter. The sequence goes on along the minus strand of CACMDZ010000004.1, from coordinate 66,491 downwards.
AAGCTAAAAATGTTACAAAATACTTTGGTACAATTACTGCTCTTGAAAATGTAAACCTTAAAATTCACGCAGGTGAATGCTTAGGAGTTGTAGGAGACAATGGAGCAGGAAAAACAACATTAATGAAGGTTTTATCTGGCCTATATAAACCAAGCGCAGGCTCTTTACATTTTGAGGGAAAAGAAAAAGTTTTAGAAAGTCCTAGGGACTCTCAAAACTTAGGTTTAGAAATGGTTTATCAAGATTTAGCTTTAGCAGGCAATCTTCCAATAGGCGAAAATATTTTTTTAGGCCGTGAACCAACGACTAATTTGGGATTATTAAAGTTTCTTGATTATAAAAAAATAAAAGAACTTACAGAAGCACATCTTGGTAAACTTAAAATAAATGTAAAGAGTGCTGATCAAAAAGTTGAGGAACTTTCAGGTGGACAAAGACAAGCAGTTGCAATTGCAAGATCAACGGCATTTAACGCAAAAGTAGTGATCATGGACGAACCAACAGCAGCATTAGCTATTAAAGAAGTTGGTAAAGTTTTGGATTTAATAAATGGTCTGAAAAAGACTGGGGTAGGTGTAATTGTGATCAGTCATAGAATGGATGATATTTTTGCAGTTTGTGATCGTGTCATGGCTTTGTTTCAAGGAACAAATTTTGCAGAATCTGAATTATCAAACACTTCAAGAGATGAAGTTATTGGATGGATAATGGGTAAAAAATAATCATGGACTCAAAAGATCAAGATAAAAACTCTTTATATCTAAAACTCATTCCTTACTTTGAGAAATACGGAATATTATTATTATTAGTGATAATGATAGTTGTTATGCATTTTCTTCAACCTGATGTTTTTTTATCATGGAGAAATGTAACAAATGTTTTCAAACAAATATCTTGGCAGTCAATGCTAGCTTTAGGAGTATTTATGGTGATTGTAACCGCTGGTATAGATCTTTCAGTCGGATCTATAATGATGTTGTCACTGATGATACTTGCAATTGTCGCTAAGGCTGGTGCTCCATGGTATATTGTTGTTATCACACCTCTTATAGCTGGATTTTTATGTGGGTTATTTAATGGTTTAGGGATTACCTTACTAAGGATGCCCCATCCGTTTATAATGACATTAGGTACATTATATATATTTAGAGGAACGGGTAATTTAATTTCTGGTGGAACTCCAATAAGCGGCTTCACAGATGAAGTTAGATACCTTGGGCATGGAAGAATTGATTTAACTTGGCTTGGTTTAGAAAAGTCGCAATACCTTCCTGTTAGTTTAGTTCTTATTGCAATTGTCTATATAATATTTTGGATATTCATGAACAAAACTCGGACGGGTAAATGGATATATGCAATTGGTGGTAATCCAAATGCTGCAAGAGCCTCAGGTATTAATGTAAATAAAATCCTTGTAATAGTTTATTCGCTTTGTGGTTTCTTATCTGGTATTGGAGCTTTAATTTTAGCTGGTCGAACAGACTCAGGTTATCCAAATGCAGGATTGCAGTCTGAATTGGATGCTATTGCAGCATGTATTATCGGAGGGGCTAGTTTTTTCGGTGGAAGAGGTACCGTTTTAGGTGTTTTTGCAGGAGTGATGATTATGGGAATCTTAAGAAATGGTCTTAATTTAATGGATGTTAGTTCATTTTGGCAGCAAGTATTAATAGGCTCAATTATTGTATTAGCCGTATATGTTGACGTTTTAAGAAGAGATTTTGGAACTAGAAAATAAATCACGTAAAAGTTGAATCAAAAAATAGTTACCTTTGTAACAGTTGAATTCTTTTTAAAAATTTTATTAAATTAATTTTTAATAATTATTAAAGGGGTAAATATATGAGAGATATAAAAAGAAAAATTGTTGTTTTCTTTTCAGCAGTTTTTTTATTAGTTAGCATGGGTTCAGCTTCTTTTGCTGATGGTCATGGTAAAAAAATCTTATTCAGTATTAAAGGACCTGGATCTGGAAATCCATTCTGGGCTTCTGTTACAAAAGGTGCTGAAGAAGAGGCTAAAAAATTAGGAGTTAAACTAATTCTAATCGCACCTCCACAAGAGGGAGATGTTCAAGCGCAGATTAACCAAGTTGAAGACCAACTTGCAAAAGGTGTTGATGCTCTAGCTCTTGCGCCAGGAGATCCAAATGCGTTTGCACCAATAGTAGACGATGCTATTAAGAGCGGAGTTCCAGTTGTATTTGTTGATACAAAAGGAATAAACGAAGGTGTTACTTTTATTGGAACAAATAATATGAATGGTGCAGAATTAGCAGCAAAATTTATTTGTGATAAAACTCCAAAAGGTTCAGATGTTGCAATTCTTACAGGAATTGAGTCTCAATCAACTGCATTATTAAGAAGAGATGGTGCAATTAAAGGATTTAAAAATTGTGGTTTAAATCTTGTTGCAACTCAAACTGCTGAATGGGATACTGCAAAAGGTAGATCTGTTACTGAGTCAATCATTTTGAAAAATCCTAACATCAAAGCAATATTTGCTTCTAACGACAATATGGGTTTAGGTGCAATGCAAGCTCTTAAGGATGCTGATATGAATGATGTAATCGTTGTTGGTTTTGATGCTACTCCTGATGCTGCTACAAGTATCTTAAAAGGAGAGATGACTGCAACAATAGCTCAGTTCTCATACAACATGGGTGCATATGGAGTTAAATATGCTCTTGAGTTAGCTAATGGTGGAAGTATTGATCCTAATATTGATACAGGAACACAATTAGTAACTAAAGAAAACGCTAACGATTTTAAATAATCTTTAGAAAAAACAAAATTAAAAGGGTGGAATTTTATTTCACCCTTTTTTTTTATGTAATATAGTATTCTAATGCTAATTAATATTAATCCAATTTTAAATCCTAAACTATTATATCATTTAAGAGCCATGGGACATGGTGATAAATTAGTGTTAACAGATGCAAATTTTCCTGCTTATTCTCATTCTTTAAATAATAAAGTAATTAGATTAGATGGTGTTAATATCTATGAAGCTGCAAAAGCTATTCTTTCAGTTTTTCCATTAGATAGTTTTATTGACTCTGCTGCAGAGAGAATGCAAGTTGATAATAAACCAGATGAATTAACAGAGTGTCACAAAGATTTTATAAAAGCTGTGAGAGAAACTTCTGGAGAAAATTGGAAAGTAGGCTCAATTGAGAGACAAGAATTTTATAAAGTAGCAAAGAAATCTCAATTAATCGTATCTACTTCTGAAACAAGACCTTATGGATGTTTTATACTAACAAAAGGAGTAATTAAACCAGATGGTAGCGTTTGGGTTCTTGATAAATAATGAACTCTATATGCATTTTTGGAGTATTCGTAGCTGACTTATGTTTCTTTGCTGAAAAAATTCCTGTTAAAGGAGAAACAGTTTTAGGTAAAAATCATATAATTGGACCAGGCGGCAAAGGGTCTAATCAAGCGATTGCTGCTGCAAGACTTGGTGGAAACGTAAATTTTATCACTAAAATAGGAAAAGATCAAAATGCAAAGATGGCTCTAGAACTTTATGAAGAAGCTGGAATTAATACAGGCTCAATAATCCAAGACCCAAATCAGTCAACTGGTGTTGCGGGCATAATGATAAATGAAAAAACAGGGGATAATGCAATCAATATTGTACCAGGAGCAGCTGGGTCGATATCTAATGAAGATATTGATAACAATATTGATTTTATAAAAAAATCAGAAATTTTTTTAACACAACTTGAAACACCTAATGAAGTAACTAGTTATGCACTAAATAGAGCAAAAGAGACAGGGTCTATTACTATTTTTAATCCAGCTCCTGCATCAGATATTAAAGAAAGTGATTTTAAATGTATTGATTATTTTACTCCTAATGAAACTGAAGCAAGTTTTTATTTAGGCAAAAAGGTTGAAAGTAAAACAGAAATTGAAGTAGCTGCAAAAACTTTTTTAACAAAAGGAGTAAAAAATATAGTCATAACATTAGGCCCAAAAGGTCTTTACTTTGCAAATTCTGATGAAAGTTTTTTTATAGATGTTTATAGTTTAAAGGATAAAGTTATAGATACAACGGGAGCAGGTGATGCTTTTAATGGAGCATTTGCTTATGCTTTATCCAATAATTTAAAAATCAAAGATGCTTTAGAATTTTCAAATAAAGTAGCTGCAATTTCCACAACAAAAGCAGGCGCAGCAAATTCAATGCCCAGTATTAATGAAGTAGAAAATTATTAGTTATTCGATTATTTTGAAATCTGATTTAAATTTATCAGTTGTAGTTAAACCTAGGCCAGGTTTATTGTCGTCCAAGTTAATAAATCCGTTTTCAGGAGCTGGGTCACCTTCAAAAATATAGTAAAATAGCTCATTACCAATTTCTACATCGTGTACAGGAAAAAATTCGGATATAGGACAATTAAAGTTAGACATTGTTAAATGATAATTATGCATTTGCCCAGCATGTGGAATGACTGGAACTTGATAAGCTTCAGCTAACGCATTTATTTTATTTGCAATAGTGAAACCACCAACCCTATTATTATCATATTGAATATAACTAACTGCTTTTAAGTCTAATAGTTGTTTAAATCCAAATAAGTTGAATTCATGCTCTCCACCAGAAATTGGAATAGCGTTCATATTATTTAGCTCCGCATAACCATGAATATCGTCTGCTATCACAGGCTCCTCTAACCATCTAGGATTAAATTTTACTAATTTAGGAATCATTCTTTTAGAGTAGTCTAAATTCCATCCCATATAACATTCCATCATAAGGTCTGTGTCATAGCCAATCACTTCTCTAACAGCCTCTGCTAGTTCCAAATTTTTCTTCATTCCATCAGGTCCATCTTTTGGTCCCCATCCAAATCTCATTTTAAACATTTTAAAACCTTGATTAACGTAACTTTCAGCTTCTTTTTGTAGTTCTTTTATTGGTTGGCTATAAAGTTTTGAGGCATAAACTGGAATTTTTTCTTTAGTTCTTCCACCTAATAATTTGAAAACTGGTTTATTTGTAATTTTTCCCATTATATCCCACAGAGCAATATCAATTGCTGAAATAGCGACCATTCCTAATCCTCTTCTTCCCCATGCATGAGTTCTTCTGTACATTTTTTCCCAAATATAAGCATAATCAAAAGGGTCCTCACCAATAACTAAAGGAGTTAAATAAGTATCAATGGTTTTTTTTACTAATTGTGGAGCAAGCGCTGCATTTCCAATTCCAATAATTCCATCGTCTGTTTCAACTTCACATATCAACCATTCATGAAATCTAAAAGATCCCATTGCATCAGATTTTTCAAATAAAAGGTCAGAAGCATTTGTACAAAAATTATTTTGTGGTGGAACAGTTTTGCCATTCCATTGATAAACTTTTGTTCTTATGCTTTTAATCTTTGTCATTTTTTTTTAAATTTTTTAATTTCATAATCTATTTTTATTTTCAGCCATTGTAAGTGCAATTTTAAACGAATTCAAAGTTGGTTCTAAATTTGCTTTATTTTTACCAGCAATATCAAAAGCTGTACCATGGGCAGGAGTGGTTATAGGGACTGGCAAACCTCCTTGTACAGTTACTCCTCTATCAAATCCAAATGCTTTTAAACCTGATTGCAAAGCATCATGATACATACCAACAATACAATCATGATTTCCATTTTTATAAGCAGTAATAAAAGAAGTATCACATGGCAAAGGTCCATCAGCATCAATACCTAGTTTTTTTGCCTCCTCTATTGCAGGTATAATTTCTTCTTTTTCTTCTGTTCCAAATTCAGCATGAGGATTTAATGCTTGAACTGCTACTCTTGGATTTTTAATACCATTTAACTTCATAGTTTCATTTATAAGCTTAATTGGCTTAATAATTTTTTCCTTTTTTACATGTTCTGGTACTTCTTTTATTGGAATATGAGATGATACCCTTGCAGTCCAAAAATTATCAATAACATTAAACTCACAAAAAAAATTTTTAACCTCTAACTTTTCAGCCATTAAATGTAATTCATCAGAATATTTATTTCCTCCAAGTTTAAGGCTTGTTTTGTTAAATGGTCCAAAGTTTATTGCATGAATTTTATTTTCCTTAGCAAGATCTAAAGCTAAATTCAAAGAAGCTAAAACACTTTCTCCTGCCTCTTTAGAGCACTCAGATAATTTATAATTATAATTTTTACCTTCAGAGATATCTAGAAAAAATTTATTATCTTTTGCAAAATCAATACTATCAAAATTTTCAACAAAATTTAAATTATGATTTATACCTGAAATTTTATTTCCACTTTCTAAAATATTTTTTTCACCTATGATAATTATATTAGCCTTGTTTGTGATTTCATCAGATAATAGTTTTGAGACCAATTCGGGGCCTATACCAGAAGGATCCCCTAGAAGAACTGCTATGTTAATTTTATTTTGAGCCATTTTTTACTTTACGCTATGTATCAGATTATGTTTATATATTTAAATATAAATTAACTAAAAAAGAGGGAAATAATGAAAAAAAGTTTTAAATTATTTTTAGCTGCCGCATTTTTGGTAACTGAATTTTTTGTTGTTGCACTTCCACTTATGATTACTTCTGCAAAAGCAGATGGTCACCCAATTCAAGCTATTACACACGCTGGTTTTGGTGGTGGTACTGACGTAACTACTAGAATGATGTTGTTAAGAACTAGAAGGTATCTAAAACAAGATATGCAATTAGTTAACAAAAAAGGTGGTGGTGGAGCTGCATCTATGGATTACATGATGACTTTACCAGCAGACGGTCAACATACTTTAACTTGGACAACAGGACATGCTGTTTCTATGGCATTAGGAAAAACAAAAGTTAAACTAAGTGATATGCAACCACTTGCTAGAGGAACTGATGATCCTCAGTTATTTGTCGTAAATTGTAAAAATGATATTAAAGATGCTAAAAAATTTATTAGCGCTCAAAAATCAAAATCATTAAAATATGGTACTACTCATGTTGGTGGTATTGATGATGTAAGCGCGATTGCTTTTACAAAAAAAGGAAAATTAACAGACCCAACAATTGTTCCTTATAAAGGTGTTGGTCCAATTAAAACTAACCTTATCAAAGGAGATATTGATGTAGGTGTTTTAAACTTAGGTGAAGCAGTTACTGAAATTGAAGATGGAACATTATGTGTTTCAGTTGTTCTTGCAAGTAACAGAATGGAAAAATTAAGTAATGTTCCTACTGCTACAGAGCTTGGAATACCAGTTGTGTTATCAACTGTTAGAGGATTTGTAACAAGAAAAGGAGTTCCAGCTGATAGAAAGAAACAATTGGAAGATGCTATGATAAAAGCAATGGAGCATAAATATTTCCAAAGCTTTTTAACTGATATCGGACTTGACTCAACTAGTGTTGTTGGAGCTGATGAGTGGGGTAAGCAAATGGAAGTAATGCTTGCAGAAATGACTGCTCAACTTAAAGCTTTGGGTTACATTAATTAGTCATAAGAAAGTACATTTTTTTTTATGAATAATGTACAAAATAAAAAAAGGGCAAACAAAAGTTTGCCCTTTTTTTTTAAAGATGAATTTAAAGTATTTTTTGTAATAATTTTTTTTTCTACAATATTATTAATTTCTACTTTTACCTTTGATAAGGTCCCACCAATTTTAAACAGAGGTATTCAGCCTGCTACTTTCCCAAAAGGATTGTTAGTATTGATAATGTTTTTGACAACAATTATTTATTATCTATCATTCAAAAATCCCTGGAAAAAAGAAAAAAAACTTCCAAAACCATTTTTTTTAACAATCTTAAGTTTTATTTTATTTGTAGTAATTTCTAAAACATTAGATTTTTTCTTAGCTATTTCAGTACTTTCTATATTTGTTTCTTATAATTGGGGTGAAAGGAGAGTTTTTTATTTACTGCTGGTTGGAATTATATTTCCACTAGTAGTTTTTATATTTTTCGAAATGATACTAGGTCTTAGATTTCCTCCAGGAATAATTACAAACCTTTATTATTACTAGTATGGAAAATCTTTTATTAATGATGGCGCCTTTATTTAGTTCCAAGTTATTAATTGTTTTACTTTTTGGAACTTTATTTGGATTAATTTTAGGTGTTCTACCAGGATTAGGTCCCACAACTGGTGGAGCATTAATTTTACCATTTACCATGACTTTGGACCCTCTGTCGGCAATAGTTCTTTTAACGTCAATTTATTGCGCCGGAACATATGGTGGCGCAATCACTGCTGTTTTAATAAATACTCCTGGAACTCCAGCCGCAGCAGCCACTTGTCTAGATGGTTATCCTTTAGCTCAAAAAGGAGAAGCAGGAAGAGCTTTAGGTATGGCAACAGTTTCAAGTACAGTGGGTGGAATATTTAGTGTGATAGTTTTGGTATTTTTTGCACCTGTATTAGCTAAACTTGCCTATGAATTTGGCCAGCCAGAATATTTTGCATTAGCTATTTTTGGTTTAACAATGCTCGCATCAATTGGTGAGGGAAGTCCAATTAAAAATTTAATTGCTGGTGCGTTTGGAATTTTAATTTCTACTATTGGAAAAGATTTTATGACTTCAATTGACAGATTTACTTATGGAATTAATGAACTTTCGGTTGGTATTGGATTTATTCCTGTAGTAGTTGGCTTATTTGCTATAAGCGAAATGTTAACCCAGTCCACACTTCTTGATCAAGTTTTCAAAAGAGTTGCACTAAAAGCTGTAAAACTTCCATCTCTAGATGATTATAAAAAAACATGGAAAACAATTCTTAGATCAAGTGGAATAGGTTCTTTCATTGGTGTTTTACCAGCTGAGGGAGGAACAGTTGCATCCTTAATTGGCTATTCAGAGGCAAAAAGATTTTCTAAAGAACCAGAAGAATTTGGCAAAGGATCAATAGAAGGAATTGCTGGAGCAGAAGCTGCCAATAATGCTGCTACTGGGGGCGCTATGGTTCCAACATTAGCTCTCGGAATTCCTGGAAGTGCTACAACAGCAGTAATATTAACTGGTTTAATTATTCATGGTGTTAGACCTGGCCCAGACTTGTTTAGAGAACAGCCAGACTTTTTATATGGAATTTTTGGAGCCATGTTAATAGCAAATGTTTTATTTTTTATATTTGGATTTTTTGGAGCTAAATTATTTGCGAGGATAACTCTTGTTCCTAACAAAATTTTATGGCCTATGATATTTGCTGTATCTGTTTGTGGAACTTATTCTTTAAGCCAGTCAATAATTGATGTCTGGATTATGTTATTCTTTGGTGTACTTGGATTTTTTATGAGAAGATTTGGATTTTCAGTGGTCCCAGTAATTATAGGTTTAATTTTAGGAGAACTAGTTGAGGGAACTTTAAGACAGTCTTTAGTTATATTTGATGGAAATTGGCTCATGTTCTTAACTAGACCAATAGCTTTAACATTTTTTATTTTATCTTTAATTGCGTTGGCTTTTCCTTTATTAAGAACAAAAAAACAAAAAGATTAATATGATCAATTTTGATTTAAAAAATAGAGTTGCAATAGTAACAGGAGGAGCTCAAGGTTTTGGATTGGCTATAACTGAAAGGTTTATAGAATCTGGAGCAAGTGTAGTAATTTGGGATATAGATGAAGAAGCGATTAAAACGGCAATTAGCAAAATTAATTCTGATAAAGTCTCATATCAGATTGTTGATGTTGGAAATTATGAAAGTATCGAAAAAAATTTAACCGAAATTGAAAAAACACATAAAAAAATCGATATTTTTATTAACAATGCAGGAGTTGCAGGAAAAAATACTACAGTGGTTGATTACCCACTTGAAGAATGGAAAAAGGTAATAGACTTAAATCTAAATGCAGTATTTTATTGCTGTAAAGCGGTAACCCCATACATGATAAAGAATAATTATGGAAGAATTGTAAATATTGCCTCAATTGCTGGAAAAGAAGGCAATCCTAATGCGAGTGCTTACAGTACATCAAAAGCAGGAGTAATTGGATTAACTAAATCATTAGGAAAAGAATTAGCGCTAAAAAATATTGCAGTAAATTGCGTTACACCAGCAGCTGCAAAAACGCGAATTTTTGATCAAATGACTGAAGAGCATATCAATTACATGTTATCCAAAATTCCTAGAAATAAATTTGCAAAAGTAGATGAATTGGCATCTTTAGTTACTTGGTTATCAAGTGAGGAAAACTCTTTTTCAACAGCTGCAGTATTTGATTTAAGTGGTGGCAGAGCAACTTATTAATTTATGCAGATAGGTATAGATGTTGGAGCAACAAAAATTGAGAGTGTGGTTCTTGATGAAAATGGCAACGAAAGTAATCGTGAAAGAACTGATTGTCCCAAAGATTACATAAAGATAATTAAGACAATAAAAGAGATAAGTGATAAATTAGAAAAAAAATTAAAAAGAGAATTACCTATAGGTGTTTGTCATCCTGGAATTCATTCTCCTCAAACAGGATTAGTTAAAAATGCACCAAATTGTCTCTGGTTAGAAAAAAAACCATTTCAAAAAGATCTAAGAAAAATACTAGGTAAGGAAGTGTTTTGTGAAAATGATGCAAACTCCTTTGCTTTATCAGAAGCTATTGATGGATCTGGGAAACATTATAAAATAGTTTATGGTATAATACTCGGTTCAGGTGCAGGTGGAGGTTTGGTAATTGATAAAAAAATTGTTACCGGCCCAAATGGTGTAGCAGGAGAGTGGGGTCACAATCAAATTACTCATTTAATAGCAAAAAAAGAAAATTTTCAATCTACAAACTTGAGAGAAGGAGAGATTGAGAGTTTTATTTCAGGTTTAAGTTTAGCTAAAAAATTTAATAAACAATATAAAAAAAATTTAAAAACTAATGAGATCTTTGAGCTGTATAGAAAACATGATTTAGATGCAGAAAATTTAATAGATAACTTTAAAGTAAATTTAGCAATGTCATTAGCAAATATAATTAATATTCTTGATCCAGATTGTTTTGTTTTTGGTGGAGGAGTTTCAAACGAAATTGATTTTTTGAGTGAAATTGAAACAATTGTAAGAAAATTTGTAACTGGAAGAGAATATGAAGGTGTTTTTCTTAAACCAAAATATGGAGATGCTAGTGGTGTTAGGGGTGCGGCTAGGTTGGGTAGGAAATCTATTTATTAAAATACAATTTAGAATTTAAAAAAAATTTATAATAAAATTCCTTTAAATCTCAGTGCTTATAAAATTTATTAAATTTTTTGAATCAATTCTGGGTTGTAATTTTTTTTATTGTAGACTAACCCTAAAACAATCTATACTTGATTTTTTTAAGTTTACTTAATTTAACAAATAAGAGGGAAATATATGAAAAAAATGTTAATTGCTTTAATAGCATTTGCATTCACATCTACTTCTTCTATTGCTGGACCAAAAATTGAGGTTTTGCACTGGTGGACATCAGGTGGTGAAGCTGCTGCTCTTAAAGTATTAAAAGATGATTTCGCTGCTAACGGTGGTGAGTGGCTAGATATGCCAGTAACAGGTGGTGGTGGAGATGCTGCTAATGTTGCTTTAAAAGCAAGAATAGTTGCAGGAGATCCTCCGTCAGCTTCTCAAATTAAAGGACCAACAATTCAAGAATACGATCAAGAAGGTGTAGTTGCTCCTTATAATATTGATCCAATTGCACAGTCAGAAGGTTGGGATAATTTATTAGATCCAATGATTGCAGCAGTTCACAAATGTCAAAATAATAGCGGTCCATATTGTGCAGCTCCAGTAAATATTCATAGAATTGACTGGATGTGGGCAAACAAGGCAGTATTCGATGCTAATGGAATTTCGGTTCCAACATCATGGGATGAATTAAATGCAGCAGCAGAAAAACTACAAGCAGCTGGTGTAATTCCATTTGCACATGGTGGTCAAGCTTGGCAAGATGCAACAGTATTTGAAGCAGTTGCTATGGGTATCGGTGGAAACAACTATTATAAAAACTGCTATGTTGATCTTAAAGAAACTTGTTTAAGAAGTGAAACAACTGTTAAAGTTTTTGATCAAATGAGAAAACTTCAAGGCTTCACAGATGAAGGTAGCCCAGGAAGAGATTGGAACGTTGCGACTGGAATGGTTATTGAAGGTAAAGCAGGTTTTCAAATTATGGGAGATTGGGCAAAAGGTGAATTTACAGCTGCTGGAAAAGTTCCAGGTGTAGATTACTATTGTGCTCCAACACCTTCTAATAATGGATACTTATACAATGTTGATAGTTTCATATTCTACAAAACTAGTGATCCAGAAAAACAAGAAGGTCAAAAATTATTAGCTAAGTTAATGATGGGTAAAAACTTCCAAAAAGTTTTTAACCTATACAAAGGATCAATTCCAGCAAGATTAGATGTTTCTATGGATGAATTTGATAAATGTGCAAAAACCTCAAATTCTGACATTAAAACTGCAGGTGCTAGTGGTGGTTTAGTACCAAGTTTTGCTCATGGAATGGCTCAAGGCAATACTATGAAAGCTGCACTTCAAGATGTAATAACAGAACACTTTAATTCTGATATGTCATCTGTTGATGCTGCAAATGCTTTAGCTGACTCTGTATTAGATAATATGTAAAAAATAAAAATTGAGGCCACCTAATTTTTAGGTGGCCTTTTTTTTTAATCAAAATTAAAAATATTTATAATGTTCAAGTGGTTGGAAAAAAACTTACCAAAAATTGTAATGGCGCCTGCTGTTGGATTAATTGGTTGGTTTGTATATGGTTTTGTGCTTTGGACTTTATATATATCTTTTACTAATTCAAAAATTTTACCCAAATATGAATTATGGGGCGTTGGCCAGTATGTTAAACTTTGGGGGTCAAGAAAGTGGCTAATAGCTGTAGATAATTTACTTATTTTTACTGCATTATTTTTAATCTTCTGTGTGGTAATTGGAATTATTCTTGCAATATTTTTGGATCAAAAAATTAGAGCAGAGGGTGTTTTAAGAACAATTTACCTATACCCTATGGCTTTATCTTTCATTGTAACAGGTACCGCATGGAAATGGATTTTAAATCCAACTCTTGGTATCCAAAAAATGTTTATTGATTGGGGATTTGAAAACTTTACATTTGATTGGTTGGTTAATCGGGAAATGGCCATTTATACTATTGTAATTGCGGGTGTCTGGCAATCTGCTGGTTTTGTAATGGCATTATTTTTAGCTGGATTGAGATCAGTTGAAGATGAAATTGTTAAAGCAGCTAAAATAGATGGAGCAAATCTGTTCACAGTTTATTGGAAAATATTACTTCCAATGATGAGACCAGTATTTTTTACAAGTTTTGTAATTTTAGTTCATATATCAATTAAAAGTTATGATTTAATAGTTGCGTTAACACAGGGTGGTCCAGGAATATCCACAACTATGCCTGCATTATATATGACTCAAACTGCTTTTCATAAAAGTCAAGTTGGTTTATCAGCTGCAAGTGCAATGATGATGTTTATGGCGGTAGCAGCGGTAATAATACCATACTTATATTCTGAGTTGAGGAGAGAAAATGCAAGATAAGATACACACTTCTTATAAGCAACTTGAGCAGAGATCTAAATATACAAACATGTTCTTAAGATGGTTTTTATACTTAGTACTTATACTTTTTGCTTTGTATTTTATATTTCCATTATACGTAATGATTGTAACTTCATTAAAAACAATGGAGGAAATTCGCCAAGGTACATTATTAACCTGGCCAAGTGGATTAAACTTTGACTCTTGGGCTGTTGCTTGGGGAGGTAGAGGATATGGTGCTGGTGATACATTTTTAAAACCATACTTTTGGAATTCAATTAAGATGGTTGTTCCAGCTGTATTCTTTTCAACATTTATTGGAGCAATGACAGGATATGTTTTAACAAAATGGAGATTTAAAGGAGATCAATGGGTATTTCTTTTTTTATTATTTGGATGTTTCATTCCATTCCAAGCAATCTTATTACCGATGGCTAGAACTCTTGGAGTTTTAGGAATATCGAACTCAGTAATTGGACTTGTGTTAGTCCACACAGTTTACGGAATTCCATTTACAACTTTATTTTTTAGAAATTATTATATTTCTGTTCCAACAGAATTAGTAAAAGCTGCAAGAATAGATGGAGCTGGTTTTTTTAAAATATTTTTCAAAATTTTGCTTCCTATATCAGCACCAATTATAGTAGTAACAGTTATTTGGCAATTTACTCAAATATGGAATGACTTTTTATTCGGATCAACTTTTTCATTTGGAGAGGCCGCACCAATTCAAGTTGCATTAAATAATATGGTTTTATCAAGTACAAGTGTTAAGGAATATAATGTAGATATGGCTTCAGCAATAATTGCAGGTGTTCCTACACTTATTGTTTACGTATTAGCAGGTAAATATTTTATTAGAGGATTAACTTCAGGAGCAGTGAAAGGATAAAGATGAAAACGTTAAAAATTGATGAATTATCAAAAAATTTTGGAACAACAGAAGTTTTAAGAAAAATTAATTTAGAAATAGACGAAGGAAATTTCTTAGTACTTTTAGGTCCTTCGGGCTGTGGAAAATCAACGTTATTAAATATTATAGCTGGTTTAGAAACAATAAATGAGGGGAACGTTTATATAGATGATTACAATGTAAGCAAAGTAGAACCAAAAGACCGAAATATTGCAATGGTATTTCAGTCCTATGCTTTGTATCCATCCATGAATGTCAGAGAAAATATGATATTTGGCCTTAAACAAGCCAAAGTATCAAAAAAAAAAATAGAGGAACAGTTACAAAAAGTTTCAAAATTTTTGCAAGTAGATGCTTTACTAGAAAGGAAACCTTCGCAACTTTCAGGAGGTCAAAGACAACGTGTTGCTATTGGAAGAGCATTAGTAAGGGAGCCTAGAATATTTTTATTTGATGAACCATTATCTAATTTGGATGCAAAATTAAGAGTTGAAATGAGAAGAGAGATTAAAAAACTTCATCAACAGCTTAAAACAACTGTAGTTTATGTTACTCATGACCAAACTGAGGCTATGAGTTTAGGTACCAATATTGCAATAATGAATCATGGTGTAATCCAACAAAATGATACGCCAGAAAATATTTACAACAAGCCTAGCAATACATTTGTGGCAGATTTTATTGGCTCACCATCAATGAATTTGATTAAAGGTAATCTAAAACAAAGTTCAAATCAAATTTCATTTGTTGCCAATAGCTCAAATTTTGAAATTCCAATAAATGGATATGATTTTAAAGAAAAATCTAATTTAGAAAACAAAGAAGTTTATTTTGGTATTAGACCAGAGCATATATTCTCCAAAAAATCTAATGAGGGAGATTTTGAAATTAATCTAAGAGCTGACTTAAGTGAGTATATTGGTCATGAGCAAATAATGACATTTGATTATGAAAATCAAGAAGTGTTAGCTAAATTTCCTTCTACAATAAAAATTGAATTATCAAAAAACACGAAATTATATTTTGATTTAACACAAATTTCATTATTTGATGCTAAAACGGAGGAAAGGATTTAAATGAAAGTAAAATATTTTGATCTTAAAAATAAAAGAGTTTTTATTACAGGAGGAGGATCTGGAATAGGCGCTTCTATAGTAGAGCATTTTTGTGAGCAAGAATGCGAAGTTTATTTTGTGGATATAAATATAAAAGAATCCAAAAAATTAATTTCAAATTTAAAAAAAAAAAAAATTAAAGCTCCACACTTTATTGAATGTAATCTTTTAAAAATTAAAAAATTAGAAAATATAATTAAAAAAATAATAAAATCAAAAGGGCCTATTGATATTTTAATAAATAATGCAGCTAATGATGATAGGCATTCAACTAAACAGGTAGATGAAAAATATTGGAACAATAGAATGGATGTAAACTTAAAACATTTTTTCTTTACAATTAAAGCTGTTTTAAGAGGAATGATTCAAAAAAAAGGTGGAGCTATTATAAATTTGAGTTCAGTTTCTTGGATGTTAGGAGAAGGTGACAAGGTTGCTTACGAAACAGCAAAATCAGCTGTTATTGGTTTAACTAGATCTTTTGCAAGAGAATTTGGTAAATACAATATTAGGTGCAACTCTGTTACTCCAGGATCAATTGCTACTGAACGCCAAATAAAGCATTGGTTAACACCTAAATATAAAAAGTTTATTCTTGATAAACAATGTTTAAAAAGGCAATTAAAACCAGCTGATGTAGCTAGTTTAGTTGTTCATCTCTCTTCTGATGTGTCTTCAGGATGCACCAAACAGAACTTTATTATAGATGCTGGTATCACCTAAGATATAGATTTGTGCCAAAAAAAGTAAAAATCTCAGTTATCGGAATTGGTTTAATGGGATTGCAGCATATTAAAGCAATCCAAAGATCTAAAAATGCTTCTCTTCACTCAATTGTAGAAATAAAAAAAACAGGCAATGAATTAGCGAAAAAATTCAAAGTTCCACTATATAAAAACACTAAAATACTATTAGAAAGTGATAAGCCTGATGCCGTTGTAGTTGCAACTCCAAATGTTTTACATGAAACGGATACTGTACAATTTTTAAATTCAAAAATACCTGTTTTGTTAGAAAAACCTATTTCAGATAATATTAAATCAGCAAAAAAAATTATAAGTAGTGCAAATAAAAACAAAACATCTTTATTAATAGGATATCATAGACGACATAATTCTATCGTTAATAAAGTAAAAAAAATAATAGATGGTAAAAAACTTGGCAAAATTGTATCTGCAAATATTTTATGTTGGCTTTATAAACACAAAAATTATTTTAATGAAAAATGGAGAATAAGTGACGGTGGAGGTCCATTAGGTATTAATTTAGTTCATGATATTGATATGATTTGTTATTTACTTGGCCCAGTAAAATATGTTCAGGCTTTTAAATCAAATAGTATAAGAAAATACAAGGTTGAAGATACAGCTTCTGTAAATCTATTTTTTAAGTCTGGTGCTTTATGTACTTTAAATATATCTGACACTATTGCTTCTCCCTGGAGTTATGAGTTAACCGCTGGTGAAAATCCTGCTTATCCAATAACTGATCAATCATCTTATTTTATAGGAGGAACAAAAGGCTCGGTTCAATTTCCGAATTTAAAATATTGGTATTATCAAAAAGAAAGAAGTTGGTGGAATAGAATTCATAATAATAAAATAAATGTTCAAAAGAGTAATGAAACTTTAATTAATCAAATTGATCATTTATCTAAAGTGGTAATAAAAAAAGAAAAACCCAAAGTGACAGGTAATGATGGTCTAAACTCTCTTATTATTTTTGATGCAATAAATAAAAGTTCAAAATCAGGAAAAAAAATAAAAATTAACTAACTTTTTTGACCTTTTTTGATCCTTCAACTCTAATAAACATAACTCCAAAAATTATAATACCTATAAGACCTATTATTTTACTTGTATCTGCAGGTACACCAAAAATTAAAAAATTAATTATGGTTGACCATAATAACTGTGAATATTGAAAGTTAGTTACAAAAGATAAATTTGATAATTGAATCGCGTAAATAATTATAAAGTGACTTATGAAACCAAAAATACCCATTGCTACTAATCCTATCCAATAAAAATTATTCTCAATTGATGTCCAATTAAAAGAAATATAAATAGTAAAAATTAAAGCACCAGTAACAGCGGTATAAAAAACCGCTGAAAAAGGCTCATTGTTCCCAGAAATAAGTTTGGTAAAGAATTGATAAAGTGCCCAACATAATGGAGGAACTATTGGAAAGATTAGCTCAGGTGTTAATATTTTCATACTAGGACCTAAAGCGTAAATAATTGACCCAAAACTTAGCAGCATTAAAATTATACCTTTGGGAGATAAAATATCTTTTAAAAAGTATGCTGATAATAATGATACAATTAATGGTGCACTAAAAAAAACCACGTATATATCAACTAAATCAAATCTTTGTAATGAGTTAAACATAAAGAATGTTGCTGTCACCATTAATAAAGATCTAACAATTTGAATTTTAAAGTTTCTTGTTAAATTTAGTTTTGGCTTAAAAAGTAAAAAATAAATACAAAGTGCAATAAAATGGAAAAAAAATCTACCCCATACTGCTTGAGTAACAGGCATAACACTTCCTAAATATTTTGCTGTAGAGTCCATGCAAACAAATAAAAAAAAACCTGAAGCAGATAGAAAAATTACTTTAAACAAGGAAGCTTTTGGATTTTTAGACATTGGAGGTGTTTATTAATCAATCAAAAGCTACATTACAACGCCAACTTGCCAAGGATTAAATTCCTCATCACCGTAGCCATTAATTTCACTTTTTGATTTATTTCCTGAAGCCGTATTTACAACAAGATCAAATATCTTACTTCCAACTTTTTCAATATCTTCTTTTCCTTCAGCTATTGTTCCACAATTAATATCCATATCTTCTTCCATTTTTTCATACATTGCAGAATTGGTTGACAATTTTAAACTTGGTACTGGTTTACATCCAAAGCAAGAACCTCTACCTGTAGTAAAACATATAACATTTGCGCCGGAAGCAACTTGACCTGTCACAGAAACTGGATCATAGCCAGGAGAATCCATAAAATTAAAGCCCTTATTCTTCAATGGCTCTGCATATTCCAATACATCTTCTAAAATTGATTTACCGCCCTTTGCAACAGCACCAAGAGATTTTTCAAGAATTGTAGTTAAGCCACCTCTTTTATTTCCTGGTGCTGGATTGTTGTCCATTGTACTATTGTTTATTGAAGTATAATGCTTCCACCATTCTAATCTTTTCATAAGTTTATCTGCTGTTTCTTGGCTGTTTGCTCTATTAATTAAAAGGTGTTCTGCACCATAAATCTCAGGAGTTTCTGATAATATAGAACTTCCCCCTTTTTTTACCAACATATCAGCTGCTACACCCAAAGCTGGATTTGCAGTTATACCCGAATATCCATCTGAGCCACCACATTGAAGAGCTAAAGTTAAATGACTAACTGACTCTGGAGTTCTTTTAATATCATTAGCTTCCGATAACAGATTTTTAATTTGAGATAAGACTTTCTCTACAATTTTTTTTGTGCCACCTTCATCCTGAATTGTTAAAAAATGTATCCTATTATGTTTTTTGACAGACTCATCAAATAAACTTACTTGTGCGCATTCGCAACCTAAGCCAATGACAAAAACATGTGAAAAATTTGGATGATTTTTAAAACCATCAATTGTTCTTTGAAACATTTGCATTCCTTCACTAACTGTATTCATGCCACATCCAGTAGAATGCGTAATTGGAACGATTCCATCTATATTAGGGTAATCATTTAAAATGTTTGAATATTTTATCTTTTCAACAATCATCTTTGTTACAGTTGCTGAACAATTAACTGTACTTACAATTCCAATATAGTTTCTTGTAGCAACTTGGCCATTTTCTCTCAAAATTCCGTTGAAAAAAGTATCTGCATTTTCATCAACAATTGTTTTTTTATTATTTACTTTAAAGGCTCTTTCAAATTCTTTGAATTCTAAATTATGCGTGTGAACATGCTCGCCTGCGCTTATATTTTTAGAGGCAAATCCTATTATTTGGTCATATTTGATTATTGGATCACCTTTTTTTATTGGTTTTAAACAAACTTTATGTCCAAAAGGTATTGGATCAATAGTACTAATATCCTGTCCATTAATTTTTGTTTTTTCTGGCATAATGAATTGACTTACACCAACATTGTCATTTTTATTTAGAACAATTAGACTATTCATTTTTTAATATAAGTTTTATAAAACATTATAAATTAATTTAATTTAAATAAAATATTTATAATTTGATGAAAAAAAAGAATTTAAGAAGCAAACAATGGTTTGATGATCCTAAAGATCCAGGAATGACAGCCATGTATTTAGAAAGATATCTAAATTATGGACTTACAAGAGAAGAACTTCAATCAGGCAATCCAATAATAGGTATTGCACAGTCAGGTAGTGATTTGTCACCATGCAATAGACATTTTTTATCTTTGAGCAAAAGAATAAAGGATGGAATTAGAAGAGCAGGCGGTATTCCGATGGAATTTCCTACTCACCCAATCCAAGAAACTGGAAAAAAGCCTACTGCAATGTTGGATCGAAATTTATCTTACTTATCATTGGTTGAAGTTCTTTACGGTTATCCAATAGATGGAGTAATACTTACAACTGGTTGTGACAAAACTACTCCAGCAGCTTTAATGGCAGCTGCTACTGTAAATATTCCAGCAATTGTTTTATCTGGTGGCCCAATGCTTGATGGAAATTACAAGGGCAAAAAAGCTGGAGCAGGAACCATTATTTGGGAGGCAAGAAGATTACATGCTAAAGGAGAAATTAATTACGAGGAATTTATGGATATGGCAGCTGCATCTTCACCAAGTCCTGGTCATTGTAATACAATGGGAACTGCCTCATCAATGAATTCAGTGGCGGAAGCATTGGGAATGTCTTTACCTGGATGTGCTGTGATACCGGCACCTTATCGAGAAAGAGAACAAATTTCTTTTGAGACAGGATCGAGAATTGTGAATATGGTCCATGAAGATCTTACACCCTCTAAAATAATGACAAAGAAAGCTTTTGAAAATGCAGTTGTGGTTGCTAGTGCTATAGGTGCATCAAGCAATTGTACTACTCATCTAATTGCAATTGCGAAACACATGGGTGTAAAATTTGATTTATCTAATTGGCAAAAATTAGGACATAAAATTCCTTTATTGGCGAACTGCCAACCTGCTGGAGAGCATTTAATGGAAGGTTTTTACAGAGCAGGCGGTATACCTGCAATCATGAAAGAATTAATGAAGCATAAAAAAATCCACCAAAACTTAATAACTGTAACAGGAAAAACAGTTGCTCAAAACTTAAGAAAAAAAATCAATGTCGATAGAGATGTAATAAAAACTTTCAAAGATAATTTAACTGATAAGGCTGGTTTTTTAGTTATGAAAGGTAATTTCTTTTCATCAGCAATCATGAAAACTTCAGTTATTAGCAAAGAATTTAGGGAAAGATATTTGTCAAATCCTAAACATCCAAATGTCTTTAAAGGTAAAGCTGTAGTTTTTGAAGGTCCTGAAGATTATCATAATAGAATAAATAGCAAAAAGTTAAAGATTGACGAAAATTCAATCTTAATAATAAGAGGATGTGGACCTGTTGGATATCCAGGGTCTGCTGAAGTGGTGAACATGCAACCACCAGATAGATTATTAAAAAAGGGCATAAATGCTTTACCAACCCTTGGTGACGGTAGACAGAGCGGTACCTCAGAAAGTCCATCAATACTTCATGTATCACCAGAATCTGCAGTAGGTGGAGATTTAGCAATTGTTAAGACTGGTGATAAAATGACAATAGATTTAAATAAAAGAAGAGTAGACCTTCAAATAACAAAATTAGAATTTATAAAAAGAAGAAAAAAGAAAAAAATAAAAAAACTTACTAACCAAACTCCTTGGCAAGAAATTTCTAGATCAAATGTTGGCCAACTCGAAGATGGTGCATGTATAATGTCAAGAGATCAATATTTAGATATTACTAAAACTAAGGGTATTTTAAGAAACTCCCATTAGATGAAACCAAAAATACTAGTTTCTAGAAAAATCTCTGATGGAGCAGAGGAAATATTAAAACAAGAATTCGATGTTACTTTAAATTTGAAGGACAAACCTTACCCGTATGAGGAATTAATTAAACTTGTAAATAATTATGATGGATTAATTTCAACAAGTTTTGACAAATTAGATAAGAATTTCTTTGATAGTTTGACAGGGAGGTTGAAAGTAATTGGTCATGTTGGAGTTGGATATGATAATATAAATACTCAATCAGCTAAGGAAAAAAATATAAAAGTATCGAATACACCGAATGTATTAAATGATGCTGTAGCGGAAATAACTATTCTACTAATTTTAGCATCTTCAAGAAGAATTGGAGAAGCTTACAATTTAGTAAAAACAAATACTTGGAAAGATCATAAACCTGATATTACAAAATTAATGGTGGGTAATGAAATTACAGGAAAAACTTTAGGTATAATAGGAATGGGAAGAATTGGTCAGATCGTAGCTGAGAGAGCAAGAGCTTTTAAAATGAAAGTAATTTATTTCAATAGAAACAAATTACCTAAAGATTTTGAAAAAGATGCTACCTATTATTCAGATTTAAAATCTATGCTACCTAATTGTGATTATATAAGTTTACATACACCCGCTACTCCTGAAACCAAAAATATAATTAATTCAGAAACATTGAAATTATTTCCAAAAAATTCAGTATTCATAAATACATCAAGAGGCTCAACCGTAGATGACGATGCATTAATAGAGGCTTTGAAAAACAAAAAAATTTATGGTGCTGGACTTGACGTATTTAATAATGAACCAAATCTAGATAAAAGATATTTAGAATTAGATAATTGTTTTGTCTTACCTCATGTTGGTAGTGCGACACATGAAACTCGATTAGCTATGAGCATGCTAGCAGTTAATAATTTAAAGTGTTTTTTCTCAAATAAACCATTACTTTCAGAAGTGGTTTAATATTCGACTAAAAGTTGTAATATTCAAAATTATATATTTTACAAATATATAAATTCTCTCTTTTATTTGAAATCTTTTTCTCTTTGTGTTTAAATTTAACTAATAACACAACTGAGAGGAAATAATGTTAAAATTAATATCAAAACTAACAGCTGCTATTGCTGTGGTATCTATTGCTTTATTTGGTTCTGCTCATGCAAAAACACTTAAAATAGAAACTCACTTTACAGCAAGCTCACCAAATGGTGAAGTTGCAGCGCAATTTGCTAAAAACGTTGAAATGTTTTCTGGTGGAAGTTTGAAAATACAAATGTTTTACTCGTCATCTGTAACAGGTAAGTCAGCCGAGGTATTTAACTCTGCACAAACTGGAATTATTGACTGTGATATGACAGGGGCTGGTTACCAAACTGGTAAAAACGCAGCTTTCCAATTTGCAGGCGATGTAATGGGTGGATATGATAACCCATATCAACAATATGAATTCTTGAATTTCCCAGGAGCTCAAGAAGCTGTTGATGCACTTTACAATAAATATGGAATGACATTAATTGGTTGGTGGATACCAGGACATGAGTCTTTAATTTCTAGCAGACCAATTCCAGATGTTGCTTCACTAAAAGACTTTAAATTTAGATCTCCTCCAGGAATGGAAAGTATGATCTTTACAGCATTAGGAGCTAAGCCAATCGTTATGGACTTTGGTGAAGTTCCAACTGCTTTACAAACTGGTCTAATCGATGGTGCTGACTATTCATCATTAGCTACAAACTATGCTGGTGGACACTATGAGCAAAATAAATATGCTACATATCCAGGTTTCCACTCTATGCCAGCTGACCACTTAGCTTGTAACACAAAAGTTTGGAACAAGTTAAAGCCTCATGAACAGGGTGCAATGAAAGCAGGAATAGAAATAGCAGGAAGAACTATTACTAGCTTAGTTGAGAGAAAAAACGCTGAAGCTGTAAAAGCTTTGAATGAAATGGGCGTTACTCTTCATGACTGGTCAAGAGAAGATAGACTTAAGTTCAGAAATGCTGCACTTGGCGCATGGGAAGAATGGAAGACTAAATCTCCAGAAGCTGCTGCTCTTATAGAGATACATAAAGCTTACATGAAAGCTAACGGTATCCTATAACAAAAAGCACTTAACAAAATATAGAAGGGCCTGAAATAGGCCCTTCTTATAAAATTTTTTTTGCCAATGAGTGATAAAGAATTACAAGATAAGCAATTACAAGAGCAAAATGAGAAGGTTGCAAGTAAAGACGATTTTCCAATAAATTGGATTGATAGAATTAGTTTATTTTTAAGCCACACTATAAAATATTTAATCCCCATAATTGTTATTGTCATGATGTATGAAATTTTTATGAGGTATGTTCTATTTAAACCAACATTATGGGCTAATGAATTATGTTTATGGTTAGCTGGTGTTTGTTATTTAGTTGGCGGAATATATGCTACAAGACTTAGAAGTCATATCAGAATTGTCCTATTATATGACTATGTAAGCAGGCCAACTCAGCGTATTTTTGATCTAATTAGTACTGTAATTATTGTCACTTTTGCAGCTGCCGTAATTTATGGAGGAATGGAAGATGCATATAGATCATTTATAAATTGGGAGAGATTTGCAACTTATTGGGATCCACCCATTCCTGCAACCATGAAGCCACTGACGCTTATTTGTATATTTCTTATAGCTCTACAATCAATAAATAATTTAATTATTGATTGGAAAAATCCTAAAGAAAAACAGTATCAACCTGCCAAAGATTTAAAATAAAATGGAATTTGAGATAGGGACACTTTCGATAATACTGATAGTAGGACTATTAGCATTGATATCAATAGGTGTGCCTATGGGTTTTGCTTCTGGTTTTATGGGAGCAGTGCTTGTATTTTTATATATAGGTGAACATGCTTTAGGAATTTTGCTTTCAAGATATTATTCTCTTGTTGTAACATATTCATTCTTATCTGTACCATTATTTATATTTATGGCCTCCTTACTGGAACGCTCGAATATTGCCAGAGACTTGTATGATGCATTAAATGCTTGGTTAAGAAAAACTAGAGGTGGAGTAGGTGTAGTAACAGCAATCATGGCAACAATCATGGCAGCTATGAGCGGAATTATTGGAGGAGAGATAGTTTTATTAGGACTGATTGCACTGCCTCAGATGTTGAGATTGAAATATGATCAAGATATGTCGATAGGTATTATTTGTGCATCAGGTTCTTTAGGCACAATGATCCCACCATCGATTGTTTTAATTATTTATGGTTTAACAACAGAAACTTCAATTACAATGTTGTTCCAAGAGGCAATCGTTCCTGGTCTAATGATATCCGGTTTAATAATTACTTACATTCTTATTAGAACAAGATTACAACCACATCTTGCACCATTAAGCGATGAACCAGCTTTAACTTTGAAAGAAAAGATGTCATACCTTCCTGGTCTTTTACCACCAATTGGTATTGTAATAATTGTTTTGGGATCAATTTATTCTGGTATGACTGGTATTACAGAAGCAGCTGGTATGGGTGTAGTTGCAACGCTAATAATAATAGCTGCCAGAAAGGAGTTAACATGGTTTTTGTTTAAAGATGCACTTGTTAGAACCTTTAAAGCTTCAGGAACTATATTAACAATTACTTTTGGTGCTACAGTTTTAGCAGGAGCTTATTCTCTTGCAGGAGGACCTACTTATGTTGCTGAAACAATTTTAGCCTACGATTTAAAGCCAATGTATCTTATTTTTATGATGCAAATAATGTTTTTAATAATGGGTGCATTCATGGATTGGGTTGGAATAGTTCTATTAGCAATGCCAGTTTTTTTACCAATAGTACTAGCTCTAGGTTTTGATCCCATATGGTTTGGAATACTATTCTGTGTAAATATGCAAGTTTCATTTTTAAGCCCACCATTTGGTCCTGCAGCATTCTATTTAAAATCTGTTGCTCCACCACACATTTCACTAACTGATATTTTCAGAGGTTTTGCACCATTTATAGTAATCCAATTGATTGTTTTGGCTTGTGTTATGTTCTTTCCAGAAGCAATGACGCAAAACTTCCACGATTTTGTCCCTAGAAAATAATGCAAAATATAGGTTTTATTGGTACTGGCCTTATGGGCTTTCCAATGGCAAAAAACATTCTAAAAGCTGGATACAAAGTTAGAGCATTTAATAGATCTAAAAATAAAGCTGAGCCACTAAAACACTTTGGTGCCGAAATTTCAAATTCAATAGGAGAACTTGTTAAAGAAAGTCATGTGGTAATTACAATGTTAACTAATGATGATGCGGTCAATAAAGTTATAGGTAGCGATGAATTTTTAAATAATTTAAAACCTAATTCAACTGTAATTGATATGAGCTCTGTAAAACAAACTACAGCAGTTAATCACGGAAAAAATTTAAAATCTCGAAAAATTAATTACTTAGATGCACCAGTTTCAGGTGGAACAATAGGAGCCGAAGAAGCATCTCTTGCTATAATGATTGGGGGAGAACAGATAGTCTTTGAATCAGTTAAAGATATTTTAAAATCAATGGGAAACCCAACTCTTGTTGGCCCAATAGGATGTGGCCAGGTCTCAAAATTAGCAAACCAAATTATTGTTGGATTAGCTATTGGTGCTGTTGCTGAAGCAGTTACTCTCTGTGAAAAGGCAGGAGCTGACCCAAATAAAATGATTAAGGCTTTATCTGGAGGTTGGGCTGATAGTAAAGTTCTTAGAACACATGGAAAAAGAATGATAGATAAAGATTTTAGTCCTAAAGGTAAAACTTCAAGTCAGCTAAAAGATATGAATAATATCTTAGAATGTGCAAATAATTATAATACTCAATTACCTATTTCAAATTTAGTTAAAGAAATGTATAAATCACTAGTTGAGAATGGACATGGTGAAACAGATCATAGTTCACTATATAAAGAAATTGAAAGGATAAATAATGGGAAGACTTGAGGGAAAAGAAGTAATCATCACTGCAGCTGGACAAGGGATAGGAAAAGCAACAGCTGTAACTTTTCATAATGAAGGTGCCAATGTCACTGCTACAGACATTAATGAAAATACTTTAAGTGAACTAAATAAAGAATACCCAAAAATTAAAGTAAAAAAATTAGACTCAACAAAAAATGAAGATATCAAAGAATTCATAAATACATTTAGAAATATAGATGTATTATTTAATGCAGTAGGATTTGTTCATCATGGAACAATTTTAGATTGTGAGGAGAAAGATTGGGATTTTTCTTTCGATACTAATATTAAATCTATGTACTTTATGTGTAAAGCTACATTACCAACAATGATTAATAATAATGGAGGCAGTATTATTAACGTTGCCTCTGTTGCATCTAGTATTAAGGGTCTACCAAACAGATTTGTATATGGAGCAAGTAAAGCAGCTATTATTGGACTAACAAAATCAATCGCATCTGATTTTGTTAAGCAAAAAATTAGATGTAATGCAATTGCACCTGGAACCGTATTCACTCCTTCTTGGGAAGATAGAGTAAAACAAAGCCCGGACCCAGTTAAGGCAAAAAAAGATTTCATAGCAAGACAACCCATGGAAAGACTAGGAACTGCACAAGAAATAGCTGATTTTGCTATTTATTTAGCTAGTGATGAATCAACATTTACAACAGGAAATACTTTTTCTGTTGATGGTGGAATGACAATTTAAATATAAAGGAGAAATAATGAAACTATTAAGAGTAGGTGAAAAGGGAAAAGAAAAACCAGCAATACTAGATGGTGATGGAAAAATAAGAGATATTAGCTCACATGTAAGTGATTTAAACCCACATAATTTAAATTTTGAAACAATTTCAAACATTCAAACTGTTGATACATCAAGCCTTCCAGAAATTTCATCAGATCAAAGAATAGGTTCTTGCATTACAAGCCCGGGAAAGTTTGTTGCAATAGGGCTTAATTATTCAGACCATGCTGCTGAAGTTGGCGCTGATATTCCAAAAGAACCAATTATGTTTATGAAGGCTACTAGTTCTATGTGTGGTCCTAATGATGATGTGGAAATAGTTTCAGGATCAAAAAAACTAGATTGGGAAGTTGAACTTGGAATTGTAATAGGAAAAGAGGCTAAACATATTTCAGAAGACCAATCACAAGATCATATTTTAGGATATTGTTTAGTAAACGATGTTAGTGAAAGAGAATGGCAAATTGAGAAAATGGGACAATGGGTTAAAGGCAAATCTCACGATACGTATGGGCCCACTGGACCTTACCTAGTAACTAAGGATGAAATTAAGGACATAAATAATTTAAAAATGATGTTGGATGTAAATGGTGAGAGAATGCAAACGGGAAATACAAGTACTATGATCTTTAACGTTGATATCATTGTATCTTATGTAAGTAAATTTATGTCATTACAACCAGGGGATATAATCACAACTGGAACACCTCCAGGAGTTGGAATGGGTAGAAAACCACAAGTATTTCTGAAAGCAGGTGACCAAATGAAACTATCAATAGAGAACTTAGGAGAACAGAACTCTAAAGTAGTTGCTGTTTAAAATTTGTGAAAATAACCTCAATCAAAAGTCATGTACTTAGATATGAGTTAGACAAAGAACTAGGATACTCACAACAATATTACAAACATAGAACGGCCCACTTAGTTGAAGTAGAGACTGATGAAGGAATCACAGGCTGGGGAGAGTGTTTTGGGCCTGGAAATATAGCTCTTGCAAATAAATATATTGTAGAAAAAGTTATTCAACCTTTAATAAAAGGAGATGATCCACTTAAAAAAGAATATATTTGGCACAAAGTATACAATTTACTCAGAGACAGTGGTCAAAAGGGAATGCCAATTCAAGCATTGTCAGGAATTGACATAGCATTGTGGGATATATTGGCAAAAAAATCTAATTTACCTCTTTATCAACTACTAGGAGGTAAAACTAATGATAAAATTCCAGTTTATGGGTACGGCATGATGTTGCAAAAAAAAACAGTCGATGAACTTTGTGAATTGTTCAAAAATGAGGCTAATCAAATAAAAGAAAAGAATTTTAAAGCTATGAAAATGAAAATTGGCATGGGTCCTAAAGAAGATTTAAAGTTGGTTAGCGCTGTAAGAGATACAATTGGATCTGAATTTAAACTCATGGTGGATGCAAATCATGCTTATAATAAAAATGATGCATTATATGTTGGAAGAGGATTAGATGAAATGAATATTTACTGGTTTGAAGAACCTGTTGCTCCAGAAGATTATGATAGCTACAAAGAACTTAAAGAAAAATTAAAAACTAATATTGCTGGAGGTGAGGCTGAGTTTACAAAATATGGTTGGAACCAACTTATAAAAAATAATTGTATTGATATAGCTCAACCTGAGGTTTGTGGTTTAGGTGGAATTACTGAATATTTAAAAGTATCAGCGTTAGCACAGTCTAATTTTATTCCAATAGTAAATCATGTATGGGGTTCAGCTTTAAGTGTGGCGGTTAATCTTCATTTGCTAACAACATTACCCGATATGCCAGGTGGACTATTTCCAACAAAGTCTATGTTAGAGTTTGATACAACAGAAAAAAATATTTTCATAACTGATTTAGCAGAGGAAAAATTTTCAATTTTAGATCAAGTTAAAAATAAAAATGGGTTCGCATCTCCATTAGAAAATATAGGGATTGGAATTAATCCAAATAAAGATTTCATTAAAAAATACGAATACAATGGTTAAAATAAAAACCTCAAAACCTGAAGTTTTGTGGAACGCTAAATGTATATTAGGTGAGGGAACATTATGGGTAAAAGAACATAAATCGATTTATTTTACTGATATAAAAAAAAAAAGAATAAATATCTTAAATATAAAAAATAATAAAAGAAAAATAATTAAAATTAATAAAGAGATAGGTTTTCTAGCACATATTAAAAATAACATTTTTATATTAGGTCTTCAGGGTGAGTTAAGAATTTTAAACTTAAAAACGAAAAAAATTTTAAAGTCAATTTATATAGAAAAAGACATTAAAACAAATCGTATTAATGATGGTAAGACAGACCCATCAGGTAGATTATGGTTTGGTACTATGGATAATCCTGAAAGAAATTTGACAAATGGATCATTATATTGCCTTGATAAAAAATTAAATTTAAAAAAAGTTGATACCACTTATTACATAACAAACGGTCCAGCATTTATAGATAGCAATAATTTTTATCATACAGATAGTAGGAAAAAAACTATTTATAAAATTAAAATAAATAAAAATTTAAATATTACCAAAAAAATTGTATTTAAAAAATTTACAAAGAATCAAGGTGTACCTGATGGAATGACTTTAGACAAAAATAAAAATCTTTGGGTTTGTCATTTTCACGGAGCATGTATTTCAATTTTTAGTAAATCTGGAAAAATACTACATAAAGTAAAATTACCCGCAAAAAATATAACAAACTGTGCATTTGGTGGTAAAAATAACTCAGAATTATTTGTAACTTCAGCCTTAAAAGGTATGAAAAAAAGTGAAATTAAAAAATTTAAATTCTCAGGAAGTTTATTTAAAATAGAAACAAATACGAAAGGTATAAATCAAAAAAAATTTAATTTTAATCATGTTAAAACGAGATCTTTATTACGAAAGAATTCCAACCAAATCACTTAGGGATGACGTTAGACATTTGGGCAATATTCTTGGTAAAGTAATAAAAAAACAGGAGGGCTCTAACTTTTTTAACTTAGTTGAAAAAATTAGACTTTTGTCAAAGGCAAATGTTGCAAATAAAAGTAGGAAAGAACCATTTAAGAAAATTCTAAGAGAAGTTAATAAACTTAGCCCACAGTCTTTATTTAAATTAACAAGAGCATTTAATCATTTCATGAATTTTTATAATTTAGCAGAGTCAATAGATGCATCTAGAACTTTAGATCAATATGAAAATATAAAATCAAATAAAAAATTCCAAAATATATTTATAGAAGAAATTTTTGAAAATTTTTTTAAAAATAAAAAAATTTCAAATAATAAAATTTATAATATTGCAAAAAGTTTAAATATTGGAATAGTTTTAACAGCTCATCCTACTGAAGTTAAAAGAAGAACTTTGATTCAAAAATATCATACATTAACAGAAATTCTTGAGCAAAGAATTCTTCTAAATAATTATCCATCAAAATTAAAAATTTTAGATAAAAAACTATACGATGAAATTACAATCATTTGGAATACAGATGAAATTAAAAGATCTAGACCTACTCCTCCAGAAGAGGCTAGATGGGGATTAGCAATTATTGAGGATAGTTTATGGGATACAATACCTAAAGTTTACAGAAGATTAAATCAAATTTTTGAAAAAAATATGGGCAAAGGACTTCCAAAAAATTTTAATCCAATTGAATTTGGGTCTTGGATGGGAGGCGACAGAGATGGGAATCCTTTTGTAACTTCCGAGGTTACCAAAAGAGTTATTCTTTTATCAAGATGGGAAGCTGCTAAACTTTATGAAAAGTCTTTAACTAAATTAATTAGATCTTACTCTATGGAAAAATGCTCAAATAAAATATTAAAAGCTACAGGAAAAACCTTTGAGCCATATAGAGTTTATTTAAGACCATTAAGAGATAAACTAAGAACAACCCATAGAGAAATAGAACAACATCTTAATTATGGCAAACCATTAAATGAAAAAATATTACTTTCTGAAAGAGAAGAAATTTTAAAACCCTTAAGAGTTGTAAGAGAGTCTTTAGAGCAAAATCAGAACGAAAATATAGCTAGTGGTGATTTACTTGATTTAATGAGAAGAGCAAAATGTTTTGGAATCAATCTTGCAAGACTGGATATAAGACAAGAGTCATCTAGACATTCACAATTACTGAATGAATTTATAAAAAGAAAATCTAGGCGAAATTATAATTCTTGGAGTGAGACAGAAAAAATAAAGTATTTATCAGATAAAATTAGAGGTAAAAATTCAATTAATAAATTTATTTTTAAAAATAAGGAAAATAAAGAAGTTTGGTCAACTTTTAAAGCTTTGTCTAGTCAACCAAAAGAGTGTTTAGGAGCGTACGTTATATCAATGACTTCATCTGCCTCAGATATTTTATCTGTAATGCATTTGCAAAAAGAGGCTAATATCAAAAGCAAGTTAAGAGTAGTTCCTTTATTTGAGACTTTAGATGATTTGAAAAATGGTAAAAAAATAATGGAAAAATTATTCTCATTAAAATGGTACAGAAAATACATACTAAATAAGCAAGAAATTATGATTGGGTATTCAGACTCTAGTAAAGATGCAGGTAAATTATCAGCTAGTTGGCATCAATATAAATTACAAGAAGAAATTATTAAATTAGCAAAAAAATATAAAATTAACGTTACATTTTTTCATGGTAGAGGTGGTTCTGCTGGTAGAGGAGGAGGACCTATTCAAGCAACTTTAAGATCGCAGCCACCTTATTCTGTTAACGGAAAAATAAGAATTACAGACCAAGGTGAAGTAATACAACAAAAATACGGATATGAGCCATTAGCAAAGTATAACCTGTGTAGTTATATTGGCTCTGTCATGGAAGCAACTCTAAATCCACCTCCAAATCCAAAAAAAGAATGGAGAAATCTTATTCAAAACATGTCAAATGTCTCAACTAGTTCTTATAGAAAAAATATTAATCAAACCTCTGACTTCATCAGATATTTTAAAACCGTTACGCCACATATGGCTCTTGGTAAGTTATCGATAGGATCAAGACCATCCAAAAGAAAGAATGTAGATAACATTAATAGTTTAAGAGCCATACCATGGGTTTTCGCTTGGACACAAATAAGACTGATGTTGCCTGCCTGGTTAGGAACCGCTGAAGCTTTAAGGTACTCATCAATTAAAAAATTTAAAAAAACTTTAACAGATATGGAAAAAAATTGGCCGTATTTTAATTCTACAATGGATTTATTAGACATGGTCTTATCAAAAGTTGATCCTGAAATTTCAAAAATTTATGAAAAAAATTTAGCAGACCAAAAATTAGTTAGAGTAGGTGATAAACTAAGATATCAGTTTAATGCAGTAAAAAAATTAAATCATGATATTACTCCTAGAGAAATACTTAAACAAAGAAAAGCTTTCCGGGGACCTGCAATTATTAGAAATATCTACTCAGAAATACTCAATGTTTTACAAGTAACCGTGATGAAAAAGCAAAAACAAAAGAAATTAGATAAAAAAAGCAAAAAGTTACTTGATGATGCGATGATGACATCTATTGCAGGAATTTCTGCAGCGATTAAAAATACAGGATAATGATCGAAATATTTCTTGCATTTAGCGCAGGTTTGATAAGTTTTTTATCCCCTTGCGTATTACCACTTATTCCAGGATATATTTCATATATATCTGGCTCAACTTTAAACGAACTTCTAGAAAAAAAGAGTATAAATTTATTTCCAATAGTTCTTTTTACGGTTGGATTTTCAATTGTTTTTATTAGTTTTGGAGCAACAGCAACATTTTTAGGATCATTAGTCTTAGATAACTCAAACACTCTCAGAATTGTAGCTGGTACAATTATAATAATTTTTTCACTTCAAATAATAGGCTTGATTAATTTAAAGTTTTTAAATTATGAGAAAAGGTTCCAAGCAGATAAAAAATCAGGTGTATTTAGCTCAATTTTAGTTGGTATGGCATTTGGTTTTGGTTGGACACCTTGCATTGGACCTATTCTTGGATCAATATTGGCAATTGCATCTACAGAGGAAAGCATAAATAAAGGAATTTTACTTTTATCATTTTATTCATTAGGTCTTGCGTTACCTTTTATTTTATCGGGATATTTAATTCAGAAATTTATGATTTTTTCTAAAAATTTAAAAACAAAAATGAATGTTATAAATAAAACAGGTGGTTCTCTCCTTTTGATTACTGGAGTATTAATGATTACAAATCAACTTCAAGCTTTAGGGTATTACCTACTAGAATATATTCCATTTATGCAAAATCTTGGATAAGTTAGATATTAAATTTTCTTTTAAGATGTCTAATTTTTCCCTCAGTACTATCATAATCAATGTAGCACCCTTGAAGGAATCTATTTCCTTCATTTGAATCGAAACTAGTTCTACCATGAAGTAATCTATAATTATCCATCATTAACAAGTCGCCAGGATTCAATTTAAATTCTATCCTATATTTATCTGAATTATAAAATTCTGAAAGTTTGTTCCTTGCTTTATAATATAAATCTAAATTTTCTTTATTTAATATTGGCACATAATCTAATCTTGGACTAAATCTCACTTGCTTAAACTCTCCTTTTTCATCTAACTTAATAAGTTCAGACCAATCTTCTAATATGACTTCTTTATCAATAAATTTAAATTTAACTTTTATCTTAGTAAGAATTTCATAATAATCTTTAAATTCATTTTTTAGATCTTCGGTAACAGTATAACCATCCACAAGAGTTGACAGTCCACCAGATACCTCATTTTCAATACAATGAAGAAGCTGAATACATGGTACTGGTATTCTGTAAGGATTATCTGTATGAGGAGCCAAATTATAAGATGTGTATGCTAAATCATTAGGATTAGGTATTGATCTTACATTAAAAAACTCTCCAAAATTCGTCCTTCTTACGCTTCCAATTGAATTAGCAAAATTTATAATGAAATTATCTTGAGTTGGAACATTTTTAATAATCACAAATCCGTATTGATAAAAAGAAACAAGCAAGTCATACATTTCCTTAGTTTCACTAATATCAGCATTGTAGATGAAGTTTTTTAAATTATTTAAGTTAGAGTCCCATTTAACTTTTTTTATAGAGCTCATAACCATTTTTTGATTAGAATACTCGTTAATAATATTGCTTACTTTTAGATATGATTTGACGCCATCATTGAAATTTATTTCTAATTCATCATTTTCTAATTTTACCTTCTCTATTAAAATATTGGTTTGTAAAATGCTGGGATCAAATAATCTTTGTTGTGTGATTTCGTCTAAGAACTCTTTATTTTCAACTCTTTCTCTAAGCCAGAAAGGGTGAATTTCTTGTCTATTATTGCCATCGTTAAAGAATATTCTATTTTTTTCAACTTCTATATTCATGAGGTATTTCATAAAAATAATTTAAATTTATCTTTAATCAAGATAAATAAAATAGTAATTCCTTTTAATGAAAAAAAAAATTATTCCAAATAATAATGAATTTCCTAGATTTTTAAACCAGCTGGCTAAAGATTTATCCAAGTTTTATTACAACAAATTAAGTAAGAAATTTAAAGTTCAAAATAAAATTAAGGGTAAAGGGTATGATCCTGTTACTACAGCAGACAAAGCATTTGAGAAATTCATTAGGTTTAAAATAAATAAAAAGTTTCCACATCATGAAATCATTGGTGAGGAATTTGGATATAAAAAATCAAAAAGTGATTACTCTTGGGTTATTGATCCAATCGATGGAACACGATCTTTCGTAATTGGAAGCCCAACGTGGAGTAATTTAATTTCATTAAATTATAAAGGCAATCCAATATATGGTTTGGCTAATTTTCCAATACTCAAAAAATATTATTATAACCAATCTGATAAAGTTGCATATGTAGTTGAAAATAATAAAAGAAAAAAAATTAGCGTAAATAAAAAAGCTAAATATATAGATTTAAAATTAGCAGCAGGTTTACATGGTGCAATTTCTTTAAAAAAACAAAAAAAAATTACAAAATTTTTAAATTTAATGCAATTTCCTTGTTCTGATGCTTTGTCTTACGCACAGGTTTGCGAAGGTAAGCTTGATGTTGTATTTCAATGCAGTAATAAAATTTGGGATATTCATCCATTAATACCGATTATCAATGCATCAGGTGGAATTGTTTCAACAATTGATAATAGGGATGCCAAATTTGCAGGTAATATTCTTGCATCTTCAAATAAAAATATTCACATTAAAATTCAGAGTTTACTAAAACCTATAGTTAAATAATGGAAATTATTGTTCTTCAACACATTAAAATTGAAGATCCTGGTTATATAAAAGATTTGATGATTAAAGATGGGGTAAATTTAACAACGATTGAATTAGATGAAGGAGAGAAAATACCTAATGATTTAAATAAATTTGACGCAATGTTTTGTATGGGAGGCCCAATGGATACTTGGATGGAACAGGAATATCCTTGGCTAATCGAAGAAAAAAATAAAATTAAAGAATTTGTTGTTAATTTAGAAAAACCATACTTAGGCTTCTGTCTTGGATGTCAATTACTTGGAGAAGTAATAGGTGGAAATGTTGTAAGATCAAAAAACCCTGAAATAGGAATGTTGAATATAAACTTCTCAGACGGAAAAGATAACGATACTCTTTTTTCACAATTTCCTGAAAAGTTAACCTCATTACAATGGCACTCTTATGAGGTTCAAAATTTAGAAAATAACAAGAATGTTACACATATTGCTTCCTCGGAGGAAACGAAATACCAAATATTTAGGTACAAAAATCATGCTTATGGTATCCAATTTCATATTGAAATAAAGGATACTACTGTAAATGATTGGGGCTGTGTTCCAGAGTATAAAGTGGCTTTAGAAAAGCAATTAGGTAAAGGAGCCCTTGAAAAGTTTGATTTTGAAGCAAAAAAAAATATGAAAAAAATGAATAATTATTCTGAAATTTTGTATACCAAGTTCAAAAATGAGATCATTCTTAACAACTAAAGCAATTATTTTGCACTTGTAGTTATCCCATTAATCAGGTTTAATTTTATTTGTAATAATTAGGAGGAAAGATGAAATTTAAAAATTTTATTAAAATTTTCTTTGCAATTTTATTTGTTTTTGTATCAACAAATTCATACGCGAAAACAATAAAATGGTCTATGCAAGGTGATAGTTTAACTTTGGATCCTCATGCACAAAATGAAGGTCCTACTACTCAAGTTTCAAGACAAGTTTATGAAGCTCTCGTGACAAGAGGATTGGATATGAGCATTGAACCTCAACTTGCTACCGATTGGAAAACTACAGATCCAAATACATGGGTATTTAATTTAAGAAAAGACGTAAAATTTTCTGATGGTAGTAACATGACAGCAAAAGACGTTGTGTTTAGTATATTAAGAGCAAAACAACCTACATCAGATTTTAAAGAGTACATTAGTACAATTTCAGATGTAAAAGAAATTGATAATTATACTGTGCAGATTAGTACCAGTAAACCAAATCCTATTCTTTTAAATCAGTTATCAAATATATTTATAATGTCTAAAAAATGGTCAATTGATTTTGGAGCTACAGTTTCACAAAACTGGGATGGTGGAGAAGAGACATTCTCAGCGACAAATGCAATGGGAACTGGACCATTCAAAATTACTTTAAGAGAGCCAAATACCAAGACAGTATTTGAAAGAAATAGTAATTGGTGGGGTTCAATGAAAGATAATAGTGTTACTGAAATACACTTATTGCCAATTAAAAACTCAGCTACGAGAGTTGCAGCATTATTATCTGGAGAAGTTGATTTAGTTACTGATGCACCAGTTCAAGACTTGGCTAGAATTGGAAATTCTTCAGATCATGAAGTAGTTAGCACTGCTCAAATGCGTACAATCTTTTTAGGTATGGACCAAGCAGCAGATAAACTAAGATCTGGAAATACTGGAGATAATCCATTTAAGAAAAAAGAAGTAAGACAAGCTCTTTATCAAGCAATAGATATTGAAGCGATAAAGAAAAAAGTAATGAGAGGCCTCAGTGAACCCGCAGGAATTATAACTTTTCCTGGTGTAAATGGATATACAAAAGAGTTAGATAAAAGATTACCTTATGATGTTGACGCAGCTAAAAAATTATTAGCGGACGCAGGATATCCTAAAGGTTTTGATGTTGAGTTAAGATGCCCTAACGATAGATATGTTAATGATGAAGCAATTTGTACAGCTGTTGTTGGTATGTTAGGCAAAATTGGCGTCAATGTTAATTTATTTGCTCAAACAAAAAGTAAGCACTTTAAGGAATTAAAAGAAGATAAAGGCGATTTCTATATGTTAGGTTGGGGAGTTCCAACTCTGGATAGTCACTACGTATTCCATTACCTATACGAGTCTGGTGCTAGCTGGAATAAAGTAAACTTTAGTAACAGCGAAGTTGATGCTGCGATTAGAGTTATGGAAGGCGAAGTTGACTTGGATAAAAGAAACGCTGCTATTGCAAATGCTTGGAAAATTGTAAAAGACGATATTTCGTATCTTCCATTACATCACCAAGTAATTTCTTGGGCAACTAAAAAAAATGTAGATGTTCCAATTAGACCGAATAATGAACCATTATTCCGTTTTGCAAGTTTTAAATAAATAACTTTGTTTACAAGCCCTTTAATTAAATAAAGGGCTTGTAACTATAAAATTTCTTAAATTGATTAATTATTTTTTCAAGCGTCTGATCCAATCAGTAATAGTGATGCTTGTTGTATCATTTGTTTCATTTTCCTTATTTAATTTTGTGGGAGATCCAATTAATAACATGGTCGGTGAAGAAACTTCAGATGAAGAAAGAGCTGAATTAAGAGAAACACTTGGATTAACCGATCCTATACATATTCAATTTTCAAGATTCGTAGTTAACGCTTCTAAGGGAGAATTTGGAATTTCATACCAACTTAGAAGACCGGTTTCAGAATTAATAATTGAAAGACTACCAGCAACTATTGAGTTAGTTCTAATTTCTGCATTAATTGCATTAGTTTCCGGTACTTTATTAGGGGTTTATACGGGTATTAACAGAAAAGGTTTTTTGAGTGATTTTATACTAGCAGTATCCCTTTTAGGTGTATCTCTTCCAACATTTGTGATTGGAATATTATTCATTTATCTTTTTGCAGTGATATTAGGAGTGCTTCCATCTTTTGGAAGAGGAGAGGTGATAGATCTAGGTTTTTGGTCAACAGGACTTCTAACAATTTCAGGATTGAAAGCAATCATACTACCTTCTGTAACGCTAAGCCTTTTTCAAATGACTTATATAATTAGATTGGTAAGAGCAGAGATGATGGAAATCTTACAAACTGATTATATAAAATTCGCAAGAGCTAGGGGAATAAGTGAAAAAAGTATTAATTATAAACATGCATTAAAAAATGGATTAATTCCTGTAATTACTATTGCTGGAATAAATATTGGAACTTTAGTCGCTTTCTCAATAATCACTGAAACAGTATTTCAATGGCCTGGTATGGGTTTTCTTTTTATTCAAGCAGTTCAGTTTGTAGATATTCCAATTATGTCAGCTTATTTGGTGTTTATAGCTTTTGTATTTGTGATGATAAATTTTATAGTAGATATTTTGTATTATTTTATTGATCCAAGAATAAGAGTTAAAGGAGACGTTACTAGTGGATAATAGAACATTAAATGCTTGGGAAAAATTCAAAGATAGTGATATTTATTTCAGTTTTATAAAATCTCCTACTGCAATCGTATCTTCAATAATATTGTTAATAATTTTCTTTTGCTCTTTTTTTGTTGAATTTGTTACCCCACATAATCCATTCGATCCAGCATCTCTATCATTAATGGAAGCATTCACACCTCCATCATGGACTGATGAAGGTATGGCAAAATTTATTTTAGGTACTGATGGACAAGGAAGAGATATGCTTTCCACAATACTTTATGGTTCACGAATTTCATTAATAGTTGGATTTTCTGCAATTATTTTTAGTCTAATTTTAGGTGTCTCACTAGGTCTAACTGCAGGATACTTTGGTGGAAAATATGAAATGATAGTTATGAGATTAACTGATGTGCAGTTGACTGTACCTAGTATATTGATGGCCTTACTAGTAGATGGTATTGCAAGAGGTATCATTTCAAGAGAAATGCACGATGAGATGGCAATTTATGTTTTAATTTTTGCTATAGGAATTTCAGAATGGCCTCAATTTGCAAGAGTTTCTCGTGCTGCAACTTTAGTAGAAAAAAATAAAGATTATGTTTCAGCTTCATCCATTATAGGAGTTTCAAATTTACTGATAATGTTCAAACATATTTTACCAAATATTATGAGACCTGTTTTAGTTATAGGAACTATTGGTCTGGCACTTGCAATAATAGCTGAGTCAACATTGAGTTTTTTAGGAGTTGGAGTTCCTCCAACAACACCATCATTAGGTACATTAATTAGATTAGGAAATGACTTTTTATTTTCAGGTGAGTGGTGGATAACTTTTTTTCCAGCAATATTCTTAGTTATTCTTGCGTTCTCAATTAATTTATTAGGAGATTGGATGAGAGACACACTTAATCCAAAGCTTAAAAAATGACGTTTCTAAAAATAAATAACTTAAGCATTGACTATAAAATGAGGAAAGAAACAGTAAATGCTGCCAAAAACATAAATATAGATATTAATAAAGGTGAAATAGTTGGAATAGTTGGCGAGTCTGGTTCGGGAAAAAGTACCGTAGCTAACGCTATAGTAAACTTGATTGATGAGCCAGGTAAAATTTCAAGCGGGTCAATATTTATGGGTGAAACAAATATCAGTGAAAATCCAGAAACTATAGTTCAATACAGAGGAAAAAAAATAGGATTGATATTTCAAGATCCACAAACTTCTTTAAATCCAATTCTTACTGTAGGAGAACAACTCATTGAAACAATACAAACTCATTTAAATATAAGTACAGATGCAGCAAAAAACAAAGCAATCAATCTATTGACAGAGGTAGGTATAAAAGAAGCAAAAAAAAGATTTAGCAATTATCCTCATCAATTTTCTGGAGGTATGAGACAAAGAGTTGTTATTTCTCTAGCTTTGTGTTGTGAGCCAGAATTATTAATTGCAGATGAACCTACTACAGCACTGGATGTTTCAATACAATCCCAAATTCTTGAATTAATAAAAAAGTTAACTAGGGAGAGAAATTTAGCTGTCATACTCATAACACATGATATGGGTGTAATTGCAGAAACTACAGATAGAGTAGCTGTAATGAAAAATGGAGACCTGGTGGAGATTGGCCCAACAAAGCAAGTTTTAGTAGAACCAAAAGAAAAATATACAAAAAGTCTAGTTAGCTCAGTACCACCAACAAATAAAAAAATATCAAGGTTTACAATTATTGAAAAAGAGAATTTAAATAATCAAAATAATAATATCAAAATATTAAACAGATGGTCTAAAAAAAGTATTGTAGATCAAAACTTAGTTAAAATCCAAAATTTGAGTAAATCTTTCGATGATAGTTTTTTCACTGAAAATACAAAAAATTCAGTAATGGCAGTAGATGATGTTTCTTTTGATATTAAGGAAGGTAAATCATTTGGTCTAGTTGGTGAGAGTGGTAGTGGTAAAACAACTATAGCAAAAATGGTTGTGAATTTATTTAAACCAAGTTCTGGGGATATATTTTTTGATAATGTAAATGTTACTAAGATCAAAAAAAATAAAGATTTGTTAAAATTTAGAAGACAAATTCAGATGATCTTTCAAGACCCATTTTCCTCTTTAAATGGTAGACTCAAAGTAAAAGAAATTATTGCAGAACCAATTAAACTTCATAACCCAAATATAAAATCTATGGATTTAGATAATTATATTTACGATTTATTAGAGTCTGTAGAATTAAGTCAACAATCTGCAATAAGATACCCTCATGAGTTTTCTGGTGGTCAAAGACAAAGAATATCAATTGCAAGAGCATTAGCCACACAGCCTAGACTTCTTGTTTGTGATGAACCAACCTCAGCCCTTGATGTTAGTATTCAGGCTCAAATCTTAAACTTATTAAAAGATTTACAAGAACAATTAAATTTAACTATTTTGTTTATCAGCCACGATTTACCTGTAGTTAGACAAATGTGTGATAAAATAGCTGTACTTAAAGATGGAAAATTATGTGAGGTTTCTGAAACAGAGGAATTGTTTAAAAATCCTAAACATAATTATA
This sequence comes from uncultured Pelagibacteraceae bacterium, assembly GCA_902612575.1. Lineage (GTDB taxonomy): Bacteria > Pseudomonadota > Alphaproteobacteria > Pelagibacterales > Pelagibacteraceae > Pelagibacter. Next base: position 24,984 of record CACMDZ010000004.1, on the reverse strand, counting down.
CAAAGGAACTATTAAAATTAATGCCAAAAATTGAGTCAATTTATAACTAAAAGGAGAAAATTATGACAGTGTTTAACAAAATTTCAGATAAAGAAGCATCTGGAAAAGTAAAAGAAATTTTTGATGAAATAAAAGAAGCAAGACAAATTACTGAAATTCCAAATTTCTGGAAAACTATGGCTAACAGTCCAGAAACGCTAGAAAGGACTTGGAGATCACTACAACAAGTAATGAAAAAAGGAGCTCTAGCGCCAGAGATTAAAGAATTAATTTATGTTGCTGTATCAATAACAAATGCTTGTGAGTATTGTATTAAATCTCACACATTGGCCGCAAAAAAAAAGGGTGCCACTGATGAGATGATAAATGAAATGATTGCAATAGTTGGAATGGCAAATGAAACAAATCGACTAGTTGAGGGATACCAAGTAGAAGTCGATGATTTTCTAAAATAAAATGAATTTTGATTTTGTTTACAAAATTTGTACAAAATCTGAATGGAATGATGCAAAAGAAAATAAAATTTTTAAAGGCACATCCCTTGATTTAAAGGACGGTTTCATCCATTTTTCTGATATAAATCAAGTAAAACAGACACTTAATAAATTTTATTTAAATCAACCTAATTTAGTACTTTTAAAAGTAGACGCACTTAAACTTCAGAAATTAGTTTGGGAACAATCATCTTCTGGAGACATGTTTCCTCATCTATACTCAGATTTTGATATAGATTGTGTAGTTAAAGAATATTCTTTGGATCTAAAAGAAGATGGCAATCATAAAATACCAAGTGAAATTAAATAAGTTAACTTGATTTTCCAACTAAATTTACAATCAATACTCCTGAAATGATTAGTATTAGACCAATGATTGTAAATAAGTCTGGAATTTGATTAAATTTGTAAATTCCAACTATAGAAGTTGCAATTATACATAATCCAGCAAATGAAGCATAAGTTATTCCAACAGGTATAGTTTTCATAACTAAGGACAATGTGTACATACAAGCAATTATAGCTATCGCAGTAAAAATACTTGGTAAAAAAATTGTAAAACCATTCGCAGCTTTAGCAAATCCATTTGCAGCAGTCCCTAAAGCAACTGCAATAATTAATATTATGTAAGAAGTTATATTACTCATTTAAAAAAGAATAATATTATCTAAAATTAATATCTACAAAATTTTGATGTTACTCAATAATTATTGGCCCAACCATTCCACTTTCGTAATGACCAGGAATATTGCATGCCATTTCTAAAGCTATATCTTTGGAAAATTTCCAAATTATCTCTCCAGTTTTACTAGGTTCTAACATCACGCTATTAGCATGTTTATGCCCAAGCGAGTGATCTTTTTTAGACATTTCTTTCATCTTAGCATGATCGATACTATCTCCTAATAAAATATCATGTTCTATTAATCTTGCCATTTCAGGCTGATGTTTTATATGCATCTCTTTTGTAGCAATATTATATTCATGAACAAGTTCACCCAAATTTTTTACAATTATTTTTACAGTTTCACCTTTTTTCACTTTAATTGAGCTTGGTTCATAATAATTGTCATACATCTTTACTTCTATTACTCTGGTTACTTCATTCGGATCACCCTTAGATCCAATCATCTTCATTGACGCTGCATTTGAATTAAAGGCTATTAAAACAAATAAAAGTATAAGCTTTTTCATTATTTTGGCATAGGAGTTGCGCCAGTCTCTAAACTCATGATTTTTCCATTATCATATTTGTAAACTGCCATTACTGCTTCAACATTACCATCGTCAAATGTTACAAAGGCATGATGTACTCCAACCTCATCATTTTCGTAAATAATTCTAGTGTCTCTCTGTTTAATATCTCCACTCATGGCCCATTTGATCACATCAGATTTGCTTAAAGTATTACCTGATTTATGCATAGTAAATTTAAAATCATCATGCAAAAGCTCATTCATTGCTGCTTCATCTTTATCTTTTATAGCCGCGCTATATTTTTCTAATATTGACATTTTAATCTCCTTAGTTTTTGTAAAATTATTATATTTAAACTCCATCAACAATTATAGAATTTGACACAGCATTGTCGTGTCTTATTTGTCTAATTGGTTTATATTCTTCAGAATTGTACCACTCCATTGCTTTTTCATGAGATGGAAATTTAATAACAATATTTCTTTTGTGAGGCCAATCACCTTCTATAACAGACATTTCTCCCCCTCTAACCAAATACTCTCCATCAAATTTTTCAACAATGGATTTTACTTTCTCAACGTACTCTTTGTAATTCTCAGGGTTATTTACTGTTATATTCGCCAATAGATATGCGCTCATTATCTTCTCCTTTCAATAAATTAATTATAATTTATTCTGCGGGTTTGACTACTGATTTAGCTGCATCAGCAGCTTTTCCAAATGCTTTATTATAATCAATTACCTCATGGATCATTAATTCATCCATAAGTCCTGAATTTAAAAAAGCTACTTTCATTCCAACAACAGTTTCAGCGTCTCCTTCAACGCAACACATTACATCAAATCTACCACGAACCCACTCATAACTAATCATTTTACCTCCTACAGCTTCAACAACTTTTTTTGTTGAAGCAAATCTGTCAGCTGATGGATCTTTCTGCATTCGATGTAAAAGCTCCTTACTTACTTTTCCAATTACATAATATTTTGCCATATTACATTTCAACTTTAGTCAAATCCCAAGCAGTCATTTTCTCAACACACTCATCGTAAATTGGCTTAGCAACTGGATGTGTGCCAGATACTAGTTCTTTCATTTTTTCCATATTATGAACAAATACTTTAAACATTACACCACTTTTATCTGGCTTTACTGCTCCTATAGTTTTTTCTGGATGAGCTGCTGATTTTCTTACACTCATACCCTCATCTGATTGCATCCATCCCATAAATTTTTCAAGTTTTCCTTCTTTCAAATCTACGATCACTAAAACTTCTTTTTCCATTTTTTCCTCCTATTTGTTAAAATCGAAAACTTCTTCTTTAACCTCAGTAAATTGGTGAGGTTCAAAAAAATCATTCATCTGAGAAAGCTGTTCATTAATAGCATCAGTACTTTCTGCCATCCAATGACAAAACATTGTCATAGTATCACCTGGAGTGTAATATGTCATTTGGCATTTAGCTTTATCGCTAGTGGAAGATTTAATCATATCTTCTCTGGACATGCCGCCTAAAACCTCGTTAAATTTGTCTTTCATTTCTTTAGATTTAAAAGTGTGAGTTACCATATAGTATTTCATTTTTTTTTCCTTTTTTTTATTTCGTATTTTAAATTAATCTAATGATTATTCAATTATTTCATTAAAGAATATCCACCTTTAAAATAAATTGATGAGGCAAATTTATTTTCTTGGGCTGAGTTAATTTGTGTGTAACCTGTTGCGCCACTACATTCTATACCTTTATATTTTCCTGTTCCCCCTAAGCATTTAAATGTACCATTCATTGAGTCTCCAAGTGGAATTTCGTAGTATGTAAAAATAGTATCCCCATCCATTTGATTTATTTTACAGTGTCCCATTTCAAATCCCTTTCCTGGGATTGTACCTGCGCCAATGCAATATTGTGAAGCATTATCCATGAATGTTGTACCTTCGACTGCCATTAATCCTCCAACTCCATCGTAAGTAAAAGTTAAAAAGTTACCCTCGTTATCAGTAAGAAATTTGTTATCTCCAACAATAAAACCTTTAAGATCAATTTTTCCTTTATGACCATCTGCAAAACTTGATGTTGTAAATATTAAAAAAAACATAATTACATATATTTTTTTCATCATTAGAATTATCCTTTGTGGTTCATTACAGATTCATCAGTCATCATGGTCATTTTAGATTGGTCCATTATTACTCCAGAATCTATTCTTGCTTGAGTTAGTTCTGCATCTCCACCAAAACCTTTTAAGCCCTCGGGTGATTCAAAATGAATAACTACAGTCATAGCATTATCATCTTCTTTATCTGCACCTGCAAAAGCTATTGTCATTCCATACTTTTTAAGTTTCTCACTATTTGCAAGCATCATTTCCTTCCAAGAATTAAAACCTTTTAAAAGTTTTTGTTCTATTTTTACAAACATAATATATCTCCTTTTTTTTTGTTAATTTAATCAGAGCAAACGCTCATTACTGTTGTCTCTTGTTTATGTCCAGATTCCGCAATTACTTTAGCATTCTCTGGGCTCTGCATAAATTTTTGCATAGTGTCTGCTGCTGGTGTTTCCATCACAATATGTACTTTATTTGGATTTTCTATTTCATTTCCAACGTAAATAGTTTTAATACCTGCTGCTTCTCTTGGGCCAGAATGTTCATCAAACATTTTTTTCCAATGAGCCCAGTCTTTTACCTCAAAGTTACCAACCATTTTTACCATTTTATTCCCCCCAGACCCCAGCAAATTCATATGCTTTATCAAAAGCTTTAAACTCAATGCTGGCCATATTAACTCCTTTGTAAGTTTATAGTTATTTTGGTATTTTTGTTGCTCCAGTTTCTAATTCAATGATTTTACCGTCTTTAAACTTCCAACAGCACATCAAAGCTTCTGTATTTCCATCTTGATAAGTAACATACGAATGATCAAAACCAATTTCATCATTTTCAAAAAGGATCCTGTATTTTGCGGGACTCATCATCCCTTTACTTACGGCTTCAACCATACCTGCCTTACCCATATGCACATATTCTCCTTTAAGATGGGAAAACATTTTGTAGTCATCGTGCACCAGCTCACCAGCTGCTGCACCATCTTTTTCCATGATTGCTTTATTTAGTTTTTCTAAAATTGACATATTGTTCCTTACTTCTTCATTGCATTGAACATGCTAAGTGTATCATCAAAAGTCATCATAACTTTAGTTTTTCCCTCATCACTTACTTCAAAATAGTGACCAAACATAGTATCCATGTTATCTGCAGTTGCATGAACTCTTGCAAAAACTTTATTTCCTTCACTTATCATATCTAAAACTTTTAAATGGAAATTTGGCCAAGTAGCTGGGATTTTAGACATTGCAGCCATCATAGCTTGTTTTCCTTTGTGAACTCCAGAAAGTGGATGTACACCTTCTTTACCTGGAAAAGTCCAAACGATTTCATCATCGATCATATCGTTAAAAAATGTTTCCATATCTCCAGAACCAAAAAGTTCATATGCTTTTTTAGTTTGTTCTTTTACGTCCATAGTTTCTCCTTTAAATTAATTGACATATTAGAATTTATTATAAGATAGAAATGTAATGAATTTATTACAGTACTGCTATGCGTGATTATATCCAGTGAGGATAGGGAAGGCCTTTTTCTTTTAAAAAAGATTTATTAAACATCTTTGAGTTGTATTTATCAGATTTATCACAAAGTATTGTTACAATCGTTTTACCAGGACCTAAAAGTTTACCCAATCTAATAGCTCCAGCTATATTCACCCCACAACTAGTACCTAAACTAAGACCTTCTTTTTCAATTAAATCGAATAAAACAGGTAAAGACTCATGATCACTTATTGAAAATGCTCCATCAATATTTGCTTTTGCAAAATTTGCAGTAACTCTACTAGATCCAATACCTTCGGTTATCGAGCCACCTTCACTCTTTAATTCTCCATTTTCAATGTAATTATATAGGGATGAACCAGTTGGATCCGATAAATATATTTTAATGTTTTTATTCTTTTCTTTTAAAAAACTACTAACTCCAGCAATAGTTCCTCCAGTTCCAGAAGAACAAACAAATCCATCAACTTTTCCCTCAGTTTGTTCCCATATTTCAGGTCCAGTAGTTTCATAATGCCCTTTCATGTTTGCAGTATTATCGAATTGGTTAGCCCAAACGACACCATGATTATTGCTACTTTTTAATTCTTCAGCTAAACGACCTGCATACTTAACAAAATTATTTTCATCTTTATATGGTTTTGGTGGTACCAATCTCAAATCAGCACCTATACTTCTTAATAAATCTTTTTTTTCTTGTGTTTGATTATCATTCATTACGATTATAGTTTTGTAACCAATCGAATTTCCTAAAAGACATAAACCAATTCCAGTATTGCCAGCAGTCCCCTCAACAATTATTCCTCCTTTTGAAATTAGTTTTTTTTCTTCAGCGTCTCTTATCAAAGCTAAAGCTGCTCTATCTTTTACAGAGCCTCCTGGATTAAGGTACTCTGCTTTTCCATAAATATTACAACCAGTAATTTCTGATGCAGCTTTTAATTTAAATAAAGGAGTGTTTCCTATTGCTTCGATAAAATTATTTTGTAAAGTTTTCATACATCAAGCTTTGTATCACCCCCTGGTGCAACACCATAGGGTTTAAATTCTTCAGATGCGGTTCCGACATTTTTTGCAGGAATTCCAACCATTACTGCATTTTCTGGAACATCTTTTGTAACTACAGCATTAGCTCCAATTTTTGAATTTTTACCAACTACAACTGGTCCAAGTATTTGTGCGCCAGATCCTACAACTACATTTTCTTTTAGCGTTGGGTGTCTTTTAATATTTCTTTGATTATCTGAATTAATACTTGGAGCAATTCCACCTAATGTTGCCATATGATAAATAGTTACATTATCACCTATATCTGAAGTTTCACCAATAACTACTCCCATACCATGATCAATAAAAAGATTTTTACCAATTTTTGCGTTTGGATGAATTTCAATACCAGTTAAAAATCTTGAAAATTGAGAAATTATTCTCGCTAAAAGATGAAATTTTGCTACGGCAAAAAAGTTCGCAATTCTATGAAAAAATACAGCTTTAACACCAGGATAAGTTAGTATTAAACTTAACTTTGACCTTGCAGCAGGATCTCTTTTAATTATCGACTCTAAAAAATCATTCATAAATGTTTAAGATAAATTTTAAATTAAACTACTTATTACAACAGCAGTTTTCTGATGATGGTTTGCAATCACAGTTTTTACAAACACATCTGTCACAAGAACAGTTTTTACATTTGCAGTGTGAATTATTGCATACCATATGTCTTATATAATTCTTAATTTTCTAAAAACAACACTTTTATAAAGCTTGATTTTAAAGTTCTTTGAGCGTCAAACCCTTTAAATTCGCTGGAACTGCTACATCCATCATTTTTGGATTTGTTAGATTAAGATTATCCATGATTTCAACATACTCCTCTTTTGAGCTAACCTGAAGTCTTGGGTTATTATTTTTTTCATTACCTATTGTTGAATTTTTTTTTCCATTATAATCATGGGCAGGGTATACAAGCGTTTCTTCAGGAAGTTTTAACAATTTACCAAATAATGACTCATAAGCCTGATGAGCACTACCATTTTGAAAGTCAGTTCTACCAGTTCCATTAATTAAAAGAGTATCCCCTGTGAAAACTCTATCTTTCATTAGATAGCTATAAGAACAGTCAGTATGACCAGGGGTGTAAATAGCTTTAAGGTTAATATTTTCAATACTCACATTTTCTTCATCTTTTAATTTAATATCAATAACTTCAGATTTAGAATTTTCACCCATTATACGAGTACAATTTGTTCTTTTGTTTAATTCGTTTAATCCAGTTACATGATCTGCATGAATATGTGTATCTATTACTTTAACCAATTTTAGATCTAAATTTTCTAAATAATTAATATATCCATCAGTATGTTCAATCACAGGGTCAATGATTAATGCTTCTCTCCCTTTACCACTCGATATAATATAAGTGTAGGTTGATGATTTTTGATCAAATAGTTGATTAAATATCATTTTTTAAGATTATTAAAATTTGCATACCAAATCAATCTTGATTATAATTATTCTAAATAATAATTAAGGAGAGACTATATGCTTAAAATAAACAGTATGTGTCCAGATTTTCAATGCAAAACTACTGAAGGAGATATTTCTTTTCATGAGTGGCTTGGAGATAGTTGGGGCGTTTTATTTTCTCACCCAAAAGATTTTACACCAGTTTGTACAACAGAATTAGGTTCATTAGGACAAATGAAAGCTGAGTTTGATGCAAGAAATGTAAAAGTTATTGGATTAAGTGTTGATGGGGTAGAGGATCATAAAAAATGGTTGAATGATATTAAAGATGTGTCTGGAACAATGCCAGATTATCCTATAATCGCTGACGAAGATTTAAAAGTTGCAAAACTTTTTAATATGTTGGAAGCCGATGCAGGAACAACATCAATGGGTCGTACTGCAGTAGATAATGAGACTGTAAGAACTATTTTTGTTGTAAGACCAGATAAAAGAATTGGTCTTTATTTAACTTATCCTATGGCAACAGGAAGAAATTTCCATGAAATTTTAAGAGCCATAGACTCAATGCAACTTACTGCAAAACATAAAGTTGCAACACCAGCTAACTGGAAAAAAGGTGAAGATGTAGTTATTCTTCCAGCAGTTAAAGATGAAGAGGCTAAGAAAATTTATCCAGATGGTTGGGAAACAGTTAAACCATATTTAAGAAAAGTACCTGACCCTTCAAAATAAAGGGTAACAAAATAAACAATAATCTCAGTTTTAGTTAGTAAATTCTGAAACTGGGTTATTGTTTTTTTAACTTTTTATATTTTTTCATTGAAACATTTGCTACGAGAAGATTTGGATCAACAAATATTTTAGATTGTTTGATTTTTTTAAAAGATTTGTAAGCAAAAATTGCAATAGGTAACTCCGTACACCCTAAAATGATTTTCTTACATTTGATTTTCATAAGATAATTTACTGCTGGCCTAATTGCTTTTTCAGCTTCTTTAATTTTACCCATTTTAACAAATTTAATTGATCTATTTACGGATGATTTTTGAAGACTGGAAGCTGGACTTACTAAATTAAAACTTTTGTCAAAATATCTATTATAAACTTTTGTCTTTAATGTAGCTTCAGTAGATAATATCCCTATTTTAGAATTTTTTTTACAACTTTTTAGAGTATCTAAGTATACTTCTTTAGGCATACTAAGAATTGGAATTTTAATTTTTTTACTTAGATCATCATACCAGTAGTGAGCAGTATTGCATGGCATTACAATAAATTTGCAACCATTTTTTTGTAATCTCTTACAACCTTCAACCAAAGCATTTAATACATTATAATATTTTTTTATGTTTTCTGGTCGTTTAGGTGTATTAGATTTATTGTATAAAACAAACATTGGGTAGTCTTGATCTAGTTTACCTCTGTTTATTTTTGCAAGTTTATTGCAAAAATCTAAACCAGCTTGTGTTCCCATTCCTCCAAGAATACCAATCATAATATTTTTTGAATTTTGTTTTAAAAGTTACATTATACAACTATATTTTAAAAATAATTATGCAAGAAATTTATACAGATGATATTGGATCAGGATTTCCACTGATTTTAGTACATGGATACCTTGGGTCTTCAGAAATGTGGAAATTTCAAAAAGATTATTTATGTAAAAATTTTAGAGTTATTTCTCCAGCTTTACCAGGGTTTGGCGAAAGTCATAAAGCAAAATCTTTTAACAGCATAAACTTAATGGCAAAATTCATTATTAATGAAATTGATAAAAAGGAAATAGAAAAATGATAAATGAAGATGAACCATTAAATTACGGATGGGCCATATCATCCGCTGGTGAACATTATGGTGGTCGGGTAGAAAAGAATAAAGCAAAATACAAAAAATATCCATTATACAAATCGCATTCCGAACACGGATTTATAGAACCATTAAAATCATTTGTCCCCTCAATAGGAATTTCAGAAGTTAGAAAAGTCAGAGAAAAAAGTTATGTTGTAGCCTCAATGGGATATGATAGACCGGGAGATAAATCCCTATATTTTTTTGATTTAGACGCTCAAAATAAATTGAAAAACCTAAAACAAGTTCAAATATATGAGAGAATAAGAGACTTAAATATCCATAACAATAAAATTTATTTGCTTTTAGAAGGTCCTCATACTGCTTTTAAATGGTCTCCTTCTATTGGAATTATATCTTTAAATTAAATATTAATATCCTAAATTTGGATCTACTTGATTAATTAAGTCTTTCTTTTCAATAAATCGTTTTAAATTTTTAAAAAACTTTTCTAAAACCATTTCGATGTATTTTCCCTTAGAATCCGAAGATACATGAGGTGTAATTACCAAATTTGGAGTATCCCAAAATTTAGAATTTCTATTTATTGGTTCTTCAGAAAAAACATCTAATATTGCTCCAGAAATTTCATTGTTCATCAATTTTTTTTGAAGATGCTCATAATCCATTACAGATTGACGTCCAATGTTAACGATTCCGCAAGTATTTTTAAGAGCATCTAATCTTTTCTTGTTTATTAACCCTTTTGTTTCATTTGTTTCTGGTACAGCTAAATAAAGAAAATCAGCTTCAGGCAAAACATCATCAATTCTGTCATATGTTATAACCTTTATGCAACCTTCAACTTTTCCACCTTTTCTATTCACTCCAATTACCTTTGCTCCTAATAAACTGATGTGTTTAATCATTGACCCTCCTAATGATCCAGTACCAACAGCCAAAACTTTTTTATTCTCAATAGGGTTGCTTAATAAAGTTACAAACTCTTTCTTTCTTTGGTTAGTAATTATTTTTGTGATATGGTTTTGAAGCATCAAAATACTCATCAAACCAAATTCCCCAGCTTTTTTTGCATGTATACCGCTACTATTTGTTAAAACTAAATCTTTTTTAATCCAGTCAAATGGATAGAGATGATTAACACCAGCTGAAACAATATGAATCCATTTTAAATTTGGTGCTATTTTACTTAAATCGTTTGTTGGAAAGTCCCATGCAAGTAAGATATCTGCATCTTTCATCGAAGAAATCCAATTATCATCATCCCAATCAACCAAATATGATACTTTATTCTTAATCTCAGGATATTTATTAAGTTTGCTCTCAAATAAATCTTTTGGAACGCTGCTATTTTTTTCGCCTTCTAAATCACAAGGCAAATGTCCTTTCTTCCAGTGATTATTTCTTATATGAATTTTAATTTTGTCTTTATTCATGACTAATTAAAATATATTAAAATTGAAGTATTTAATATAGTACTTTATTTATGAAAAAACTTTTTATTATAATAAATGGCTACTTACATGATAGAAATTATTTTATCTATATTCGTTATTGTTGTTGTAGGTTTTTTATTTATTTAGACCTACTTCAAAACAAGAAGAAAAAGATTTGAAATCTAAAAATAATTGGCGGGGTGGATTTTAAAGTTTAAATTAGACTCATAACTAGAGCATTTTGAGACAAATAAAGTCTGGAATATAATGAACAAAGAAAATGCAAGTAAACTGTGGAAAATTATTCAGGAAGCTGGCGATTATTTGGGGGATTAGAGGTTCACATTAATCCACATTAAGCTACATTAAACTACAGTACTTATGCGTATATTAAAAAATTACCTTAAAATAAATCGCTTAAAGACTCATCAATTTAATTAAAAAAACTACATTACAAACTAGATACAAAACAGATAAATCAAATAGACATTTTTATTACAAATAGACTATCATAATTCCAAGGTTAGTGGTTACAAATCCTCATTCCTTATACCTTAATTGACTTCTCAATCATTGTGGACTCAGATAAGGTGAAATGGTAAAGTCATTTTATGGGAAAAAATTTTAAATCAAAGTTAATAATTTTATTTATTTCAGGATCAATATTATCAGGTTGCGCCACAGCATACCAAAAAACAGGTTTAACTGGTGGTTTCGAGGATGTTGAACTTGGCGGTGGAAGATATAAAGTTACTTTTGTTGGCAACGGTTATACTAGCGATAGCAAAGCTGTAAATTTTGCAAAAAGGAGAGCATCAGAACTTTGCAAAGGTACATATGATATTTTAGAGCAGGATATAGAGCAAAGTTTTATGGGTAAACCAACTGTAACAATCATTGTTCAGTGTAAATCATAAAATAAAATGGGAAGGTTATTATTAATTCTCTCAATTATACTAAATTTTTCCACTAATGCATTTTCAAAAGTTTTAAATGTTCAAGTTATAACAAAAAATAAGTATGGTATTATACTTCAAATTGAGAGACCTTTTTTATTAGCGTACTCAATTGATTTAGATAAAGCAATGATGACCGCAACCAAGATGTCCCAAAGTCATTGCAAATCTTTAGCTAAGGATAGTTATTCATTTTATAGTAAAGGTAATAGCATTTATGCTCTTGATAAATATGGAACAATAGCTAGCGCATTTGATAGCGCATATGGATATTTAAAAGATTTAGATGAAGATACCGCAGGTCATTGGATGGTCAGATATTTTTGTGCAAAAAATAATTTGGAGGCAAGAAAATTATACGATAATAGAAGATCTGTACTTCCAAAAAAGTTTAATAGTATTTTAAAAAATGGTACATCTTTATTTATAGTTAATCACAAAAGCTATTTTGATCCTAAAAAAGCTCCAATTGTAGTTGCTGAAAAACCAAAATTAGAAACAAAACAAAACGGAACTTCGTCAGATGGATATGAAATATCAAGCAGATATTGGTCAACAAAAAAAAATGGCCCTACTTCAATGGAGGAGGCAATTGATATGTTTTTTAAAGGGAGAGCTCTAGATCCTATTGAAGGTGTTTGGACTGAATCTGATTGGGGTTTAGTTGCAATTACAAAAGATGGAAATTATTACAAAAAATATGTAATTAGTGTTGGATTTTCCAGTTTGAACGGTACTCATGAAACAACTTATATCAAAACACCAAGTGATAAAGTATTTACATTTTTTACTAGAATTGTTTGGAGAGATGGATCAGGTTTTAAATTCAAGACTTCTCCAGGAAGATTAGTGTTAGAAAATGAAAACTTTGGTAATAAGGTGATTGAAAAGTACGCTAAACATCCAGAAGGAGTTTTAATAAGAAATTGGCCAACAGACTTATATGCTCACAATCAAAAGTTTGGTAACAAAAAAAAACGAGATAAAGAAGATGAAAGAACACCTAAATACAAAGATACAGATGTAGTACCTGCATCATCTGGTACCGGTTTCCTTGTTTCTAATCAAGGTCATATAATATCTAATCATCATGTGATTGAAGGATGTAAAACTGTAAAAGCTAGTTATAGAGGTGAAGAAAAAATTGCTAACATAATTGCAGTAGACAAATCAAATGATTTGGCAATTTTAAAATCAGATATAAGACCTGATCAAATCTATAAAATTTCAAATGAAGACGTGACACTTTTAGAGGAAGTAATTGTAGCAGGATTTCCACTGGGTAAGAGAGTAAGTGCTTCCATAAAAGCATCATCTGGGACTGTCACGGCCTTAGCTGGTTATAATGACAATTATTCAGAATTCCAAACTGATGCAGCATTAAATCAAGGAAATAGTGGTGGACCAATAATTAACACTAAAGGAAATGTTGTGGGTGTTGCTGTTGCAGTTTTTGGAAAAGAACAAGGTATAGAAAGTTTTAACTTTGGTATAAAATCTTCAGTTTTAAAAGCATTTACTAATGCAAAAAATTTGAAATTACCTAATCCAGAAGTTAGAGAAAAATCAAAAAAGGAACTTGGTAAACTTATTAATGATGCAACATTATATTTAGAATGTTGGATGACTGTTGCAAAACTAAGAAAAATACTAGAGGACGAAGAAAATAAAAAAGCTATTTATCAAGATAACTAAAGTCAAATGATAATTTAAAAACTAGATGAAATTAAAATTGCCAATAAATTTTATTATAGGATTTTATAGGATAAACTAGATACAAACTAGATACAAAAGAGATAAAACAAGTTTTGTGGGAAATGACAGAAGATAATCGGCGTAAACTTTGGACTTTAATAAAGGAAGCTGGTGATTATTTACAAGGACAGCTTCCAGACCATCCTAATCATCCTAAAGGCAGAAATCCTTATGCTCATGTCGCAATTTGCGTAAAGAGTAAATTCAATGCAAGTTATAAAGATATTGAGGATGAAAAATTTGATGAAGTGATAAATTATATTAAATTTCTAAGAGAAAATCCTAGTTAAATTAAGATTTAATTATATTTAAAAATGAATCAACATCAGATGGGTCTGTGTTCCATGCGGCAACCAACCTAACCGCTTTATTCTCCCATTCTTCATCATTAATTTTGTAACCATTTAAATTAAATTGATCAATTATATTTTTTGGTATTTTAACAAAAACCTCATTTGCATCTGTTGGGTAAACTAATTCAATATTTTTGTGTTTCAGGAAGCCTTGGCTTAGTTTTTTCCCCATAGCATTCGCATGTTTTGCATTTTTTAACCAAACTTCATTTGATATATAAGCATCTAATTGTGCAGATACAAAACGCATTTTTGATAATAAATGACCTGCTCTTTTCATTAAAAAAGGTAATTTACCGACTAAATCTTTATTAAAAAATATTATTGCTTCAGCAGCGAAACATCCATTTTTTGTAGCTCCAAATGACAACACATCTATACCAGATTTCCAAGTCATTTCTGCTGGTGAACAGTTTAATGAAACTATTGCATTTGCAAACCTTGCACCATCCATATGGATATTTAGTTTATGTTTATGGGCAACTTCTGATATTTTTTTTATTTCATCTAATTGATAAGCCACACCTGTTTCACAAAGTTGTGTAATACTAACTGATGAAGGCTGAGTGTGATGAACAATTCCTTTGCCAGATATGCTATCATCTAACTCTTCAGGAATAATCTTACCATTAATCCCATCAAGATTAACCAATTTTGCTCCTCCAGTATAAAATTCAGGTGCTCCACATTCATCTACATTAATATGGGAAAGTCTGTGACAGTAAATATTTCCAAAAGAGGGTGTCATAGTTGATAAGGCTAATGCATTTGCAGCAGTTCCTGATGCTGTTGGAAAAACTATTACTTCTTTTTCAAAAATTTCTGAAAATTTATTTTGCAGATTCTTTGACAATTCATCATTACCATAAGGAGTTCTATCTTCATCATTAGCTTTAAGAATTGCATCTAAAACCTCTGGACAAGCACCAGTAACATTGTCTGAAGCAAATTTTACTCTTTCTCTTTTTGTTTTAATCTTTGCCACCATTATTGCTTTGGAAAATAGTCTTTTAATTCACCTTCTCGGTATACATCAGCCGTGCAGCAGTGTAATCCACCTCCGAACGCATAAGCATCTCTTAATTCAATAGGAAGAACCTCCATTCCCAATTTATCAAGTTGTTCTGCTTGGTATATTTCACTTTTTTCAACACATACAGTTTTTGAGTCTAAAACTAATACATTCATTGATAACCAAGTTGATGAATAACATAAGGGTGGTGGTTCGTTATGCGCTGGTTGAGCACTATCGACTATTTCCCATCCATTATCCTCAAATAATTTTCGTTGTTCTTTAGGAAGTCTTCTTTGAGGATTATTAATAATCAAGCCCTCCTTTATAGGTGTAAAAGTTGCATCTATATGAATAGGATAAGGGTCACCTGGAAAATTAACAGCATGTACTCTGTGATCTTTATAATGTCTTTTTAACCAATCAATTCCTTTTAAATTTGTTGTAAAACCATGTTGAACAACTAAATCCTTACCAAATCTCAAAACATCAGCAGCATCAAATAATGGCTCCTCTTCAGTTGTTACAAAATATTTTTTTTCAGTCCATTCCAACCTTTTTTGAATACCAATTTTATCTGAAAGATAATCTTTACGATAATCAGCATCTGTTAATCTTGGCTTTGGTGCAGATTCATGTCTCATATTAGAATCAGAATTATAATATTTCTTCAACAAAGGTCTGTAGCATAGATATTCAAACCATCTACACCTATAACTCATTGTGGCTTCTAGGATTTCATTACCAACAGTCAATAACACATCTCTTGGGGGCATACATCCAAACATTGTTTCTGCTGCCCAATCTGGTGTAGATATTTTTTGATTGAAATCAATAGGGTCTGGTCTATCAACTTTAATTCCTCTTTTTCTTAAAATATCTGAGAAATCATCTAAAAGTTGATTTGCTTTATCTACACTATCTTTTGTGCGTGGTCCAAATTGACCTCTCATATCGCTATCTTCAGGAACCTTTGCGTCTAATGCTGGCTCAGGAGCTGGAATGCATGTACCATCTGCTTTTCCTACTATAACATGTTTTAATGGATCCCATTCATTCCAACTATTAACAATTATTTTTTCATCACTCATGTTAATTTAAGCCTATAAATCTTCTATTGGATTGCATTATTAAACTATAATAGAAAATTGACATAAAAATAAAAAATCCACCAACTATAGTATTTGTTGATGGCACTTCATTAATTCCAAGCCATGGCAACCATACCCAAAAAATACCACCTATAACTTCAGTTAAAGATAGCAAAGTTAGATCTGCTGCAGGAATATTTTTAGATCCAATTGAATATAAGATTAATCCCATGCAAACTAGAGTTCCATGGGTTGCAAATAAAGCTTCATTTTTACCAGTAGATAAAAAGCTAGCGCCATTACTCATAAGCATTACTGCAGAAAACAAAAAACAAAATAATCCAGCCAATGCAACAGTGGTAAATTTTGGTGTTTCTTTTCTCCATCTTAGTGAAACTGAAAAAATTGAGAAACCTAATGCAGAAATAAGTCCAAACACTAATCCTGTTAAAGTATTTTTTTCCGAATTATCAAAAGCCATTATACAAATACCAACTGCAGCTACTATTATTGCAACCCATACTGTTAAAGAGATTTTTTCCTTTAGGAATAAAAAACCTAACAAAGCAGCTATAAATGGCATAGCAGCAAGACAAAGCAATGTTATAGCTGCAGTAGTATTAGTTATAGACCATATGAACGTAATCATTGCAGTTCCTAAGCCAATTCCTCCTACAAAACCAGATATACCTACCTTGAAATAATTCTTGTAAAAGTCTTTTCCTTCTTCAAGAAATAAATACATATTTAATAAGAGAAAAATAACTAAGCCTCTAGTAAATAAATATTGCCATGGAACTGTCTCCGGCTGATCGATGTGCCTTACAACATAAGGACCAAATGACCAGAAAATTCCAGCTATTAGGACAATTGGAATGGCTACTTTTGGATTTTTTAAATCAATCATGTGCTATTTTTTTATTTAAGAAGTAAGAAAATATAAATATAAATTTATATAATAACAATCAAATAAAATTTAGATTAATGGACATTAATATTTTAAAATTAGCTTCTGATACTAAAAATAACAAATATATTAGAAACTGCACTCATTCAACAAAGTTCAAAAGTCAAATTTGTGGAGACGAGATCGAAATTTTTTTGATTATAAAAGACAATATGATTAAAGATTTTACCTATCAATCTCAATCTTGTATATATTGCAATGCATCAGCAAACATAGCTTCAAAAAATTTTAAAAGAAAAAGTAAAAGCAAAATTAAAAACTTTTTGAAATTACTAGAAGAGTTTAATGATAAAGAAAATATTTCATTTCCAAATGAATGGAGAGATTTTAAAAAAATTTTTAATAAAAAAAATTTTGCTAGAAAAGATTGTATAACATTACCAATTAAAGCTTTAAAAAAAATAATTTAATAAATGACAAAAGATAAAATTTATAAGTCACTTTTGGCAGCTTTTTTTTCTACAATAACAATTGGTATTTTAACATTATTAACCTATAAGACCAATTTTGGTCTTTTTTTAATTGCTTCATTTGGATCTTCAATGGTTCTTTTGTATGGCTATCCTGAGAGTCCTTTTGCTAAACCAAAAAATATATTATTTGGTCACTTAGTTACTTCTGCTATTGGAATTTTATTTTATAATTATATTCCCTTACCTATTTATATCATGATACCATTGGCTGTAGGTTTTGGAGTTGGATTAATGATATTTTTAGACGTAACTCATCCACCTGCAGGAGGAAACCCCATTATAGTCATATTAGGATCAGTATCTTTTGAATATCTCTTGTCCCCAATACTTACTGGATGTCTGATAATAATAGTATTTGGAATTCTTCTAAATAAATTTGTTGCTCAAAAGAAATATCCTTAATATTTACTATTCATTTGATTGATGTTCCAATTGTGCTAAACTTTGTTTAGAAAATATCTATATAGAGAAATTTTAAACTTAAATATTAGGAGATAAAATGAAAGTACTTTGTGTGTTATATGATGATCCTAAAGGTGGTATGCCTAAGTCTTATGCCTTATCAGATCTTCCAAAACTAGAAAAATACCCTGATGGGATGACTTTACCAAGTCCAAAGGGTAGAGATTTTACACCAGGAGAATTGCTAGGCTGTGTATCTGGAGAATTAGGATTAAGAAAATTTTTGGAAAGTAACGGCCATGAGCTAATTGTAACTAATAGCAAAGATGGAGAAGGATGCGAGGCTGATAAACATATTGTAGATGCAGATATAGTGATCTCTCAACCTTTCTTTCCTTATTATTTAACTAAAGAGAGAATTGCAAAAGCAAAAAATTTAAAGATGGCAGTCACTGCAGGAATTGGGTCAGATCACGTAGATTTACAAGCAGCAATGGATAATAAAATTGATGTTGTAGAGGTCACATTCTGTAACTCAAGATCGGTTGCTGAACATATTGTAATGATGATTGTATCTTTGGTAAGAGATTACCATAATCAACACAGAATAGTTAATGAAGGTGGTTGGAACATAGCAGATGCTGTTCAAAGATCCTATGACGTTGAGGGAATGCATATTGGAACTGTTGCAGCTGGAAGAATTGGATTGGATGCTTTAAGGAAAATGAAACCTTTTGATGTACATCTTCATTACTTTGACAGACATAGATTGCCTGAATCTGTTGAAAAAGAGTTAAATTTAACTTTTCATGAAACAGTGGAGTCGATGGTTAAAGTTTGTGATGTGGTAACTATAAATTGTCCACTACACCCTGAAACAGAAAATTTATTTGATGATGCAATGATTAGTAAGATGAAAAAAGGTGCATACATTGTGAATACTGCTAGAGGTAAAATTTGTAACAGAGACGCGATTGCTAAAGCATTAAAAAGTGGTCAATTAAGCGGATACGCTGGCGATGTATGGTTTCCACAACCAGCACCAAATGATCATGTTTGGAGAACGATGCCAAATCATGGAATGACACCTCATACTTCTGGAACTTCTCTTTCAGCACAAGCTAGATATGCTGATGGTGTTAGAGAAATTTTAGAATGTTTTTTTGAAGGTAGTGAAATACGTAACCAATACTTAATTGTTAAGGATGGACAATTAGCAGGTATGGGTGCACATTCTTATAGTAAAGGAAGTGCTACTGGCGGTTCTGAAGAAGCGGCAAAATATCAAAAAAAATAGAGTTTTAAATACAAATCATTAAAGGTAAGCTATGAATAAACCAGATAGCTACCTTTAATGAAAAAATTTTTATCAATTATTTTCTTATTACTTACTTCAACGAGCTTTGCAAATTCACCAAATTTTGAAAGAGCTTATTTTGCTGGTGGGTGCTTTTGGTGCATGGAAGAATCATTTGAAAATATTCTTGGTGTTTCAAAAGTTATTTCTGGGTACTCAGGTGGCTCTACAGAAAATCCAACTTATAAAGAAGTCACATATGGAAATACAGGTCATTTTGAAGTTATTGAAGTGATATATATTCCAGAAGTTGTCAGCTATGAAAAACTTTTAGAAGAATTTTGGGTAAATATCGATCCATTTGATGCTGCAGGACAGTTTTGTGATAAAGGATACAGCTACAGATCTGTAGCATTTTACCAGAACGAGAAACAAAAAAATTTAATAGAAAATAGTATTAAGGAAATAGAAAAAAAATTTAAAAAAAAAGTAGTAACATACGTTAGAAAATTTGAAAAATTTTATAAAGCTGAAGCTTTCCATCAGGATTATTACCAAATAAATTTTGTTAATTATTTAAGATATAAAAAGGCGTGTAGGCGTGAGGCAATATTAAATAATATTTGGGGGTCTTAAAGTGGCTATAATCAGCAAATATGTAGCTTTAAAAAATTATATTCCAACAGGCTTACCAAAAGAAACTGATTTTGAGATAAAATCAAAAGAAATATCAATTAATAATGAAAAAAATATATTAGTCTCAAATTCATGGATATCAGTTGATCCGTATATGAGAGCAAGAATGACCGAAAGAAAAAATTATAAACCACCATTTAAAATTGGCGAGGAAATGGAAGGATATGCAATTGGCAAAGTAGAGATTTCAAATGATAAAAGTTTTAATGTTGGTGATTTAGTATTTAGCGACCAAGGTATGAGAGATAATTTTGTTTGTAATGGTGATAAACTAAAAAAGCTTAAACCTATTAACATACCCATACAATCTTATTTAGGTCCTCTTGGTATGACTGGACATACTGCATACATCGGACTATTAAAACATGGAGAATTAAAAGCTGGGCAGACAGTTTTAGTATCTTCAGCTGGAGGTAGTGTTGGTTCGACAGTTTGTCAAATTGCAAAAAATCTTGGTTGTAAAGTTATTGCGAGCACTGGTTCTGATGAAAAAGTTGATTGGTTAAAAAATGAATTAAAAGTTGATTATGCTTTCAATTATAAAAAAGTAGAAAATCTTGTGTTACATTTAAAAGAAGTTTGTCCTGATGGATTTGATCTTTATTTTGATAATGTTGGAGGTGATTTTTTGGAGTCCACTATTTTCCAAATGAAAAATTTTGGTCGTATAGTTGTTTGTGGTAGAATTTCTCAGATGAATGTAACAACACCAGGATCTGGAATAAAAAATATGGCACACGTACTTGTTAAAAGACTTACCATTAAAGGATTTTTAATATTTGATCATGAAAATGAAAGAGAGCCATTTGAAACTGATATGTTGAAATGGTTAACTGAAGGTAAAGTAAAATTTAAAGAAACTATTTATACAGGAATTGAGAGTGCCCCAAAATCATTTATAGATTTATTAAAGGGAAAAAATACTGGTAAAATGCTTGTCAAAATTTAGTTGAAAAATTTATGACAACATAAATCCTTTGTAATGATAAAAACCTTTCCTTTGCTATTTATACTATTATGGTCATCTGCATTCATATCAGGTGATATTATAGTTCAGAACGCGTCTCCATTTGCAGCGCTTACTTTTAGATTTGGAATTGTAACCATAGGATTTTTTTTATTTGCACTATTTAGAAAAGAAATAATTTTTACAAAAATAAGATATATCCTAGAAAGTATTACTACAGGCGTATTATTTCATGGATTGTATCTTGGTGGTTGTTGGTACGCCTTTCATGTGGGGGTTCCTGCAAGTGTAGTCGCATTAATTGTTACTCTACAACCTATTTTAACAAATTTATTATCAGGACCAATTTATAAGGAAGTTATTGGATGGAGGCAGTGGGTTGGTATAGTTTTTGGATTTGTTGGTTCCTTATTAGTACTTGGAATTGATTTTGGAAATGAGTTTCCCAAAGATGGAATTATCACTTGTTTTATTGCCCTTACAGCAATCACTACAGGGACCTTGTGGCAAAAAAAATTGAGTGGGAATGTTCCTTTGTCAGTAAATAATGGTTTTCAAGCATTTGGTGGCTGTATTTTTAATCTGATTTTAATATTATTTTTAGAAACTCCATATATTAACTTTTCAACAGGATTCATATTAGGAATGACACATCAGATTGTACTGGTGTCTTTTGGGGCTTTTACAATTTTAATGTTTTTAATAAAAGCAGGTTCAGTAAGTAAGACTTCAACATTATTTTTTCTTGTTCCTCCTACAACAGCTGTTATGGCTTATTTATTTCTTGGAGAAAAACTATCAAATATAGATGTAATAGGTTTTGTTTTAGCAACTATAGGTGTTTATATTGCAACAAGAAAGTAAATGAAAATTATTTATTTTTTTAAAAAATTTTACAAACCTTTTATTTTAACTTATCTTTTTTTCTCTATTGTTATAAGTTTCTATCCATCTTTTGAATTTTATTCATTTAAAGGACAATTATTAATTTTGGCTGTATCTACTTTTAATGGTTTTCTAGGCTATTATGTTAAAAAATTATAATACGTAAGGCTCAGGTCTAGCATTACTTTTTAAAACTCTCTCAACATCAAAAACACTTATATCTATTGATTGGTAACTGCCAGTTGTTATTAACTCAGTTAGTGCTCTACCAATACCTGGGGCTTGCATTAAACCTCTGCCCGTAAATCCAGAAGCTAAATAAACATTTTCATACTTTGGATGTTTTCCAACAACTGCATTGTTATCTAACTTATTACAATCATAAAATCCTGCCCATCCTCCTGTTAATTTAAGTTCTTCAAAAGCTGGTACTCTTTTTGCTAAAGCAGGCCAAACTAATTCCTCAAAATCATTCCAAGCTGGTTCTAAATCTTTTGCATTAAACACAGATATCGGTGAACCAGCTAAAAATTCCTTTCCCTCTGGTCTCCAATAAACACCAGTAGTTAAATCCCCAGTCAATGGCATATCAGGAAAATGTTTAGGACATTTGACTCTAAAAACTGTATGTTTTTGAGGTTCCACTGGGATATCCGATAACAGTTCTTTTGTCCAACAACCTGCTGCAGAAATAATTGTCTTTGCATTAAGTTCGGATAAATCTTTAACTTCGCCTTTTATAAATTCAGCACCAAGCTCTATAGACTTACTTTTTAATGCGCTATGAAACATAAAAGGATCTATCCATCCCTCACTTTTGTTATCAGTGTATGTAGCTGTTTCTATTCCTTCATCATTAATATACGGAAAAATTTTATTTAATTCAGAGCCCTTAATATTTTTTGTGCCAGCATCACACTCTTTATGATTCTCTAAAGCTCTGTATTGTTCTTCTGCATGTTCTGGTCCAAACATCAATAAGTAACCATTCGGGACCATGCTAGCTGTTGGGTTTGGATTTTTTTGTGTTTTAAGTAATTCAGGAATTTTAAAAATAAACTCTCTAGCAAATTTACCTAAAAGAATATTTTCCTTTTGATAAAATTGTCTTCTAAAACCACCTAATGAAAGTGGAAATGAGGCAGTCTTATAAGTAGGATCTCTCTCAATTACCTTTACTTTTCGCCCCTCTAAAGACATAAAGTAAGCCGTAGCAGCACCAATGATACCTCCACCAACTATAACTACATCATCCATTTACCCTACTATATACTATTTTTTTTGCATTAACCACATTGCATCTTGGCTTAAGAAGTAAATTTTGCCATTTGAAGGGTGGACTTGGATATCTCTTATTCTTCCAATTTTATTTTTAAAAATAATATCTTCCCTAACATTAGATAAATCATTAAATATCAATTTTCTTAAAGACTTGTCTTTTAGTGAAGTTATTAAGGCATGACCATTCCACTCTTCAAACTCTTTGCCTTTATATATAGTTATTGCACTTGTAGCAATTGATGGTACCCAATACTGAATGGCTTTTGTGAAACCAGGTTTCCATTTTGGACCAATTGGAATTCCAGAATAATTTTTTCCACCCCATCCAAGTATTTTCCATCCATAATTTTCTCCTTTTTTAACCTCACCAAACCAGTCGCCTCCTTTAGCACCGTGGTTGCTTATGTAGACTTTTCCATCAAATGCAGATAGCACCATACCTTGTGGATTTCTTATTCCTATTTGATAAATTTCTGGTAACCAATCTGATTTACCTTCAAACTTTGGATTATCATTTGGAATGCTCCCATCTAAATGGACTCTAATTATACTTCCGGGATGCTTTGATGCATCCTGCGCAATCATACCTTGCCCTCTTTCACCAGCAGAAGCGTAAATATAATTGTCCTTAATAGCTAGCCTTGAGCCAAAATGATATCCTGAATCAATTGGTGGATTAGCCTGGAAAATATTTTTAAACACTAATTTTTTTTTATTTAATTCTGCTCTAGCTATTGATGTACTAGTTTTATAGTTACCTCTGTCTTCAGTGTAAGAGATCCAAACAATATTATCTTTATGAATTATATCTAACAATCCTCCTTGACCATGAACCACAAAGTCAAGTTGATGATCCACTTCTTGTATTTGATTAGTGAAAATATCTACTATTTTTATTTTTCCACTTTTCTCTGTTACTATAATTTCATTATTACTAATAAAAGAAGATCCCCATGGAGAGTCTAATTCTACTAATTTTTCTAAAGCTATTTTCTCACAGTAGGAATTTGAGGCGAATAATAGAGTTAAGATTATAATTAAAAATTTTATTTTCACTTTAAGAAAGTTTTGATCTTCCTCCATCAACAGCAATGATTTGTCCTGTTACCCAAGAACTTTCTTCTGTAAGTAAAAATTTAGCAAGTGCTGCACCATCTTTGCCCTCTCCTAATCTCTTAAGTGGATGTGCTTTGGCTATTCCTTGTGCGAGAGCTACATTTTTCAACATTGGTTCAGCAATTTTAGAATTTGTTAGACTTAGTGCAATACTATTTACTCTTATGTTAGGCGCAAATTCTGCAGCTAAAGAAACTGTTAAACCCTCAATTGCTGCTTTGGTCGATGCAATAATTGAGTGATTTGTGAAACCTTTTTGAGCAGCTACAGTTGAAAATAAAACAATTGAACCATTATTTTGTTTTAGATTATCTTGATATCCTTTAATTAAATCTACAGCTGAATAAAAATTTAGTTTCATGCATTTATTAAAATCATTTTCTGTTGCCAATTTTAAGGGCTTTAGATCTATTGAACCAACACAATAAGCTAAACCCTTAATTTCTGAAATATCTGATTTTATCTTATCGACAAATCCATCCTGCAAGACATCTGCAACAGTATATGGAGAGTTTAATTTTTCTGATAGATTTTGGAGTTGATCTTCATCTCTGCCAACTAAGTGAATTTCTCTCCCAGAAGAATGCATTTGTTCTGCTAAATTAGATCCGATAGAACCTGTCGCACCGACAATTAGATATTTTTCTGACATATAAATAATAATGAAATTATTTTTTATACTTGGAAATCAATTATTTCCATTAAAAAACCTT
>CACMDZ010000003.1 GCA_902612575.1 uncultured Pelagibacteraceae bacterium | reverse complement strand
TTGATCTGTTAATGACGACATTTTATTATACTTTTTTTGGGACAATAGGATCAATAGTGTTTGGAATTTTAGCAGCTCAGCTTGTAAATCAAAAATTTTTTGGAAGAACATTTATGAGAAGCATACTTCTTTTTCCTTATGTAGGACCTGTTGTTGCCTTAGCATATACTTGGGAACTATTATTGGATCCTTATAGTGGTACTTTAAATAACCTTTTATTAAATTTTCAAGTTATTCAGGAACCTTTAAACCTACTAGGTCAAAAATATTTAACTATTAATTTTTTTGGTTTTGATTTGAAATTAAGATTAGCATTAACAACTGTTATTATTTTCGAAATTTGGCGTTATTTCCCTTTAGCTTTTCTTTTTATATTAGCTCGTCTTCAGGCAATTCCTAAAGAATTATACGAAGCAGCTGATGTAGATGGTGCTGGACCTGTCCAAAAATTTGTCAGTATTACACTTCCTCAAATCACAGCAGTCATATCTATTTTATTTATGATAAGATTTATTTGGAACTTTAATAAGTTTGAGGATATTTTTCTACTTACTGGTGGTGCATCTGGTACGAGAACTTTACCAATAAATGTTTATGAACAAGGATTTACAATATCTGATATTGGTATGGGTTCTGCTGTATCCATTGTAATTGTTGCTCTACTTTTAATTTTTATGTTTGTCTATTTTAGACTTTTAGGGAAGAGGGCAGATGAAAATTAGATCTTTAATATTATATTCATTCATTTCATCAATTTTTTTATTTTCTTTAATTTCTATTTGGAAGATTTTATCAACATTACAAGGTATCGATTTAAAGAATTTTAATTTTGCGATTATATTATCTCTTGGTATAGGAATTTCCCTGATTAGTCTTGTTATTGGAGATAAATTAAATAATTATATAAAATCAATAGTATTTGCATCTTTCTTCACTTTAATTGATGGATTTGTCATCCAAAACATGCCTATTTGGTATAATATTGGTGTATTTGGAATTATTATTTTCTATTCTTTTAAAATTGATAAATACAATCAAAAAAACTTAGAACTTGAGCATTCGTCTCAATCAGTTTTATTTGAATTTTTAACTCTTTTTGGAATTGTTTTATTTTCATTTGTAATTTTATTTCCATTTTACATGATGATAGTTACAAGCTTTAAAACACAAGCTGCACTGCTTATAAATCCTTTGGACTTTAGTATTAATTTTGCTCAAGATATTAAAGAACTGTTTAAATCTTACTTTGTCATCTTTGATACTTATAAATTTGGAAGATATATACTTATCAGTACATTTGTATCAGTTGGCACAGTTATAATCACATTAATTTTTGCTATTCCAGCTGCATACGCAGTTGCAAGACTAAATTTTTTTGGAAAAAACTTTTTGTCTACTTCAATATTAATTATTTATATGTTTCCTGCTATAGTTTTAGTAATACCTTTGTATACCGTATTTAGTCAGCTAGGGTTAAGAAATAATGTAGGTGGGCTTTTAATAGTATATACAGCAACTACTTTGCCAGTTGCGATATATATGCTTCAAGGATATTTCAAAAGTATACCTAAGGAATTAGAAGAAGCTGCTATTATGGATAAATTAAATTGGTTTGGAATTATTATAAAAATTATTTTACCATTAAGTATTCCTGCAATTTCTTCAGTTGCTCTTTATGTATTTATGATTGCATGGAATGAATTCTTGTTTTCTTTAATGTTTCTAGATAATCCAAATTCATTTACTTTATCAAGAGCGATACAATATTTGAGTGGTGATGCAGAAACCCCTAGACAATATTTAATGGCAGGATCAGTTGTAGTCACTATTCCAGTTTTATTTATTTTTGTTTATTTTGAAAAATATTTAGTAAGTGGACTAACTGCTGGAAGTGTAAAGGGTTAATGAAAAAATTTATTAATTCAGCTAAAAAGGTGTTGTTAGGTAATAAAAAAAAGGGATACACTTTACCAACCAATAATAAATTATACCCAGCTCAATGGAATTGGGACTCTGGATTTATAGCTTTAGGTTATTCACATTTTAAACTTAAATACGCTTTAGATGAATTAAATACACTTATTAGAGGTCAATGGAAAGACGGAATGATACCACATATTTTGTTTCATGATTTAAATACTAATTATTATCCAAACCATTCTGTTTGGGCCTGTGGAAATAAAATTCATTCATCTGGAATTACCCAACCTCCTATCTTGGCAATAATAATAAAGTTAATTTTAGATAAAAATAAAATTAAAAAAGAAAAAGCTGAATTTAAAAAAATTATTAAAGGTGTTTTAAAATATCACAAATGGTTCATTAAATTTAGAGACCCAAATAATTCAGGATTAGTCTCAATTTTACATCCATGGGAGAGTGGATATGACAATTCACCTCTGTGGGATGATCCGATGAGTAAAGTAAAAATTCCAAAGAATTTAAAATACAAAAGAGGTGATAACAAAGTGGTTAATCCTGAATACAGACCTTTAGACATAGATTATGATAGATATGTAACGATTAAAAATCACTTAAGAAAAAATAATTATAATCCAAACAAACTTTTCAAAGCTTCGTTATTTAATGTTGTTGATGTTGGATTTAATTCGATATTTTTGAGGGCAAATAAAGATCTTGTTAAACTATTAAGAATGTTTGATTTGAAAAGTAATGAAATAGATTCTTATATTTCAAGGTCTGAGAAAAAAATTGTTAAATTATATAATAAAAAGAATAATAGTTTTTTTAATCTTGATTTAAAAAATAAAAAAAAAATAACAATCCCATCTATTACAAATTATTTTATTTTATTTGCCGATTTAAAAGATAAAACATTAAATAATAATATTATCAAAAACCTAAAAAAACATAGCAATAAAGAAAAATATTTTTTTTCAAGTATAAAATCAAATCATCGAAAATTTGAAGAAAAAAGATATTGGCGAGGCCCAGTGTGGATAAATTGTAATTGGATTATCTATCAAGGATTAAAAAATAAAGATAATAGATTTGCAAATCAAATCAAAAAGAAAACAATCGATCTTGTAAAACAAAAAGGTTTTAATGAATATTTTAGTTGCAAAACTGGAAAAGGATTTGGTGCAACCAATTTTTCGTGGACTGCATCCTTATTTTTAGATTTAATTTTAGAGAATAAATATGAGTAATTATAATTGGAATTATCCTACTACTATCTGGGTTGGCAAAGATAGAATAAAAGATCTTTATTTGGCCTGTTCAAATTTAAAAATTCAAAATCCTTTATTTGTGACGGATAAGGATTTGATAAACTTACCAATGGTTAAAGAGGTAATTTCAAAAATTAAAAATAGAATTGATAATATAGAAGTGTTCTCTGATTTTTCAGGAAATCCTTTTGGTGAGAATGTTGAAGAAGGTGTTAAAGAATTTAAGAAAAATAATTGTGATGGGGTAATTGCTTTTGGAGGTGGAAGTGGACTTGATGTGGGAAAAGCAATTGCATTTATGTCTGCACAAACAAGACCTATATGGGACTTTGAGGATATTGGAGATTATTGGAAAAGAGCAAATAATGAAAATATACCTCCTATAATTGCTATTCCAACCACAGCAGGAACTGGTTCAGAAACAGGGAGAGCTTCTGCGATAATAAATAAAGAAACTGGAGTTAAAAAAATAATTTTCCATCCAAAATTTTTACCATCAATAGTTATTTTAGACCCAATTTTAACAAAAGATCTTTCTCCAAGATTAACAGGAGCAACTGGCATGGATGCACTAGCACATAATTTAGAGGCATTTTGTGCACCAGGCTTCCATCCAATGGCTGATGGAATTGCAATTGAAGGAATGAAACTAATAAAGAAATCTTTATTAAATGCAGTACATAATGGTAATGATTTAGATGCAAGATCTGATTTATTAGCTGCTGCCAGTATGGGTTCAACCGCTTTTCAGAAAGGTCTTGGTGCCATTCATTCATTAAGTCATCCATTAAATGCTAAGTTCAATATTCATCATGGATTATCTAACGCAATATTCATGCCATATGTATTAACTTTCAATAGAGAAGCTATAGAAGAGAGAATTATTTCTATTTGTGATTATCTTAATTTATCGAAAAGTTTTAATTCTTTCTTAGAGTGGATACTAGATTTGAGAAAAGAATTAGAAATACCTCATAAATTATCAGATGTGATTGATATAAATAAGCTTGATATAGATGAACTATCTGAAATGGCTTTGAATGACCCGTCAACTACATCTAACCCCAAAACATTGACAATTTCTGATATGAAAATAATTTACAAAAATAGCATCTCTGGAGAATTGTTTAAATGAAAAAGATATTAATAGTTGAAGGCAATCTTAAAGAGGAAAATCAAAGTTTTACTGAAGGTGGAATAAAAACTCACACTGAAAGTCTAAAAGATAGTATTAGTTATTTCACAAATGATTTAGAAATTGATGTAGTCAATCCTTCATCTGATAAAAATATTTCAGAAGTAGCAAAAGGTTTAGAAAAATTTGATGGAATGATCTGGGGAGGAAGTAGTTTAAATATATATAATGATACACTAGAAATAAGAAGACAAATAGAATTTATGAAATCATGTCAAAATAAAATAAAAAAAATACTAGCAATTTGTTGGGGTCTTCAGGTAGCCGCTACAGTTGCTGGAGGACAAGTAAAAAGATGCATGACTGGATCTCATAGAGGAATAGCTCATGATATTGAGATCAATAGTAATGGATTGCAACATCCAATTTATAAAAACAAAAATGAAACTTTTAACACTCCAGCATTCAATTTTGATGAAGTTGTAAAATTACCTAAAAATTCAATCTTGTTGGCTTCAAATCCTATAAATAAAGTAATGGGGGTCAATTTCAAATCTGGAGTAAGTGATATTTGGGGAATTCAATACCACCCAGAAATTACTTATGATAAAATGATAAGTCTTATTCATTTTAGAAAAGATCGTCTGTTAAATAATAAAGCTTTTGTTGATGAGCAGGAGATAAATAATCATGTATCTATGATTGCAGAGGAAAATAAAAAATCAAATAAAGATCTTAGAATGCGAGAACTTGAAAATTGGTTAAATTATCTTTTAAAATAATCCTTCTGTTTCACCTTTATCATTAATTTTTATTTTATCTGCAGCTGGCACCTTTGGTAACCCAGGCATAGTCATTATAGCACCGCAAACAACTACGATAAATTCTGCTCCCGATGATAACCTTACTTCTCTTATTGGTAGGACATGTCCGGATGGTGCGCCTTTTAAATTAGGGTCTGTAGAAAAACTATATTGTGTCTTTGCAATACAAATTGGCAAGGATTGGTAACCTGTCTCTTCAAAATTTTTTAATTGTTCTCTTATTTTAGTATCCGCTACAACTTCACTTGCTCTATACAATTCCTTAGCAATCGTCTCAATTTTTTTAAATAATGATATTTTATCATCGTATAAAAATTTGAAGTCACTTTCTTTTTCACACAGTTCAGCAACATTGTTTGCTAAATCTACTGCTCCTTCTCCACCTTTTTCCCAATGTTTAGATATTGATGCTGTTACACCTTTTTGTTGACAAAATTTTATAACTTCATCGACCTCTTTGTCTGTATCCAAAACAAAGTGATTAATAGCTACTGTAACAGGCAAGCCAAATTTTTGAATATTTTCAATATGTCTTTCTAAATTCACCAATCCTTTTTTTACAGCATCTATATTTTCATTTTTAAGTTCATCTTTGTTAACACCGCCGTGCATTTTTAATGCTCTTATAGTTGCTACAATCACCACACAACTTGGTTTTAATCCTGATTTTCTACATTTTATATCTAAGAATTTTTCAGCACCTAGATCGGCACCAAATCCTGCTTCAGTAACAACATAGTCTGATAGTTTTAATGCTGTCTTAGTTGCTAATACAGAATTACAACCATGTGCAATATTAGCGAAAGGACCTCCGTGGATTATTGCGGGATTATTTTCCAAAGTTTGAGTTACATTTGGTCTAATTGCATCTTTTAACAAAACAGTCATTGGACCATGTGCATTTAAATCTTTTGCATAAATTGGTTTTTTATCTCTTGTGTAAGCAACAGTTATATTTCCAATTCTATTTTCAAGATCATGTAGATCATTAGATAAACAAAAGATCGCCATGATTTCGGATGCAACTGTAATATCAAAACCATCTTCTCTTGGGAAACCATTTGCAACACCACCAAGATTAATATTGATAGATCTTAATGCTCGATCGTTCATATCAAGTACTCTTTTCCAAACTATTCTTCTTACATCAATATTTAATTTATTACCCCAATATATATGGTTATCTATTAAAGCAGATAAAAGATTGTGAGCAGAAGTGATTGCATGAAAGTCACCTGTGAAATGAAGATTTATTTGTTCCATAGGAACGACTTGCGCATAACCACCACCAGCCGCACCACCTTTCATTCCAAATGAAGGACCTAAACTTGGCTCTCTTAAACAAACAATAGATTTTTTACCTATTTTGTTTAATCCATCTGATAATCCCACTGATGTGGTTGTTTTTCCTTCTCCAGCTGGAGTAGGAGTAATTGCAGTAACTAATATTAATTTTCCGTCTTTTTTATTTTTAAATTTTTCAAGATATTCGAGTTTGATCTTAGCTATGTATCTACTTATTGGACTATATGCCTCAGCATTATCTGGAACACCAACTCCATCCAAAATCTCTTGAATTGGTTTCATATTTGCTTCTCTTGCAATTTGGATATCTGTTTTTGACATTTGGTTTAAAACCTATAATAAATTAGTGTGCAAAATTTCTATACTTTTTTAATAGGATTTTAAACATCTAAAAAATATATATATAAAAAATAAGAAAAAATTTAAGTTTAATTAGATAAAATTATATAATGCAAAAATACTCAGTTTTTAGTCTAATAAAAAATGCATTCTCAGATCATCAAAATTGGGAAGTTGCATGGAAAGACCCAACACCTAAAAAAGAATACGATGTAATTATCATTGGTGGGGGAGGCCATGGATTAGCAACCGCATATTACTTAGCAAAAGAACACAACATTACAAATGTTGCTATCATTGAAAAAGGTTGGATAGGTGGAGGAAACGTTGGAAGGAATACTACAATTATTAGGTCTAATTACATGCATGATGAGAATGGTTTGTTTAGCGAATTTGGTATGGACCTTTGGAGAAAGATGAGCCAAGATTTAAATTACAATGTAATGTTTTCCCCAAGAGGAATAATTAATCTTGCCCACTCAGATGCACAAATGAATGCCTATTCAAGAAGGGGAAATTCGATGCGTTTGAACGGCATTGATGCGGTTTTGTTAAATAGAGAAGAAGTACAAAAGTTAATTCCAATGGCAGACTTTTCTGACAATGTAAGGTTTCCAATTTTTGGAGGCTTGATGCAACCAAGCGCTGGAACAGCAAGACACGATGCTGTTGCCTGGGGTTATGCGAGACAAGCGGACTCCATGGGTGTTGATATAATTCAAAATTGTGAAGTTACAGGATTTGATGTCTCAAATGGAAAAATTCTTGGAGTAAGAACTTCTAAAGGAGATATTAAAGCAAAGAAAGTTGGTTTATGTGTTGCAGGAAGTACAAATATTTTGGCAGAAATGTTAAATATGACTTTACCAATTGAAACTCATTTGCTTCAAGCATGTGTATCAGAGCCTATTAAACCTTTGCTTGATCATGTTGTTACATTTGGTGCAGGACATTTTTATTGTAGCCAATCAGATAAAGGAGAAATGGTTATGGGTGGAGACTTGGATGGATATAATAGTTATTCTCAAAGAGGAAACTTACCTACTCTTCAACATGTTTTAACAGAAGGGATTGCGATGTTTCCATTTCTTAGCAAATTAAAAATGTTAAGAACTTGGGGTGGAATAATGGATATGTCCATGGATGGTTCACCAATTATAGATAAAACACATATTAACGGATTATACTTAAATTGTGGTTGGTGCTATGGTGGATTTAAAGCAACTCCAGCTTCCGGATGGACTTTTGCACATACAATTGCCCAAGACAGAGTTCATGATTTAAATGCCGGTTACAGCCTCAACAGATTTAGCACTGGAAATTTAATTGATGAAAAAGGCCTAGGAACTAAAACCTGGATATCATAAATGTTATATATCAACTGTCCACATTGTGGACTTAGATCTCAGAATGAATTTGCTTATGGCGGGGATGCAACAGTAAAGCGTCCTGAACTTAATAAAGAAATAAGCGATCAAGAGTGGGATAATTTTGTATACTTAAGAAAAAGTCCAAGAGGAAAACATTTAGAATTATGGCATCATATTTCTGGATGTAGACAATGGATTAAAGTTGAGAGAGATACATCAACTCACGAAATTTTTAAAACTTATAAAGCAAACGAAGCAATAGAATAATGTCCCAGGATTTTAGATTAGATAATGTTGGAATGGTCAATAGAGAAAAAAAAATCTCGTTTAAATTTAATGGCAAAAAATATTTTGGTTTCGAGGGAGATACTATCGCATCTGCCTTAATAGCGAATGGAGTTCATTTAGTAGGTAGAAGTTTTAAATATCACAGACCTAGGGGTTTTTTTGGAGTTGGCGTTGATGAGCCCTATGCAATTCTACAGTTAGATAGAAATAACGAGAGAGATCCAAATATAAGAGCAACAGAACAAGAAATTTTTGAAGGGCTAGAGGTTAAGAGTGTTAATTGTTGGCCTAGTGTAAGTTTTGACATTGGTGCGATAAACAATTTCTTAAAAATGTTTTTTCCAGCTGGTTTCTATTACAAAACATTTATGTGGCCTCCTAGCTTTTGGTATAAAATATATGAACCTTTTATTCGAATGGCGGCTGGATTTGGAGAAGCCTCTATCAAACATGATAAAGAAAGATATGAGCATAAATATGAGTATTGTGATTTATTAATAACAGGATCTGGGCCTTCAGGTTTAGCAAGTGCTTATGCCGCTGCCAAGAATGGAGCCCGGGTAATATTGGCTGAGGATAAACCAAGATTTGGAGGTAGCTTATTAACAAGCGATGTAAATATCGGAAACCAAACAGGTATTGAGTGGACAGAAAAAATTATAGCAGAACTTAAGTCCATGCCTAATGTTACAGTAAAAAATAGATCACAAGTTTTTGGTTACTATGATCACAATATGTTAGTAATGTCAGAGCGTATTAGTGATCACTTGCCAAAAACTCAAAAATATCTCCCTAAACAACGTTTGTGGTACATAAGAGCAAATGAAGTATTGATTTCATCAGGTTCAATTGAAAGACCTTTAGTTTTTGGAAATAATGATACTCCTGGCGTTATGTTATCGTCAGCTGCTAAAGAGTATATGAAAGTTTACGGCGTATTAGTTGGAAAAAAACCTTTAATTTTCACAAACAATGATAGTGGTTATGAAACTGCAATTGAATTTAAAAAAAATGGAGTAAATCCAATCATATTGGATACAAGAAGTAATCCTTCTTCAGATATTATAACTGAGGCAAAAAATTTAAATATTGAAATTAGGTTCTCCTATGTAGTTGTTGCTGCAAAAGGCTATAAAAAAGTTAAATCAGCAGATATTGCTAAAATATCTGACGATAAAAAAGAATTATTTAACATAGAAAATATTGAATGTGATTGTATCTGTGTATCAGGTTTTTGGACACCATCTATTCATTTAGCATCGCAGTCAGGAAACAAATCTAAATTTAACGAAAAAATTGATGCATTTGTACCAGATAAATCTAAACAAAAAGAAAATACAATTGGGTCAGCAAATGGAATATTTACATTGGAGGAAACTATTAAAGATGCTTTTGATAAAGGTTTTGATGTTTCAAATAAAATAACTGAAAAAAATAATAAAGTTTCAGTTCCGACAGTAGTAGAAAAAAAATCATCGGATCATGACAAATTTTGGTGTGTTCCTTTACCAAAAGGTAAATCTTATAAAAGGTTTTTAGATTTTCAAAATGACGTAGCGGTTTCTGATATTGAGCTAGCGCTAAGAGAAGGTTTCAGGTCTATCGAGCATGTAAAAAGATATACAACACTTGGTATGGCTACCGACCAAGGAAAAACGAGTAATTTAAATGGATTACAATTAGTTTCTGATATTGAGAATAAAGTTGTTCCACAAGTAGGACATACGACTTTTAGACCTCCTTATACTCCAGTTTCAATTGGAGCAATTGTAGGAAGAGAAGTTGGTAAGCATTCTAAACCAACAAGGAAATCACCTATGCACTCATGGCATGAAAAAAATAATGCAGTTTTTGTTGATGCAGGGGTTTGGTTAAGACCAAGATATTACAAGCAAGGAAATGAAGGGTTATTTGAAGCATCAAAAAGAGAGGCAAAGAATGTAAGACAAAATGTAGGCGTATGTGATGTTACAACATTAGGTAAAATAGATGTTAAAGGACCAGATGCAGCAGAATTTTTAAATAGAGTTTATACTAACGCTTGGCTAAAACTTCCAGTAGGTAAAGCAAGATACGGTGTAATGTTAAGAGAAGATGGAATTGTAATGGATGATGGAACGACAACAAGGATTTCCGAAAATCATTATCACATGACAACTACAACAGCTCAAGCAGCAAATGTTCTATCTCATTTAGAATATTATTTACAACTAGTGTGGCCAGAATTAAATGTAAACGTTGTATCAACCACAGAGCAATGGGCAGGCGCAGCAATCGCAGGACCTAATTCTAGAAAATTATTAATTAAATTATTCCCTAATTTAGATGTTTCAAACGAAGGTTTGCCATTTATGGGTTATAAAGAGGCTGATTTATTTGGAGTTCCTGCAAAAATTTACAGAATTTCGTTTTCTGGTGAGTTAGCATATGAGATTAACGTTGAATCTGATAACGGATATTTCATGTGGGAAAAAATCATGGAAGTTGGAAAAGAATTTCAAATACAACCATATGGAACTGAAGCTTTATCAACTTTAAGAATAGAAATGGGCCATGTTGCAGGATCTGAATTAGATGGAAGAACAATCCCTTACGATGCATCTTTAGAAGGGCTAGTTAGTAAGAAAAAAGATTTTATAGGCAAAAGATCTTTAAACAGATCTGCCTTTACATCTACGGATAGAGAAAAATTAGTTGGCGTAGTTCCAATTGATAAAACTACAAGTATACCTGAGGGATCTTACATAGTAAAAGATCCAAAAGCAAAATTACCTAACCCAAAATTAGGTCATGTTTCGGCCTCATGTTGGAGTGTTGAATATGATAACCCATTTTCTTTAGCAATAATTAAAGATGGTAAAAATATGATAGGACAAAAACTCTTTGCTATGTCACCTTTAAAAAATAAAACGATACCTGTAGAGATTGTCTCTTCTCATTATGTAGATCCTGAAGGAAAGAGAGTTAGATCATGACAATGATATCACCTTTGCAGAACATTCATTCAGAGGGCTCTTATGGAAATTTTGAAAATAAAACTGAAAATGAATTATTGAAAATTTCTGAGTTAAAAAATTTATTAATTGTTCAAATAGTTCAGTACAAAAATTCTTCAATTAAAATAAATGATATAAAACTTAATAAATTGCAATTTGTTAATGAAACACAAAAAGTTGTCGCAAATGAAAATTTAAGAATATTGTGGAATTCACCAAACAATTGGCTTGTTGTTTCCAAAAAAAAAGAACTTTTTAGTGAAATTTTGAAAAATTTTAATGATAGCGACTTTGCTGTTACAGATCTCTCACACTCAAAAGCAATTATAGAAATAGAAGGACCTAATGTTAAAGAGGTTTTAAAAAAAGGTTGTCCGTTTAATTTCAATATATTTAGTAAAAATATGTGCATCAACTCATCATATAACGGAATATCTTTTTTAGTTGATATGGTTGAAGATGATCCTGAAAAAGCTAGAATTTTTTCACTTCGTAGTTTTGGGGAATCTATGTACCACTCAATAACTGATGCTTCACTAGAATATGGCTATAAATGTATTTAGAAACTATTCTAAAGTTTTAAATCTTGTTTTTTGAATAATAAATACGAACAAAATTGGTAAAATTAAAGTCAGCAATGTTACAGTTATTAATAATATTCCCAATTCTGAGTAATCAGCAGTAGTCAATATTGCATTAGTCACTTTATCTTTGACTTCACGAGTAATTGTATAAATTTCATTTAAGTATTTTGTTCCTAAAGCACTTGCTGATAATGCTAAATTTGTAAAAGACGCAAAAACTGCAAAAAAAGTAGCTTTTAGGTGCGAAGGTGCATTTTTAGCAATCCATGCTAGTAAAGGTATCATAGAGACCTGACCTAAAGGCGACTCTAATGCAGTATTAATTAGTGCAATAAATTTAGCATCAACAATTCCATTTGTTATTGATGAGGTCCAATTATGAAATCCGTAATACATTCCTACACTTGGCAGAAATAATATCGCACCAGCGATTGACAAAACTACAATGATTTTTGCTATAGAATTATTTGACATAAAAGGTCTAAGCAAAATAATTCCTAACAATGTTAAGACCGAAGCTAGTAGTGATAATATAGAAAAAAACTGCTCATTAAATTTTAGTTCATCTATTTCAAACCAAGATAGTCCTGGACCTGGACCTGGCATTGCTCTAAATACGAATATAATCACAGCCGTCCCGACAATCGTAGATCTTAAATTTTGAGGCAGTTCTTTTATCAATTTACTCATCAGGAACAAAATAATTACCATAGATCCTAAAAAAACTATCTCTTGAGCAAAAGGAACTCCAAAGGAGCCAACGCTGAGTGTAAAAATTACAAAAATTAAACTACCACCTAAAATCCACCAATTAATCTCTGTTTTTTCATGTTCGTAATTATCTTCGTTACCGACTAAACCCTGACCAATTAATTTATTTTTTTTTTTATTTTTAAGATAGTTAGCAAAAACTACTCCTAAAATTGAAACAAATGGTATTACTAGTGCATAAATATAAATTGAGCCATAGAGCTCTATTTTGTCCGCTTGCTCTAAACTATCTACGCCTTTAAATAAGATTACATTTACTAAAGCAACTAGAACAGTGCCACCGATAATTGCAAATCGTCCAAGTGTCTGCATTGTAGTATGCATTGTTTTAATCTGATCTTGTGAAAATTTTTGACCTTCTTCATTAACAATTGGAACAGCTTCTACTGTCATTGCATCTGCAACAACATCTTGAACCACATAACCAATGGGAGCTAAAAGAACACTTATTACAAACCAAGTTTCTACTTTTAGAATTGTGGACATCCATTCTGTATGGATAATTAATCCATACATTATCAATAAGCTTAAACCAATTAGTGTAGCTCCTACATAAACCATATAATTTTTTTTGTTCCAAATTAGATCTACTAAATGACCTAATGGCATTTTTAGTGCCCAAGGGATACCAGCCCAAAATCCTAGCCCAGCAAGAAAAGCTGCTGATAAATTTAGATAATCTTTAACAAAAAATGTACCTACTATTCCTGTTAAACCTGAAATTCCAGCTGCAAGATAAATCATTAAAGGTGGTAGATAAGATAGTTTAAATTGTCTTCCTAAATCTAGTAAAGTGGAGTCGATAAATTTGGAAATTTGATTCATAAAATTATTCAATTATGTTTAATTTTATTAACTTAGTATTCTTTGTTTCATTACACCACAACTCGTAACTTTCACACACTCTCCACAAATGGTTAATAGCTCTTTGAGAAATATCTAAAGGAAAATGGCTTTTTGCATAGTATAAATCAGGAAATTTAATTAATTGCTTCATCATTGCTTCTTTTTGAAGATTTAAAAGCCGGATTACTTCTGCAGAAATTTTTTCGCCAGAATTAATATCAATATAATTATTTTTTTTTAACTCTTCAAACCAATCATCATGATACTTACCACTACTTATTTTTTCATATAATGGTGAACCCATGAATCTTTCCATAGCATCAATATTGCTTATATTCTGCTCTTTACTTTTAATTTCACTTATTGCTAAATAAATAACCTCAGCAACATAAAGTATATAGGGTTTGGCTAAATTTTTTTTCATAAGATTACAAATTTAAACTATAATAACATGAATTTGGATCTTCTTTGTAATGTGCAAAAGGTTTACATTTTTTGAATCCAAAATTTTTGAATAATTTTCTTGCTGGAGCAAAAAATTCTCCAGCTCCTGTCTCAACACTTAATTTTTTAATTCCAATTTTTTTTGATTTATCAATTAAGTGAGCGATGATTTTTTCTCCATATTTTTTTTTCCTAAATTTGTCTGCGACCCTTATTGACTTAAACTCCCCATGTTCTTCTGAAAGGGTTTTTAAAGCTCCACATCCAATTAAATCATTATTCTCCCATAAACTCCAAAATTTTATACTCGGAACTTTCAAACCTTGTACATCTAGTACATGTGAACTGCCTTCTGGCGATACAGATCTTAATTCAATAAAATGAATTCTAAGAAGTTCATTTACCTGTGGGTTATCAAAGTTATTTTCTATTGATTTAATCATTTTGAAGAACATATAATCGAAAAACAAATTAAACCAATATTAAATATATGTGTGGAAGATACGTAATTACCAATGCTGTAACAAAAACAAAAAATATTGTAAAAACTGCGATTAATGTTCAAGACAGTGATAACTATAATGCACACCCATATCAAAATCTTCCTGTAGTCAAAAAATATAAAAATGGCAATACTGTTGAAAATCTTAAATGGGGAATTATCCCATCCTGGGCAAAACAGAAAGATTTTAAAGCCTTGATAAATGCAAGATTAGAAACAATTGATGAAAAGGTTTCATTTAAAAAACTTATAAAAACGCAAAGATGTGTAGTTGTTGCCGATGGCTTCTACGAGTGGAAAAGAACAAAAGATAACAAAATTCCATATTATTTTTTCAGAAATGATAAAAAAACAATTTTTATAGCTGCAATTTACGATGAAGGCCAATTTTGCATGATAACTGAGGAGGCAAGCCAAAATATTTCAGAAATTCATCATAGACAACCAGTAATACTTTATGAAAAAGATATAGATAAATATTTAAACATCGAACATTTTGGTTCAACTTTTTTAAAAGAGTGTAACAAAGTAAGTTTGACTTTTCACGAAATATCTAAGGATGTCAATAAACCAACAAATAATAGCGCCTCATTAATTCAACAAATTTAAGATATTATTTTTCAATAATTGTTATATGACCCATTTTTCTTTTATTTTTTATATCTTTTTTAAGATAGTCAAAAAAGAATTCGTTCTCAGAAAATTTTTTGTCTCTATATATTAAAATATCATCACCTATTAAATTTATCATTTTGGCATTATATATTTTCTTTGTTTTAATTTTTTCTAAACCACATACAGCTCTAACATGATTTTCAAATTGACTTATATTGTGAGAATTAATTGTCAAATGTCCTGAGTTATGAACTCTGGGAGCTATTTCGTTAGCATATAAATTATCATTTTTGTCAATAAAAAACTCTACACATAATGTTCCAATATAATCTAAATCCTCTACAATTTTTTTTGACCACTCAGTGGATTTAATTATAATTGCTTTCGAAACATCTGCAGGGATTTTAGAGTGCTTTAAAATTTGGTCTTCATGAACATTTTCAATTGGTTCATATATTTCATATTTTTGATTACCAAATCTTGTAATGATAACAGATATTTCTTTTTTTAAATTAATGAATTTTTCTAATATGTATTCTTTAGAAAAATCTATTTCACTAGATATATCCTTTTTGCTATTTAATTTGTATTGACCCTTCCCATCATATCCTAATGTAGTTGTTTTTAGTAATCCTGGCAAAAAATTTTCATTTTCTTTTAATTCATCCATATGTTTTATAGAAATATATTGGGTAGTTTGAATATTTATATCATTGAGAAAATTTTTCTCTGTCAATCTATTTTGGATTAAATTATTAATCTCAGGTTTAGGCAAAACTGTTTTTGCATTATTTATACTTTGAAGAATATTAAATGGAATATTTTCAAATTCGTAAGTAACTAAATCAACACTATCGATAAATTCCTGAGTAATTGATTTGTTATCATATTTTCCATATATGAATTTTTCCGTAAAATTTTTAGCTGGCGCATTCTCATCATCGCTTAAAATAACAGTTTTAATGCCAATTCTGTTAGCAGCTACTGACAGCAAACTTCCAAGTTGACCTCCACCTATAATTCCTAAAATAGGATTTTTCATTTAATTTGGTTTTTTCTTAACAGATTTGGATTGTTTAGATCTCCATTTTATTAAGCTGTTTTTAATTTTAGGATCAAAATTAGAAATTATTGATGCTGCATACAATGCAGCATTTATGGCACCATCAGTTCCTATGGCAACTGTTCCAACTGGAATACCTTTAGGCATTTGGGCTATAGATAAAAGACTATCTAGACCTTTTAGTTTTTTACTTTCAATAGGAACGCCTATTACTGGTATTCTTGTTAATGCAGCAATCATGCCAGGTAAATGTGCAGATCCTCCTGCGCCTGCAATAATAACATTAATGTTTCTCGACTCTGCTGATTTTGCATAATTGAACATTCTCTCAGGTGTTCTGTGAGCAGAAACAATATTAGTTTCATAGTTAACTTTTAGTAATTTAAGAGTTTTTTCACATAATTTCATTGTGGAATAGTCAGATTTGCTCCCCATTACTATGGATACTCTGTGACTATATCTTTTCTTTTTCATGCTAAGTTTTTGAATTAATATAATCAATATAGTCTTAAAATTAAAACTAGTCGACAAAATTTGTAATAATTATAATGTGTTTTTAATATGAATTATCGAATTGATAATCTTCAATATTGCAACTGGTCAAGAGATATTTTTAAAATCAACAGAGATGCTGGACTGAATGCAGTACATGCAACAGTAGTATATCATGAAGACTATGATGAATTTTTAATTAAATTGAAAGAATGGGATAACTTATTTAATGAAAATTCAGATCTAATATTTTTGGGAAAAACTTTCAAAGATATTATAAGGGCAAAGTCAGAAAATAAAAC
Source organism: uncultured Pelagibacteraceae bacterium (assembly GCA_902612575.1). GTDB lineage: Bacteria > Pseudomonadota > Alphaproteobacteria > Pelagibacterales > Pelagibacteraceae > Pelagibacter. The sequence goes on along the minus strand of CACMDZ010000003.1, from coordinate 101,542 downwards.
TGCAATATTTTTTGGTTTTCAAAACTGTTCTCCAATTGAGGATGATATTAACTTAATTGAGAAAGTTCACCATCATGGATGCAGATTTATGCAACTTACTTATAATAACCAATCTCTGTTAGCTACAGGATGTTATGAAAAAAACGACTCTGGTGTGACAAACTTTGGAAGAGAAGCTATAAAAGAAATGAATCGAATTGGAATAGTTATTGATATGTCCCATTCAGGTGAAAAAAGTACATTAGATGCTATAGATATTAGCGAAAAACCAATTGCAATTACTCATGCTAATCCGTCTTTTTGGCATAGTGCTTTAAGAAATAAATCTGAAACACTTTTAAAACATTTATCAAACAGTGGAGGAATGCTTGGACTTTCTTTGTATGCACATCATCTAAAAGATGGAACAAATTGTAAATTAGATAGCTTTTGTGAAATGGTTGCAAAAACCGTTGAAATAATGGGCGTAAAAAATATAGGTATTGGTTCTGACCTTTGTTTGAATCAACCAAATAGTATCGTCGAGTGGATGAGGAATGGAACGTGGAGTAAAACAAAAAATTATGGTGAGGGAAGTAAAAGTAAACCAGAATTTCCTGATCAACCTGAATGGTTTGTTGATGCAAGAGGGTTTAGTAATTTAGAAAAAGGATTGAAAAAAATAGGTTTTAATGAAAATGAAGTAAATGATATTTTAGGAAACAATTGGTTTAATTTTTATAAAGGAATTAATTAATGGAAATTAAGTTAAGAGACCCCAAATCCCTGATGAAGTTGTCTAAACTTGGTTCTTTCCATCAATCAAAACTCTCTTTTTTGAGATCTTTCTTAAAAGAGTTTAAAGATTGGAAATATAGTAGAGACCTTTTTCAATTAAATGACAAAGGATTTGGAAGAGCAATTTACTCATTTACTAAAGAAAAAAAAACTTATTCTTTAATTTGTTTTGCAAATGAAATTAAGGATGATGAAAGGTCAGATAGAGTTATTGCCACTAAATGGGATGCTGCATTTACTCTATTTGATGGAATTCCAACAAAAGAAGATGTTGATAGACTTAGTAATAATGTGCCTAAACAGGAGGTCGGAAGGCTATCTTACAAAGAATTAACCCTATCAAGAGCCAATAAATCTGTCAGGTTGTTTAATCATGTAGTTGAAAATTTATCAAAAGGTCAACAACCAGATAAAGAATTTATATCTAAAGTTGGCTATCTTTATAGAACTACTGCAGTCTATGGATCTGGTAAATTTGGTTTAGCTGATAGATTTAGGATTAAAAATAGGGATGAAATATGTGGGCCATTTAGACTAGAGATGATGTTGGTTTATTTGGTTAGACAATTTACATTTGACCAAGTTAATCATATTGCCAAAAGTATAAGTCCGAAGAACGCTGTTGAACTAGATAACAACATTAGCAGAACTCTAGGCATAGGAAATTCTACAGGACTTGGCATGGCACCATTTATAGTAAACCATCCTACGCTACTTAATAACTGGATAACTGCTAGAGAAACAGTTTTAAAAAAAATAAGAGAAATAGAAAAAGTTTCTAAAAATGATTTAGATATTTTTTATCAGTGTTTAATTAAATCACTAAAAAATATCACGAGCTGGCATACTGATAGTGAATTTCAAAAAGAAAAAATTAAAAATTTAATATTTGATTTAAAAAAATTTATAAAATTTATGAAAGATGAGTTTAAATTTGAAAATTCTTATCAATTTAATAATATTTATATGTGGGCTGAGGAGAATTTAAATGATGAATGTATTGAGTATATTGTTTCTATGATGATGGAGCCATATGATAAAATAGTAGATCCTTTAGTATCTAAAATGAGTTCAAATGAAGAAAAATACTTCAATATTCCTGTTGAAAGAACTATTGAGGATTTAAGAAATATAATTGAAAAGAATTACTCTGAAATTTTGAAAATTGATTTTAGTAAGGAAGAAAATAATAAAAATTTCTGGTTTATTTCAAAAAATAAAGAGGAGCCAAGAATAGGGGATAGGTATATCGATAACGGATCAAATTTAGAACAACCACTTGCAATCGCAAGAGATATCAAAAAGCTTTATGAAATAGTATTCACAAAAAAAAATAGTTCCAAAATTGGAAAATTTTTATTGGATAATAATCATTTAAGACATGTAGTAAGAAGAGTATTTATTTCTGAAAAATGTCCTTATGCAGAAATTCAAGACAATACAATTGGTTCTAAATTAATGCCTATTGATATGTTAAGGCTTAAGTTGTCTTTTTTTGGTGCAATAAAATTTGATCCTAGATCAGACAAGTGGTTACGTATTTGCATGTTTCAGGGCGCACCTTTGCCATCAGAACTCTCAAATTTTGATAATTATTGGATGTATAATTAATTTCGTATGAGAAGTTATAGCGAAATAGAAACTACAATTAAAAGAGCAACTAAGGCTAAAGGTTTTTCATGGGGTATTTCTGAGGAAGTTGGAAAAAATATAAGATTAATTGAAATGTTTGGTTTGCCAGGACTTAAAAATCTTAACCAATACTTTAAAATTTATAATATTAGTAACTTTGAAAATATTGGAGAAATTTCATCTACAAATACAGCAAAAGGATATTATTGTCCTATATTTTGTGGGTTAAATTTTTATGATCAATCACCTGTAATTTTAAAATTTAATGAAATTGAAATTAATAAAATAGCTTTTCCTCTCATATTTTTATCTTTTTTGAGTAGGGCGTCAGAGATAATTGGTAAAAGAATATTCTTAAAAATGGACAATAAAGAGTTTTTGTTTAATTTTAATGAATCTATTTATTCTAATTATTTAAGTGGAGATATTTTAGAAAAATCAGACAAAATAAATATTAAATTTTTAGATAATAAAAATAACTTCTCCGAGGATGATTGGTTAGAAATGCATAAACTTTCAATTAAAACTTATGTTGAGGAAAGCGAGGAGTCTAAATCAAGAACTGCAGGGGCTGGTTTAACAGATAATGACTGATAAAAAAAAAGATGATTTTTTGGAGAAAAATTTAAAAGATTTAGACGAGATTTGTGAAGAATGTCATAAAGAAGATGAAAGCGTTACGCAAAATTTAATTATGACAGGATACAAATTGTGTAAATCTTGTAGAACCTCAAAGACTGTATTTCCTCTTTAACTTATATTGCTAACTGGGATTGAATTCATTCTATTTATAATGAATGTTATTGAGAGAAAAGCGATTATAAGAAAAGATAAAAACACTACTCCAAAAGATTTTAGGTTAGACTTTAAATTCAATATTTGCTTTGTAGATATAATTAAAGAAGCAAATATCCAAAACTGTGTAAGAAAAATTATAGGCAAAACTAAGTCTGGTGTAACTGCAAAAAATCTTATTAAACCTGGTGCGTGAGCATATCCTACCGCAATTAAAACTTTTTTAAACGGCACCTTACTCCCTTTATCTGGAAAAATTTTCACACCTATCACAAATATAAAAATTGCCCAAACTAACCATGTTAGAAGAGCCGTTAATCCAGATATACCAACTGAAGTTTTAATAATTGAATTTGCTGCTACAGCCCCTGCAACTCCATCAAGTATCATTACAAGACCAGCAAAATAGATTGCAGCTTCTCCAAAATACTTATTATCTTTGTATAAACTTCTATCTAACTTTAATGATTTAAAAAAAATTTCTAAAAATTGTGCTAACATTGATTTTGAGGGAGGAGTTTTACTCCTCCCTTTTAATTTTAACCTTTTACAACTTCTCTAGTATTTGCGTTGTAAGACTCTTTAAATGGTATATCAACTATTACAGCATCTACTGGTTTACCTGGAGTTTCAGAATATTTTTCAGGTAAATGCACCTTAAATTTAGATCCTACTTTTCCTTTTGGAAAACCATTTGCGTTCAATGTTCCATCAAAAGGCACATATCCCATTGCAATATTTTGTTTTTTTTCAGGGTGATACCAAGGCGAAGTAATAAACCCAATTGGCTCTCCACCACCTTCATCTGAAATTAACCAAAAATCAGGAGCGTATTCCTCAATTGGCTTTCCACCTAACTCTAGTCCAACTAGTTGAAGTTTATAAGGTTTATGTCCAGCTTTTAAATCAGCTTTCATTTTTTCAAGAGCTTTTTTTCCAACATAGTCAGCTTTTTTATTCCATTCACCTTTTCCGGATAATGAAACTTGATAACCTAAATTACATTGGAATGGATTGTGTTGGTTATCCATATCTTGCCCCCAAGAAAGAATTCCAGCTTGAATTCTTCTATGGTGAGCTGGAGCAATTACCATTAAACTATGTTTTTTACCCGCATCAAGAACAGCATTCCACATATCTTCAGCGTATAAAGTGCATTCTCTCAAATATATCTCATAACCTGCTTCACCTGAGAATCCTGATTGAGAAATTACACAGCTTCTTCCACCAACTTTAGCTTCAGCTAAACCGTAGAAAGGCATGTTATCAAAATCAACTTGATCTCCACATAAGTCTTTCATTAACGCTTTAGATTTTGGTCCTTGAATTTGAACAGGACTTACATCTATCTCATCAATTTCTACATTAAATCTCTCATCGGAGTTTACACCCTGTAAATAAAGACCTATATCACTATCAGACAAACTAAACCAAAATTCGTCTTTTGATATTCTTAAAAGTATAGGATCATTTAATACACCGCCATATGCATTACAAAGAATTACATATCTTGCTCTCATCGGAGAAATTTTTGTAGCATCTCTTGTAATTACATAGTCTACAAATTTTTCTGCATCAGGGCCCTTCACTCTAATTTGTCTTTCAACTGCAACATTCCACATTGTTACATGATTAACAATTGCATCGTACTCAACCATTGCACCTCCGTCTTCAGGTTTTACATACCCTCTTGGATGGTAAATACGATTATATACAGTTGCTCTCCAACAACCAGCTTGCATTGACAAATGCCAGTATGGTGATTTTCTTACACGTGTTGAAATTAACATTTCAACTTTTGTTGGTCCGCTTTGTCTTAAATTATAAGGCACTTTTCTATCAGATTGATCTACTGATGTTACGTGTCTTAGCTTACTATAGTCAAATTCTTTAGACATAGTTATTCTCCTTCAACCACTTGTTTGTTTCCTTCAAGCCGCCGAATGTATAAATGTGAAAATAATCAGTATGCGATTTAACTTTCCCAATTAGATCATTAGGGTCTTTAGGTTTCAATAAATCTAATGCCTTAGTAAAATTAGATTTAAGAAAATTAATGGAATTTTTTGCCCCTACAATATTTGCAAACTTTATTAAGCTTGAAATTTTCATTGGCCCAGTTATTCCGACATGAACTGGTATCGTTTGTTTAGAAATAAAATCTACAATAGGCTGAGCATCAAGTAACCACTGAGTAACTATATAATCAGCATAAGGCTTTTTATCTGTCATAGCTTTTTCTAAATCTGAATCGGATATATCAGGACTCCCCTCTGGATGTCCAGCAATTCCGATCTTAATCTTATCAAAATATCCTGTTTCTAATATCTGATAAGAGCTATCAAATTTTCCAATAGGTTCACGACTGCCTCCAATTACCAGAACTTGTTTCACACCTAAATCTTTGCATCTTGAAACATAATCTTTCAATTCACTTTCGCTATTAATTGATCTAGCTGGAAAATGAGGAACTGGGTTAAAACCTTTTTTTACCAAATCTCCAGACTTGTCAGCAGTCTCCCTATAATCACCTCCAGGTAGCATTGTGACATATACATCTTTCACACTTGGCAAAGTATCAAGATCAGTGTGAGGTCCAATTTCTAATGAAAAATTCATTAATGAATAATTATTTATTTTAAAATAACTGTCTAGAAAAATATTAGATCAAAGTGTCAGGGTTATTTTTTCTGACCTCTGTGTTTTTGAATTCTTTGACCATACTGCTGTGTAACTCTATCAAAGATGATTGCTAGAGCTACTATTGCCAAACCATTCATCATTCCAAGTGCTAAATATTGATTAGAAATAGCTTGTAAAATAGGAACTCCAAGCCCTTTAACACCTATCATTGATGCGATAACTACCATAGCCAACGCCATCATAATTGTTTGGTTAATTCCTGCAAAAATTGTAGGTAACGACAATGGTATTTGTACAGATTTTAATTTTTGCATTGGAGTTGCACCAAAAGCCTCACTTGCCTCAAGTGTTTCTTTATCTACTTCTCTTATTCCAAGATTTGTCAGCCTTACTACCGGTGGTAAAGCATAAATACAAACTGCCAATAAACCAGGCACTTTTCCAATACCTAAAAGCATAATTATAGGAATTAAATAAACAAAACTTGGAATAGTTTGCATCATATCCAAAACGGGTAAAATTGCTTTTTCTGCTCTGCTTGATTTAGACATTAACACACCAATTGGAATACCGACTACAATACAAACTAATGTTGAAACAGATATTATTGCAACAGTAGCCATACAGTTTTTCCACATTCCAAAATAACCAATAATCATAAAACAAACTATTGTACCTATTACCAGTTTAATACTTCTTGATCCAATCCATGCCAACAAAGCAAATACACCTATTACTAATGGCCAAGGACTGTTTACTAATAATTTTTCTAACCAAATTAAAAAATGCAAAAGTGGATCAAAAAAACCTTCAATTCCATCTCCATAGGCTCTTGAAAATTCTTTAAAACTAGAGTCTATTCCTTTTTTAAGCTCTCTTAAAGCTGTTCGATCCATTACAGGAATTTTATTAAAGAAATCCATAATTTTACTCAACCAAACCCACTAAAGAGTGGGTTTGGCAATATTTTATTTTATTAAAGTGCTTTTTTTATTTTTGCAGCAGCTTCACTTGAAACCCACTTAGACCAAACATCTTCTTGGTTTGTTAGGAATTCAATTGCAGCATCAGCACCCTCTGCTTGGTTTTCACCCATCCAAACTAACATACCGTTCATTACTGGACCTGGATAAGTTCTTTTTTTGAAATAATCCATACCAGCACTTCCAGCTGTATTTTTGAAATTGTCAGTTACGATTGTGTAAACTTCAGATTTTGTCCATGAAGTTGCTTTAGGGTCTCCACATTCTTGTTCTGGTAAAACTATACATTTATCCCAGTTATCTTTTCCACCCCAAGCTCCCATGTCCACAGCTCTCATATCATATTTACCAATGATAGCTGTTGGTGACCAATAGTAACCAAACCAGTTTTCACCTCTTTCAGCAGCTTTAGCAATTGATCCATCTAATCCTGCAGCAGAACCTGTTTCAACAATAGCCCAACCTTTTGCTTCCATGTCAAAAGCTTTGTAAAGATTTCTATTACTTAGTTCACAGTTCCATCCTGGAGGACAAATATGAAACCCACCTTTTGATGGATCCTCTGGATGAGGAAATAGATCCGGTCTTGCCAAAATTGCTTCAGCAGTTGTAAGTTCAGGATGTTTTTCTAAAGTAGCAGGTAACACCCACCATCCTTCACCTAAACCAGTAATAGGTGCTTTATTAAGTGAGTGCATTTTTCCTTCATCAACTGCTTTATTTAAAGCAATGATTGCAGCGTTAGCCCAAAATTCTGGAGCAACATCTGGCTCACCTTTTTCTTGCATAGATGTAAATGTAGGCATTGTTGCACCTGGCACCAATTCAACAGAACATCCGTAACCTTCTTCTAATATGATTTTGTCAACTTCAGCCATGAAGTTTGCTGAAGCCCAGTTCATATTAGCGATAGTTATGTTCCCACAAGCTGCGTTGGCAACACTTCCAAAAGAAGTTAGTCCAAATATTACAGCAGCAGATAGAAGTAATTTTTTGATTTTCATTATTTCTCCTAATTAATTAATTATAAATCATCAGAACATATAGATGGAAAAATTGCAAACTAGTTTCAACTTTGAGTTGTGTTAAAATTGTCTTTATACTCTCTTTATTTAGAAATAAATTATTAAATAAATATGAATAAAAATTTATTATCAAGATTAGATGAGGGTCCCGTAATATTCGCAGAGGGATATTTATTTGCGATGGAAAGGAGAGGATATCTTTCTGCAGGTCCATTTGTGCCAGAAGTAGTGCTAGAACATCCTGATGTAGTTACACAATTACATAGAGAATTTATTAGAGCTGGTTCAGATATTGTTCAAGCTTTCACCTATTATGGACATAGAGAGAAATTAAGAATTATTGGAAAAGAACATTTGCTAGAGCCGATGCAAAAAAATGCACTTAAAATTGCAAAGGATGCTGCGAAAGAATTTAAAGATTTAGATTTAATGGTTTGTGGAGATGTTGCTAATACAAATATTTTTGATCCAAAAGACAAAAACTCATTCAAAGAATGTCAAAAGATGTACGAAGAGCAAGTGCTTTGGGCAAAAGAGGCAGGAGTTGACTTTGTAGTCGCAGAAACAATTAATTGGGTAGATGAAATGAAGATAGCTTTAAAAGCAATTAAGGATGAAGGTTTGATTGCAGTTGCCAATTATGCAATACCTCGTGGTGATTTGACAAGAGATGGCCACACTGCTGAAGACGCATGTAAAATAATTGAAGATCTTGGTGCTGATGTTGTTGGTTTGAATTGTTATAGAGGTCCAGAAATGACCATGAAACTTTTAAAAAAAATAAGAAAAGAAGTTTCCTGTCATGTTGCAGGTCTTCCTGTTCCATATAGAACAACAGAGGAAGAACCAGGATTTTTGAATCAGACAGATCATGGATGTGACTGCATTCCTGGAGGAAATGCATTCCCTGTTGCTCTAGATAATTTATATTGTAACAGATTTGAAATGGCTGAATTTGCAAAAGAATGTATTAAAGAAAAAATTAATTTAATCGGTATTTGTTGTGGTGCTGAAGCTCATCATGTTAGAGAAATGGCTGTTGCAGTTGGTAAAAAACCAATTGCCATGAAGTACATGCCAGATATGACTAAACATTTTCACCATGGGACAGACAAGACATTGAAAGACGTCAATAAAGAAATAAAATACTAACATGCAAAATCATGCAAAAGTAGTCATCATAGGTGGTGGCGTAGTAGGCTGTTCCATTCTTTATCATTTATCAAAGTTTGGTTTAAAAGATTGTATTCTTCTTGAAAGAAATGAACTCACATCTGGATCCTCTTGGCATGCAGCTGGAAATGTACATGTGATTTCATCTGATCCAAATATTTCTAGAATGATGGCCTATACAATCGGATTGTACAAAGAAATTGAAAAAGAGTCTGGCCATTCAGTTGGATTCAAACCAAGTGGGGGATTTTATTTGGCTTCAAATGATGTTTGGGCGGATTATTTAAAAAGAGAGAGGTCTAAAGCAAGATATATGGGTCTTGACCAAGAGTTTGTTTCTTTAGAGGAAGTAAAAAAGAAAAATCCATTAATTGATCCATCAAGATACCTTCTGGCATTATGGGACCCTATTGATGGGGAAGTAGATCCATCGGGCGTAACTTATGCTTTTGCAAAAGCAGCAAAAGTTCATGGTGGAAAATATTATACACATACAGTTGTAAAAGACACAAAACAAAAAGAGGATGGAACTTGGGATGTGATAACTGACAAAGGCAATATAAAAGCAGAAATAGTTATTAACGCTGGAGGTTTATGGGCAAGAGAAGTTGGGCAGCTTGCAGGAATTAATCTACCAGTTCAACCAATGGAGCATCACTACTTGATCACTGAAGCTATTCCAGAAATTGAAGCAATGGGCGATCAAAGAATTCCTATTGGAACTGATTTTGAAGGTAACATTTATTTTAGACAAGAAGGAAAAGGAATGCTTCTTGGAACTTATGAACCAAAATCAACACCATGGAAGGTTGAAGGAACACCTATGAATTTTGGTCATGAGTTATTAGAACCAAAACTAGATAATATTCAAGATAGATTAGCAATAGGTTTTGAAAGAATGCCAGCGTTAGAAAAAGCAGGAATTAAAAATATTGTAAATGGGCCTTTTACTTTTGGACCTGATGGATCACCATTAATTGGTCCTGTTCCAGGAATGAAAAATTATTGGGTAGCAGTGGGCGTAATGGCTGGTTTTTGTCAAGGAGGTGGAGTTGGAAAATGTATTGCTGAATGGATAATTGACGGAGAACCATCAATAGATGTTTGGGCAATGGATGTTGCAAGATTTGGAGATTATGCATCACCTCAATACGGAACAATTAAATCTTCTGAAAATTATGAACGAAGATTTATTATGACATTTCCAAATGAAACTTTACCAAAAGGAAGAAAACAAAAAACAACAGCTCTTTATGATCGGTTTGTAGATCAAGGTGCAGTTATGGGAGACAGCTTTGGTTTAGAAAATGTTTTGTGGTTTGCAAATGATAAAAAAGATGCATACGAAGAGCCAACTATAAAAAGATCTAGATCGCATAATTATGTCTCAAAAGAAGTAATTAATGTGAGAGAAAATGTTGGTTTTATTGAAGTTGCTAATTTTTCAAAACATCAATTTAAAGGAAAAGATGCAAGAAAATTTTTAGATCATATTATGGCAGGTAAGCTTCCAAATCCTGGAAGAATATCGTTATCTCCAATGTTATCTTATAGAGGAAAATTATGTGGCGATCTTACAGTTTCATGCCTTGATGAAAACGAATTTATGGTTTTTGGTTCAGGTGCAGCTCAAGAAATGCATAGACGTTGGTTTGAAAGCCATTTAGATAAATTTAATGTTGAATATAAAAATAGATCAGATGAATTTCATGGAATATCTATAGCAGGACCTAATTCGAGAAAAGTTTTAGAAAAAATAGTTAGAGACGATGTATCTAATGAAAAATTTAGATTTAGAGACTCAAGAAGAATGTTTGTTGGAGGTGTTCCAGCAATTATAAACCGAATTTCATTCACAGGTGAACTTGGTTATGAAATATATGTTGCGCCACATTTCCAAATTAAACTTTATGAGGAGTTAATGGAGGCGGGAAAAGAATTTGGTATTAAACCTTTTGGTGTAAGAGCTTTAATGTCTATGAGACTAGAGAAAAATTGGGGTGCGTGGACTTTAGACTATCGACCTGATTTTACTGCTAAAGAAACTGGATTAGAAAGTTTCATTAATTGGAACAAAGAATTTATTGGTAAAGAAAAAGCTAAACAAGACAATAGCTCGAATAGATTAGTTCCTTTAATAATTCAAACAAACGACATAGATGTCACAAACAATGAAGCAGTAATGAAGGGAGATAATAGCATTGGGTATATAACTTCAGGTGGATTTGCTCATTTTGTAAATAAAAGTGTTGCTTTTTCATATCTAGATCAAAAAAATTTATCATCTGAAGATGGAATACAAGTAGAAATTAATGGTGATTTATTCAATTGTTCAATTATCAAAGAACCACTTTATGATCCAAGTGGAGAAAAAATGAGAGGGTAATGGCCCAAAAAGATGTAGGTAACAAAGTTCCAATTTATAAACTAAAAGAAACAAAAGAGGTGATGGATTTTTATGACGAATGGGGTTTGGATAATAAATATGATAAAGATATGGTTGAATGGAATTATACTGGCCCAAAGGAAACAGCAGAAGTTTTCAATAAACATCAAAAAGAAAAAGATATTAATATTTATGATGCTGGATGTGGAACTGGATTGGTTGGTGTAGAATTGAAAAAGTATGGTTTCACTAATTTTTTTGGTGCCGATCTATCCCAAAAACTTTTAGATTTGGTTCCAAATAACATTTATAAAAAATTAGATAAAGTAGATTTAAATAAACCAATCAAGGAAAAGGATGATCAATATGATGCTTTAATGTGTGTGGGCACATTTACTTTTGGACATGTAAAACCACCTGCATTAGATGAGTTTATTAGAATTACTAAAAATAAAGGTCTAATTTGTTTCACTATTAACGAGGGAATATATGAGGAATATGGATTTGATAAAAAAATCAAACAATTAAAAAATGAAAATAAATGGAAAGAAATAGAGTTTTTTAAATCTGATTATATTGCTAGTAAAGATGTAAATGCATGGCTTGGTCTATATGAAGTGACAAAATAAAATGTCAGCAATTTATAAAATTATAGATAAAAAAAAATTAGATATAGTTAAGAAACCAATTTCAAAAGCACATGGACTCCCCAACGAATGTTATACAAGTAAAGATTATACTTTAATAGAAAGAGAGAAAATATTTGAAAATAAATGGACTGTAATAGGAGTAGCAAGTTCTTTGCCAAATATCGGCGATGTAAAACCATTTAACTTGTTAGGACTGCCATTATTTTTAGTAAGGAATAAAAATGATCAGATAAAAGTTTTTCATAACGTCTGTAGTCATAGAGGAGTAAAGCTAGTAAACAAAAAAGGCAATATTAGAAATGTTATCAGATGTCCTTATCATTCATGGTCATACACATCAGATGGAAAGCTAATTGCAACACCTCATATAGGTGGGATGAACCAACATAGTAGCCCAAAATTTAAAAAAAATAAAAACAATTTAAAAGAAATAAGATCATGTGTTTGGTTAGATTTAATTTTTATTAATATTAGTAACAACGAAATTCCATTTGAAAAATATATTAAACCCTTAAGTGATAGGTGGGCTAAATTTTGGAAAAAAAAAGATAGAAAATTAATTAATCATGCAAATGATTTTGGTTATTTTAAAATAAATGCAAAATGTAATTGGAAATTTGCAATTGAAAATTATTGTGAAAGTTATCATTTGCCATGGGTTCATCCAGGTTTAAATTCTTATTCAAAAATTGAAGATCACTATCATATTCAAGGATTACCAAACCGCTTTGCAGGCCAAGGCACAGTTGTTTACAATCCAAAATTTAAAGGTAAGAAAAAATTTCCTTGCTTTCCTAACTGGCCCAAAGAAAAAGAAAATATTGCAGAGTATGTAGCTTTGTTTCCCAATGTTATGTTAGGTATACATAAAGATCATTTCTACGCATATTGGTTAGAACCCATTAGTCATAAAAAAACTTTAGAGCATATGGAAATATATTATGTAGGTGAAAAAGCCGCAAAATCATTAGAATTTAAATCATTAAGAAAACAAAATCATAAATTGTGGGAAGATATTCAAAAAGAAGATGTTGGTATAATTCAAAGAATGCAATTAGGCCGCAACTCACATGCATATAATGGTGGAAATTTTTCTCCTGATATGGATAATCCAACACATCAATTTCACAAGTGGGTGGCAACTCACATTGTGTAGAAATTGCGAAATATATGTACAGACCTTTACCAGATGCATTAACAATAAAAAGTTCACCAATCGAAGGTTTGGGATTATTCGCAACCAAAGAAATTAAAGCTAATACTTTTATCGGAATTACTCACATAAGAGATGAGCAGTTTGAAAATAAATATATAAGAACTCCATTAGGTGGTTTTTATAATCATTCTGACAATCCTACAGTTCAAAGAATGGTATCAAATATTTTACCTACATTAAAATTTGGTGATCCAATTGATCCTACCGCAAAAGCAAAAAAATTTAACGAAAATGATGATAATTTAGAAAACATGTATTATAATTTAAGAGAGAAACCAGACGCAAAATATTTTTTTATGGTTTCAATAAAAGATTTGAAACCAGGAGATGAGCTTTGTGCAAATTATAATTTATACACCTATCCAAAAACAGGAGTTGGTGTACAGATGTTATAGAGATGAAGTTTAACAGAAAAATTCTTTCAGAAAACCAACCAATTAAGAAATATATTTCAAAAAAAAGATTAAGAGAAGATGAAATAGATTTTGACGAACTTAGATCTTATAGACTTGACAGATTAAGAAATGAATTAAAGAAAAATAATATAGAGGCATGTATTTTATTTGATCCAGTAAATGTAAGGTATGCATTAGATACTGTGAATATGAGTGTTTATAATATGCATAATCTTACAAGATATTGTTTTATCTCTGTTGATGGTCCAACAATATTATATGAATATTTTAACTGTGAAATATTATCTAAAGGTCTCAATTTAATAGATGAAATAAGACCAGCAATTACTTGGGATTATTTTAGCAATGGTGACCAATCAGAGTTGCAACTTAAAAAATGGGTCAATGAAGTAAATGATTTATCTAACTCTTATTTTAAAAGTAAAAAAATCGCAATTGATGTAATCAATGGTCCAGCCGTAAATGAGCTTAATAAAAAAGGAATTCAAGTTTTAGAAGCGAAAAAAATACTTGAACAGGCTAGAGTTATTAAATCGTCTGAAGAAATTAAATGCATGCGAGCAGCTTTAGATGTTGCTGATATTGGAATAATTAAAATGAGAGATTATTTGAAATCAGGAATTACTGAAGATGAGTTATGGTCGATTTTACATAAAACGAACATTGAAAATGGTGGAGAGTGGATAGAGTGTAGAATATTATCTTCAGGCTCTAGAACCAATCCTTGGATGCAAGAAAGTAGTAATAAGATTATTCAAGATGGTGAGATCGTATCCTTTGATACAGATATGGTAGGCCCTTATGGATATTGTGCAGATATTTCTAGAGCTTTTGTTTGTGGAAATAAATTTAATGAACATCAAAAAAAAATTTATTCAACAGCAGTTGAGCAGATTGACTATAATTCAAGATTAATTAAAGATGGAGTATCATTTAGAGAATTTACTGAAAAGGCATGGATACTTCCTGAAAAATATTACGGAAATAGATATTCAGTCATGCTTCATGGAATAGGTTTATGTGATGAGTGGCCAGCAATTAGATATCCGACTGATGGTGGAGAAAGAAGCGGTATATTTCAAAAAAATATGACAATTACCCTAGAAAGTTATATCGGCGAAGTTGGAGGTCATGAGGGAGTGAAATTAGAACAACAATATTTAGTTGGCGAAAATGGATTAGAATTAATGTCTCATCATCCTTTAGAACAAATTTAATGAAAATAGTTTTAATTATGGGTTTGCCCGGGGCTGGCAAAACAACATTGGCAGAAGAACTTGCTCCAAAACTTAATGCAAAAAGATTAAATGCTGACGAAGTTAGAAAAGAAGCAAATGATTGGGATTTTTCTGAGGAGGGTAGAAAAAGACAAGCTAAAAGAATGGCAGACTTTGCTTTAAAGCTGAAAAATCAAGGAAATTATGTTGTGGCAGACTTTATTTGCCCAACTCCAGAAGCAAGAAGTTTATTCCCTGCAGATTTTGTTATTTGGGTAGACACGATTAAAGAAGGAAGGTTTGACGATACTAATCAAATGTTTGTCAAACCAGAAAAATATGATTTTCATGTAACTACTCAAGATGCTAAGTTTTGGGCGGATAAAATAATAAAGGAGATATCATAATGAGTTATGAATGGGATAATAAAAAACCAACAGCACAAATGCTTGGAAGATGGCAGCCATTTCATGAGGGTCACTATACTTTATTTAAAGAGATCATCAAAAAGACCGGTCAAGTGTGTATTCAAATAAGAGACGTTCAAGGAGTTGATGACAATCCATTTGACTTTGAAACAGTAAAAAAAAATATTGAAAATAAATTAAATCCTGAATTTGAAGGAAGATTTAAAATAATGATGGTGCCAAATATTACAAATATTTGTTACGGGAGAGGAGTTGGTTACAAAATTGAGGAGATAGTATTATCTGAAGAAATACAAAAAATTTCTGCTACAAAAATTAGAGCTAAAATGCGTGAAGATGGTGAGTTAAAATAACTTCAATATGAATGTAAAAACAAAAAAATTAGGAAATGGAATTACGAATGTAATAATTAATGATCCTAAAACTTATAATTCACTGTCATTTAAAACTTTAAGAGATCTTTTGAATACTTTTACTCAATTAGATAAGGATGATAATACAAGAGTAATAATATTAGAGGGATCAGGTAAAGGATTCAGTGCTGGTCATAATCTTAAAGAGGTTGGTGGAATTAAAAATAGATCAAATCACTTAAAATTATTTAATCTTTGCTCAAAATTAATGATGAAAATTGTTGAAGGAAAGAAGCCTGTTATTGCAAAAGTGCATGGTGCAGCTTATGCAGCTGGATGTCAGTTAGCTGCAAGTTGTGACCTGGCTTACAGTACAACAAATGCCACTTTTGCAACACCAGGAGTAAATATTGGACTTTTCTGCAGTACTCCGATGGTTGCTGTAAGTAGAAAAGTAACTAGAAAAATCATGATGAAGATGCTTCTGACTGGAGATCCAATAAATGCAAAATACGCTAAGGAAATTGGTTTGATTAATGATTGTTTTTCAAACAAAAAACTAAATGCAGAAGTTTTAAAAATTGCAAAAAAAATTTCTTCTAAATCAAATTTAACAATTAAAATTGGAAAACAAGCATTTTATAAACAATTAGAGATGCCACTAGGAGATGCTTATAAGTTTACAAGTAAAATGATGACTGTAAATATGGCTTCGCAAGATGCAAAAGAGGGAATATCAGCTTTTTTACAAAAAAGAAAACCTAGTTGGAAAAATAAATAATAGTTATTCAGAAAGAAAATAATGAACGATAATGAAATTAAATCTATTTTAAGAAAATCAAAAACTATAGCTATGATTGGAGTGAGCTCTGAAAAAAAAGGAGAAGATAGAAAAAATCTTAAGAGAAAACCAGCAAATGTTGTTATGAAATATATGCAAAATTTTGGTTATAAAGTTATTCCTGTTAACCCTTTTGCAGTTGGTGAGATTGTAAATGGGGAACAGATGATCGAAAGTTTAGATAAGATAAAGGAAGAAATAGATATAGTTGATGTTTTTAGACCCTCAAAAGAGGCTGAAGGAATTGCGAAAGAAGCAATTAAAAAAGGAACAAAAGTTTTATGGTTACAATACGGAATTCACAGTGATGAGGCAAAAGTTTTAGCAGATAAAGAGAATATCCAATTTATTTCCAATAGATGTATTAAACAGGAGTATCAAAAACTTTTTCAAAAATCCAATCCAGTTTTTCCAGTGCTTAAAGATTAATGAAAAAAGTATTTTTGGTATATGGGCATTACAACGATAAATCTTTTAATTTTGCTATAAAAGATAATTTCATAAAATCTGCTACAGAAAATGGTCATTTAGTTGAATGTGTAGATTTATATAAAGAAAAATTTGATCCAGTATATGCTGGAGAAAATGCTGATGATATTGTTTTGGATCACAGAAGAAAAATTGATGATTCTGATTTAATTGTGCTAGTTGCTCCTATATGGAATTATAGAATGCCTGCTATTGTAGAAGGTTGGATCGATAAGGTTTTAGCGCCACCTTGGGCTTTTTCATTTAAGAAACTTTTCGGTAATTATGGATATGCTGTTGGTAAACTAAAAAGCAAAAAAGCTTTGATTTTTTGCACATATGGTTCACCTAGATTCTCAATTTCAGATTTTTTTTTAAATTTACCCCTTAGAAGAATTAAAAAAGGTATTTTTAATAAGTGTGGTATTTATGACATTACCTATAAACGATATTTTGCTGTACCATTTGTATCAAATGAAAAAAGAATTGAGTTTTTGGAAGATGTTAAAAATACAGCCAGACATTTATAGAATTTTTTTTGTATTTATATTTTTAATTTTTTCTACAAATGAATTAAAAGCTGAAATAAAAAAACCAAATCCAAATATTAAACCTAGAGAAGTAATTGAAATTCAACTTAATGCTTTGATGAAAAATGATACTCCCAGTAAAGATCATGGGATAATTCAAACATGGTTTTTTGCGCACCCAAATAATCAGAGAGTAACAGGACCTATTGAGAGATTTAAAAATATGATCAAAACAGATTCCTACTCAATGCTTTTAAATCACGAGAATTATGAAATTGTAGAGGTATATAAATCAAAGGGCGTATCGACTTTTGAAGTGACAATTATGGACAAAGACAAAAAGTATTATAAATTTAAATGGCAAGTTGAAAAATATGAGCTCGATGGATTTTTAAAAAATTGCTGGTTGACCACAGCAGTATCTCAACCTATGCCGATGGGTTCATCTATCTAATGAAAAAACCAAGTTTTCCAGTTAGAATTGCAATATTAATGGCTATTCTTTGCATCCCGCCGATTGGAGCGACCCAAATTGGATGGTACTATTTTGGACAAGAGATGGGGGTAAATTTTGGTATGGTTGCAGGTGTCATTAGTGTAATAACTGCAGCTTATCTGATGTATCAAATGGGATGGAGAGATGACGATGATGACGATTATGACTATTAGAATTATGTTTTGTTTATAAGAAAAATTAGGTAAAAATCGCATGATGAAATCAAAAGCAAAAGTCGTAGTAGTTGGGGGAGGCGTTGTAGGTGTCAGCGCGCTTTATCATTTAGCAAAAAAAGGTTGGTCTGATGTTGTATTAGTTGAACGAAAAGAATTAACTTCAGGTTCCACATGGCATGCTGCGGGACTTCTTCCATTATTTAATATGAGTTATTCAGTAGGACAACTTCATAAGTATGCAGTCAATTTATATAAAAGTTTAGAAGAGGAAACTGGAAAGAATGTTGGATTTAGTGTTGTATCAAATATCAGATTAGCAAGCAATAAAGACAGGATGGATGAATACCATCAGTATGCGGGTGTTGCTAAAACAATCGGAGTAGATGTTAAATTTTTAACTCCTGAACAAGTTAAAGAAATTTGGCCGTTATGTCATACAGATGATCTAGTTGGAGCAATACAACATCCTGAAGATGGCTACATTCAACCTGCGGATCTAACTCAAGCGTTAGCAACAGGGGCGAGAAATAGAGGAGCTGAGATATATAGAAACACAACAGTTTTAGCGATGAGACAAAATAAAGATGGTTGGATTGTTGAAACAGATAAAGGGTCAATAGAATGCGAACATGTAATCTCTTGCTCTGGAAACTTTGCTAGACAGACTGGAAAAATGGTTGGTTTGGACATTCCGGTAATACCTGTTGAACATCAATATATTGTAACAGAGCCACATCCAGAAATTCAAAAAAGAAAAAAAGATGGATTACCTGAGATGGGAGTATTAAGAGATAGTGATAGTAGATGGTATATGAGAGAAGAGGCCGGTGGTTTAATATTAGGTCCCTATGAAGATGGAGCTCCAGCATGTTATGTTGATGGTCCTTCCAAAGAGTCTGAATACGAATTATTCCAAGAAGACTTGGATAGACTTGCACCACATATCGAAGGTGCAATACATAGAGTCCCTGCTTTTGGAGAAGTAGGAGTTAAAAAAGTTTACAACGGTGCTATCTGTTATACACCTGATGGAAATCCCATTGTTGGACCAGCATGGGGTTTAAAAAATTTTTGGATAAATGAAGGTCACAGCTTTGGAATTACTGCCGCTGGTGGAGCAGGTTGGCAATTAGCAGAGTGGATTGTAGATGGAGAGCCAACAATAGATATGTTAGGTGTTGAGCCAAGAAGATATGGTGATTATTGCTCAAAATCTTATCTTAAAGAGAAAAATGAGGAAGCTTACAGCCATGTATTTATAACTCACTTTCCAGATGAAGAAAGACCAGCTGCAAGACCATTAAGAACAGCACCTTGTTATGACAGAATGAAAAATCTTGGTGCAGTTTTTGGTCAAAAGTTTGGATGGGAACGACCTAATTTTTTTGCAACTGATGGGATGGAGCAAAAGGACGATTGGTCTTTTAGAAGATCAAATTGGTTCAAAGCTATTGAGAAAGAGTGCAAGAATGTAAAGGAAAATGTTGGTCTACTAGATATGACAGCATTTGCAAAATGTAGAATAAAAGGTCCTGGAGCTGAGGAATTTTTAGATAAGTTGGTCGCAAACAAACTTCCAAAAAAAATAGGTAGAATTAATTTATGTCATGCATTGAATACTAAAGGTGGTGTTCATTCAGAATTTACAATAATGAGAGAATCGGAAAGTAGTTTTTATTTGGTTTCTGCTGGAGCATTTCAAAGGTTAGATCATGACTGGATATTAGGTTGGATGCCAAAAGATGGATCTGTTCAATTTGAAAATTTAACAAACAGCAAAGGTGTTCTAGTTGTATCAGGACCAAAAGCCAGAGAGTTAATGCAAAGAGTATCTAATGATGATTTTTCAAATGATAATTTTAAATGGTTAAGTGCAAAACAAGTAGATGTAGGATTTGCCCCAGTAAATGCAATGAGAGTAAATTTTGTAGGAGAGTTAGGTTGGGAACTACATCATCCTATTGAATATCAAAACCATATTTTTGATAAGTTAATGGATGCAGGACAAGATTTAGGTTTAAAGCCATATGGTATAAGAGCTATGAACAGTTTAAGAGTTGAAAAATCTTATAAATTGGTTGGCACCGAATTATCCATTGAATATTCACCATATGAAAGTGGTTTAGATAGATTTGTCCATCCAAATAAAGGCAGTTTTATTGGTTTAGAAGCTTTGAATAAATGGAGAGAGAAAGGTTTTGATAACAAACTTGTTACTTTAGAAGTTCATGAAACAAGTGATGCAGATGTGCTTGGAAATAACCCTATTTATGAAAATGGTAGTGTTGTCGGTAGAGCAACAGGAGGTGATTTTGGTTTTAGACTAGGAAAATCTATCGCACTAGGAATGGTTAAGCCAGAGCTAGCTAATATTGGACAAAAACTAAAGATTGATATACTTGGTAAGATGCATGAGGCAACAATTTTAGAAGAGAGTCCTTATGATACAGAAAATAAATTATTAAGAGCATAATGAAAATTTTAGTCGCTGTAAAAAGGGTAATTGATTATAACGTCCAAATAAGAGTAAAAGAGGATGGCAGTGGCGTTGTGACAGACAATGTTAAAATGTCAACTAATCCACCAGATGATAATGCAATTGAGGAAGCTGTTAAAATTAAAGAGGCTGGAAAAGCTTCAGAAATAATAGCTGTAACAGTTGGAGAAGAAAAAGCCCAAGAGACTGTTAGAAAAGCACTAGCAGTTGGAGCGGATAGAGGTATTCATGTAAAAGTGGATAGTATACTAGAACCTCTTGCTGTTTCTAAAATTCTTAAAAAAATTGTTGAAAAAGAAAATCCGGATTTAGTTTTCATGGGTAAACAAGCAATTGACGATGATTGCAACCAAACTGGTCAAATGTTGGCTGCACATTTAAACTGGCCTCAAGCTACTTTTGCTTCAAAAATTGAGGTTAAAGAAAATTCATTAGAAGTAACTAGAGAAGTCGATGAGGGTCTAGAAACTATTGAAGTTAATACACCTGCAATAGTGACATGTGACTTAAGACTAAATGAACCAAGATATGCATCACTACCAAATATTATGAAAGCAAAGAAAAAACCTATTGAACAAATTAATGCGTCAGATCTAGGAGTTGATACTAACCCTAGAATAGAACATATTAAAATTGAGGAACCGCCAAAAAGAAAAGCAGGTATAAAGGTTGCTAGTGTTGAGGAGTTGGTGCAAAAATTAAAAAATGAGGCTAAGGTAATATAATGTCAGTTTTATTGATAGCAGAGCATAACAATAAAGAAGTCAAATCATTTACTTTAAACGCAATTACAGCTGCATCTCAAATAGATCAAGACCTACATGTTTTATTGATTGGTCATAATGCAGATGACGTTGCAAAATCCTTATCTGAGGTACCTTTGGTAAAAAAAGTACTTCATATGGACAATGAAATTTATGAAAATTATATTGCTGAAAATTATACTTCAGCAATTTTAAAACATGTTGATAAATATTCTCATATAGTCTGTTCAGCAAATACCTTTGGAAAAAATCTAATGCCTAGAATTGCTGCATTATTAGATATTTCTCAAGTGAGTGATATAATAAAAGTAATTGCTCCAGATACATTCCTAAGACCAATTTATGCTGGTAATGCATTTGCTACTGTCAAAAGTAATGACGATAAAAAGTGTATAACAATAAGACCAACATCATTTGAGGCGGCTGAAACCACAGGTGGGTCAGCAGAAATTGAGAAAGTGGATGCAGCAGATAAAACTGAAAAAACAAAATTTGTAAACAGAGAGGAAATTAAATCAGATAGACCTGAATTAGGAACAGCTAGAATTGTTATTTCTGGAGGAAGAGGGTTGCAAAGTGGTGAGAATTTCAAATTAATAACTGATGTTGCAGACAAATTAAATGCTGCAATAGGGGCATCAAGAGCAGCGGTTGATGCAGGTTATATTACAAACGAACATCAGGTTGGACAAACAGGTAAAGTAGTAGTTCCAGACTTATATATAGCAGTTGGAATCTCTGGGGCCATCCAGCATTTAGCTGGCATGAAAGAAAGTAAAGTTATCGTGGCTATAAATAAAGACGGTGAGGCACCAATTTTTAGTGTCGCAGACTACGGCCTAGAAGCTGATTTATTCGAAGCACTTCCTCAATTCTTAGAGGAGTTGAACAAATTAAACACTATACAAAAATAACAAATACTGTAAAAAATTAACATGTCCAGAGAAGTGATGGAATACGATGTAGTAATCGTAGGTGGCGGACCATCAGGACTTTCAACTGCAATTAAATTAAAGCAGTTAAATCCAGATATTAATGTCTGCCTGTTAGAAAAAGCATCTGAAATAGGTGCACATATTTTATCAGGGAACGTGTTTGAAACACGAGCTTTAGATGAACTATTGCCTAATTGGAAAGATCTTAATGCACCAATTAAAACAAAAGTTACTAAAGAAAAATTTTTATTTTTAGGAAAGACTAAAAAAATTAGTTGGCCAACTTGGTTATTGCCTAAAGTTCAACAAAATCACAATAACTATATAATTAGTCTTGCTAATTTATGTAGATGGTTAGCAGAGCAAGCTGAAAATTTAGGTGTTGAAATATTTCCAGGGTTTCCTGCAAGTGAGGTTTTATATAATGAAGATGGTTCTGTGAAAGGTATTGTAACTCAAGATATGGGTTTAGATAAAGATGGAAATAAAAAAGATAGCTATGAACCTGGAATGGAGCTCCATGGAAAGGTAACAGTTTTCGCTGAAGGTTGCAGGGGTCATTTAGGAAAAGAATTAATCAAAAAATTTGAATTAGATAAAGGAAAAGATCCACAACAATATGGAATTGGTTTCAAAGAAATTTGGGAATTAAAAGAGGAAAAACATGAAGAAGGTTTAGTAATGCATACAGCGGGCTGGCCTTTAGATAATAATACTTATGGAGGAAGCTTTGTTTATCATGCTGAAAATAAACAGATTTTTTTAGGTTATGTCATAGGGCTTGATTATAAAAATCCTCATCTATCTCCTTTTGATGAATTTCAAAGATTTAAAACTCATCCTACAATCAAATCAATGTTGGAAGGTGGTAAAAGAATATCCTATGGAGCAAGAGCACTTATAGAAGGTGGTTTTCAAAGTTTGCCTAAAATGTTTATGCCAGGTGCATTATTGGTTGGTTGTGATGCTGGTACTTTAAATATGCCAAAAATAAAGGGTTCTCACACGGCAATGAAGAGCGGGATGATTGCAGCTGAAACTATCATAGATCATTTAAATTTAAACAAAGAATTATCTGTTTATGAGGAAAAATTTAAAAATAGTTGGGTTTTTAAAGAATTGTATGAAGCTAGAAATGTTAAACCAAGTTTTAGTTGGGGTTTAATTTTAGGAATAATATTTACAGGAATTGATCAAATTTTATTTAAAGGAAAATTACCTTTTACCCTCAAACATAAACATGCTGATCACGAAACATTGAAGCCCGCTAATGAAATGCCTAAAATAGAGTATCCAAAACCAGATAATGTGATTACATTTGATAAAACTAGTTCAGTTTACTTAACTGGAACAAACCATACTGATAATCAACCTGTTCATCTTCAACTTAAAGATAAAGATTTGCCAATTAAATATACCTTAGGAAAATATGATGAGCCTGCTCAAAGATATTGTCCTGTTGGTGTTTATGAAATACAGAAAGAAAATGAAGTTGAAAAGTTTGTTATAAATTCTCAAAACTGTATTCATTGCAAAACTTGCGATATAAAAGAGCCATCACAAAATATTACATGGGTTACTCCAGAAGGTGGCGGCGGACCTAAGTATGGAAATATGTGATTAGGAAAGATCTATTGCAAACTTTTTTAAAGTTTCAATTGGTACAAGTTTTAAAGTATTCATATGAGTTTTTTTTAGATAAATAGAACATCCAATTCCTGCTTCTAAGGCTCTAGCAACCCAACCTGCACATACACACCAGTTATCACCATCTTTAAGTCCAGGAAAACCAAACTCAGGGTGAGGTGTGATTAAATCATTACCAGCTTCTTTACACCATTGTAAAAATTCATCATTAACTTTTACACAAACTGTATGTAACCCATGATCATTTTCATCTGTATTGCAACAACCATCTCTAAACCAACCGGTTAAAGGATTTTTTGAACATTCTTCTAGATCTTCTCCAAGAACATTTTTTTGAATTTCACTCATTAAATTTTGGTAGGATTTGGTTGTCCTTTATAAACAACCTCTGGATCAAATTTTTTATTTTCTTCTTCAAATTTCATTTCGACTTTTCGACCATTCTCAATTTTTCCCATTGGAACCGATCTATAGAAGCAAGATCTATAGCCAACATGGCAACTAGCTCCATCACCAATATCAACAGTTATCCATACCGCATCTTGATCGTCATCAATTCTTATTTCTTTTACTTTTTGAGTAAATCCACTTGTTTTTCCTTTATGCCAAATTGCTTTTCTAGATCTACTCCAGTAATGAGCTTCTTTTGTTTCAATAGTCAATTTTAATGCTTCAACATTCATATATCCATGCATTAGAATTTCTTTAGTTTTACTGCATGTAGTAATCACAGGAATTAAACCGTCATTATCAAATTTTGGCGATAATAGGTTACCTTCCTCTATATCAGCGACATTTTCTCTTTTTTTAAACATATATAATCCGCATTATCTAGCATATTAAGGAATATATTAAATATTTTAAATTTGACGATTTATATATATAAAAACCCTTCATGAAATTAGTAAAAAACGAAAATAACAAAAAACCAGAAAGCGTTTCCGATGAGGAGGCTAGAGAGGCATTTATTAAAATTTTAAGATGGATAGGAGAGGACCCTACTAGAGAGGGTTTACTAGAAACTCCTAAAAGAGTAACAAAAGCGTTTAAAGAATATTTTAAAGGCTACCAAGAAGATCCAAAAGAAATCTTAAGCAAAACATTTGGAGATGTAGAAGGATATAGTGATATGGTAGTTCAAAAAAATATATCTGTTCAAAGTCATTGTGAACATCATATGGCTCCAATAATTGGCATTGCTCACGTTGCCTATATTCCAAATGAAAGAGTCGTTGGTTTGAGTAAAATTGCAAGAGTTGTTGAAGTTTTTTCTAAAAGACTTCAAACTCAAGAAAGATTAACAGTTCAAATTGCAAATACATTGATGGAGTCTTTAGATGCCAAAGGTGTTGCTGTTACAATAGATTCAACTCATCAGTGTATGACTATGAGAGGTATAAAAAAAGAACAAGCAACAACAGTCACTAATTTTTATCTAGGTCAATTTAAAGATGATCTTAGCTATCAAAATAGATATTTGAGATTTATAGCAAAATAGAGTTTAATTAAAAAATGCCTGATACTTTTAAAGCCTTGGTTATTAACCAAGAGGGAGAAAAGTTCACTAGAGCAGTTAGTGATTTAAATTTAGATTTTCTAAAAGACGGTGATGTCTTAGTAAAAGTCGATTACTCTGATTTAAATTATAAAGATGCTTTAATTTTAAAAAATGGTGCAAAGTTAGTTAAAGAGTTTCCAAGAATTCCTGGGATTGATTTTTCTGGATCAGTTAGCGAGAGTAAATCAGATGAATTTAAAGTAGGAGATGAAGTAATTCTTACTGGTTGTAGAGTCGGTGAATTATTTCATGGTGGATTTTCACAATACGCAAGAGTGAAAGCAGAACATCTAATAAAAAGACCATCAAATCTAAATAGCAAACATGCAATGATGATGGGTACTGCTGGCTTAACAGCAATGCTATGTGCCTTTGCAGTTAAAGCTAAAGAAGAGTTATTTTTACAAAGCAAAGTTAACGATGTACTTGTAACTGGATCTACTGGGGGTGTTGGAATGGTTGCAGTAATGGTATTATCTAAAATGGGTTGTAATGTAACTGCATTGACAGGTAAACCAGATAAAGCAGAATATTTGAGGGAATTAGGTGCGAAAAACGTTATAGATCGTAAAGAATTTGAGGGTGAAGCTGGTTTGATTGGAAAAGGTACTTGGGATGGTGTTGTAGACACTGTTGGTGGAAATATTTTAGCTAATGCAATTTCTCAAACTAGATTAAAAGGAATAGTAGCAATTTGTGGTAATGCAAGTAGCAATAAATTAAATACTTCTGTTGTGCCTTTTTTCCTAAGAGCAGTAAAATTATGGGGCATCGACTCTGTAAATATTAGTAATAAAAGAAAAGAGTTTGTTTGGGGTGAAGTTCCCAAATATGTAGATTTCAATATTTTGGAAAAATCAATTAAAACTGTGGGTTTGAATGAACTTTTAAATGTTTTTCCTGAAATGTTAGAAGGAAAATTAAAAAATAGAATATTAGTTGATGTAAATAAATAATGGATTGGGATAAATTAAAAATTTTTCATGCAGTAGCCGAAGCAGGTAGCTTTACCAGTGCTACAGTTATACTTAATCTAAGTCAGTCTGCTATAAGCAGACAAATTCAGTCATTAGAGGAAGATTTAAAAGTAAAATTATTTGAAAGACATGCTAGAGGCTTAACGTTAACTGAAAATGGAGAGTACGTTTACAAAACAGCTCATGAGGTAATAAGTAAACTTAAAGAGGTTGAAACAACATTGGGGGACCAAAAACATAAGCCAACAGGAAAATTGACTATTACTACTGTAAGAAGTTTTGGTACCCACTGGTTAACACCAAGGATTCAAGAATTTATGCAATTAAATCCAGAAATTGAAATAGAATTAATTTTTGATGATAAAGAATTGGATTTAAGTACTAGACAAGCCGATATTGGTATTTTTATGAGAAGACCTAAACAATTAAATTATATTCAAAGAAAATTGATGGATATTAATTACCACATTTATGGGTCTACTAAATATTTAGAAAAATATGGAATACCAAAAACAATAAATGATTTAAGTAAGCACAAATTTATATCATTTGGAAGAGGAGCACCTTCTCCTGTTTTTAATCCTGACTGGGCACTAAAATTAGGAGTGAAAGATAATAAAAAAAGAAAAACTGTAATGAAGGTAAACAGTGTTATGGGTTTGTTACTGGCAGTTGAAAGTGGAGTAGGACTTGCTGCTTTACCTGATTATTTAGTATCATTATCAAGAAATGTAATTAAAGTTTTACCTAACGTTGAAGGCCCAATTACTGAAGCTCATTTCGTTTTTCCAGAATCTCTTAAAAATGTTGCCAGAGTTACAACTTTTAGAAACTTTCTATATAGTAAAATTTCTGAGTTTAAGTCTTAAAAACCCAGAAAATCACATAAATCATAAGTGCGACACTATTGAGATTGATAATCATTCTCATTGAGAATAGTTCTCAAAATCATTATAAATACATAAACAATTAACATAGAGAGATTAATGAAAAAAATATCAATTTCAGCATTAATATTATCCTTATTTGTTTCTACTTTTGCGATAGCAAATGAGGTGAATATATTCAATGCTAGACACTATAAAGCTGACGCAGAACTTTATAGTAAATTTACTGCAGCAACTGGAATTAAAGTAAATTTAATTAATGGTAAAGCTGGAGCTTTAGAAAAAAGAATGATCGAAGAAGGAGCAGACTCAGCTGCCGATCTTTACATAACAGCAGATGCTGGAAGATGTGGTGCTTTTAAAGCTAAAGGTATGACGCAAGCAGGACTTGTTTCGCCAACTATCAAATCTTCAGTTCCAAAAAACTTTAGAACAACTCACTGGGTTGGTGTAGCTAAGAGAGCTAGAATAGTCTATTACGCTCCAGAAAGAGTTAGTGGTGCCGAATTATCTGGATTAACTTATGAAAGTCTGGCGGATCCTAAATGGAAAGGTAGAATTGCAATAAGAGCATCTAGCAATATTTACAACAAATCTTTAGTAGCATCATTAGTAAAAAATAATGGGAAAAAAGCTGCTGGAGAGTGGGCAAAAGGTGTTGTTGCTAACATGGCTAGAGATCCAAAAGGTAATGATAGAGCTCAGATTATGGCAGTTGCAGCAGGAGAAGCAGATATTGCAGTTGCAAACACATACTATTTAGCTTTGATGTTATCAGGGAACAAAGGTGCAGAACAACAAGCAGCTGCTAAAAAAGTAAAAGCATTTTTCCCTAATCAAAACGATAGAGGAACACATATGAACATTAGTTGTGCTGCTCTTGTTAAAGGTGCTCCAAATAAAGCTAATGCAATTGCACTTGTAGATTATTTATTATCACCTGAGGCTCAAGAACATTTCACTAATAATACTTTTGAGTTCCCGATGATTTCAGGTGTGTCACCAAACCCATTAGTAGTAAACAACTTAGGTTTAGATTTTAAACAAGATTTAACCACAAGTGTTGCTAGTTATGGAGATAAACAAGCAGACGCATTAGAAGTAATGACAGCTGCAGGTTGGAAGTAACATTGACGAATAAAAAAAAATTTATATCTGATGTTAATTACAATAAATCAGCCAAGCCATGTGTCCCATGTGCTGAGGAGTGTAAAAAAATTAACAATAGAATAAATAAAAGAAAGTTCTCAGAGATAAATACTAAAGATTTTCCGCACATTCTAAAAGTATTCAATGTCTGACCTTTTCTTAATAAAAGTGCCTATGTATCATTCGTAGGCACTTTTAAATTATTAAATTGAGACTATATTGAAGATTAAATTAAATTACTCTTATGAATTCAAACAAACTTAATATATGGTTTTTAAGCTCTTTATTAGTTTCATTACTTGTTATTATTCCAATTATAACCGTTTCAATTAGTTTTTTTGAAGAAACTTCTCGATATTTTGAAATTTTAAAATCCACTTTTCTATTTGAGTATATTCTTAATTCTTTATTGCTTTTGATTGGTGTTTTAATTTTAACTTTTATCTTGGGAGTAGGAGCATCATATTTAGTGTCGTTTTATGAATTTCCTGGAGTTAACTTTTTTAAATGGGCTTTAATTTTATCTTTTGCAATTCCACCTTATATATATGCATATTCGTTATTTGCCTTCTTTGATAATTACGGAACAGCATTTACTATATTAAAGACCTTATTTGGTGAAGGCGAATTTAATCAACATATACCAAAATTTGACGGTATGTTTGGATTAATTTTATCAATTTCATTTTCACTTTACGCTTATGTTTACATATTAGGAAGATCTTCATTTTTATATCAATCACAAAACTTAATTGAACTTGGAAAAAACTTAGGTTTTTCGAAATTTAAATCTTTTTTTTTTATTATTTTACCTGCTTCACGACCTGCAATTGTTGCAGGTCTATCTTTAGTTGCAATGGAAACATTGGCAGAATTTGGAGCTGTTGACTTTTTTTCAGTTAATACTCTTACAACAGGTATTTATAATGCATGGATAACATTTGATGATTTAGCTTTTGCAAATAGAATATCTTTCTTTTTACTATTATTCATATTCATTTTATTTTTAACAGAAAAACTATCTAGAAAAAAGGCAAAATATCATTTGGACTCTAGAGGTGGATTTAAACAAAAAGAAAAAATAAAACTCTCAGGTATAAATTCTTTTTTTGCATTCTTGTTTTGTTTTCTATTATTTTTTTTTAGTTTTTTATTCCCATTAAGTCAAATGGTCTATTGGACAATTAAATTTCCAGAAAACTTTTTTGATGTAAATGTAATTAACCTTTTATTAAATACTTTATATTTAGTGACACTATCCAGTATTGTTTTAATATTTTTTGCATTGCTTTCAAATTATGGTAACCGTGTTTCCAAAAATAAAACTCTTAATTTTTTATCGACACTATCAATATCAGGATATGCAATACCAGGTGTAATATTAGCTGTAGCCTTTATAACTTTTATTGCATGGTTTGATAATAATATAATTAAATCTCTTGGTTTTTTATCTATTAAAAAAATATTTATTGGGTCAATCTTAGGATTAATAATTGTTTATTTCATTCGTTTTTATTCATTAGCATTTAATGGGATTAAATCTGGTTATGAAAAAATAAATTTTTCAGTTGATGAAAGTGCCTATCTACTTGGTTATTCAAAAAGAAAGACTTTTTTTAATATCCACATTCCATATTTAAGAAATTCACTTTTATTTGTAATTATACTAATTTCGCTGGAAATAATTAGAGAATTACCAATTACCTTAGTTTTAAGACCTTTTAATTTTGAAACATTTGCAACAACAGCATATATTTCTGCATCCGAGGACATGCTTGAAGCAGCAGCAGTACCATCATTATTTTTAATTTTAATTGCAGCTTTTTTTATTACAATATCTTCTAAATATATTTTAAAAGATAATAATGAGTAAAAATTTTTTAGAAATTAAAAATGTTGACTTTATAGTTAGTGGTCAAACTAAAGTAAAAAACGTCTCTTTTTCAATTCAAAATGAAGGCGATATAATTTGTCTATTAGGGCCATCTGGAATAGGAAAAACAACAATTCTAAGAACTATTGCTGGATTAGAGAAGATCGTTAATGGATCAATAACAATAAATAACAAGTTAATGTCCTCAAAGAACAAACATGTTGAACCAGAGGACCGAAACATATCACTTGCTTTTCAAGAAAATAGTTTATTTCCTCACTACAACGTAGAAAAAAATATTTTAATTGGTACTGAAAAAAAAAGTAAAAAGAAAAAGAAAATAAATCCAAAAGAAATAATTAGTTTTTTAAACCTAAAAAAAATATTAAATAAATATCCTCATGAAATAAGTGCTGGAGAAGCTCAAAGAGCATCGCTTGCAAGATCATTAGTTTCTAATCCAGATTTACTTCTTCTAGATGAACCACTTTCAAATGTTGATCAAAGTTTTAAAGAAGAAATTCAAGTTGAGTTAAAACAATTATTAAGCAAATCTAAAATAACAACTATTATTGTAACACATGACTCATATGAAGCTTTTTATTTGGGAAGCAAGTGTGGAATTATTTTAAATAAACAACTTAAACAATTTGACGACCCATACAATGTTTATCACTTTCCAAATTCAATTGAGGTTGTAAATTTTTTAAATAGAGGAATATTAATTCCAGCAAAAGTAACAAGTGAGAATAGTTTAGAAAATAAAGATCTAGGAACAATCCAAGGCAATTTTGTAAAACATTACCCTAATGGATCTGATGTTAAACTTTTATTGCAACCTGAAGATCTAGAGCATGATGACAAAAGTAATTTAAAATTGGAAGTAGTTGATCGAAAATTCAGAGGAACAAATTTTATCTACACCCTTAAAACTGAAAGTAACTTACAAATTCCTGTATTCGTACATTCTCATCATATTCATCAACATGAGATAGATGAAAAATTTGGTATTAAAAGACCAATTCATATTGACCACATTGTCTGTTTTTAATTATTATTGTACGTTAATAATAAATCCATGGATAAAGAATTACCAAAAAGCTCAAAAGTTGTAGTAATTGGAGGCGGTGTTGCAGGTACATCATGCGCATACCATCTTGCTAAATTTGGTTGGAAAGATGTCGTTTTATTAGAAAGAGATCAATTGACATCAGGAACAACTTGGCACGCTGCCGGTCTTATGGGCCAATTAGGAGCATCATCAACTATAACAAAACTTAGAAAATATACTTTAGATCTTTACCAAGATTTAGAAAAAAAGACTGGTTTATCAATTGGATTAAAACAAAATGGTGCAATTACAGTTGCAACAACAAATGATAGAATGCAAGAGTTACTAAGACAAGCAACGACAGCTCAATTATCAGATGTTGAAGTGCAAGTTTTAGATAAAAAACAAACAAAAGATTTATACCCAGTAGTAAATAACGAGGATATTATTGGAAGTGTTTTTATGCCTAAAGATGGACAGGCTGATCCAGTAGGTGTCACCAACGTTTTAGCAAAAGCGGCTAGGATGGAAGGTGCAAAAATTTTTGAAAAAACACCTGTTACAAAAATTTTGGTCAAAAATAAATCTATAGTTGGAGTAGAGACTGAACAAGGAAAAATAGATTGTGAGTATATTGTTCTAGCTACTGGTATGTGGTCTAGGCAAATTGGTGAAAAAATGAATGTGAGTATTCCATTATATCCTAATGAACATTTTTATGTGATCACGGAGCCGATGAAAGATCTACCTACAAATTTACCAGTTTTGAGAGATTATAATAATTGTCTTTATCTAAAAGAAGATGCTGGGAAAATGTTAGTTGGAATTTTTGAACCAAATGCCAAACCTGCTTTTAAAGATACTGGTATTGTACCAGAAAATTTTTCTTTTGGAGAATTGCCAGATGATTTTGATCATTTTGAACCTTATTTAAAAAAATCTTTTCATAGATTGCCAATGTTAGAAAATGCAGGAATTAGAAAATTTTTCTCTGGCCCAGAATCTTTTACACCTGATACGCAATATTTATTAGGAGAGACTCCAGAAATAAAAAACTTATTCACTTGTTGCGGGTTTAATAGCATCGGTATAGCAAGTTCAGGTGGCGCAGGTCGTGTTACTGCTGAATGGATGATCAATGGACATATTAATGAGGATTTATTCTCGGTAGATATAAAAAGATTTCTACAATTCCATTCTTCAAAAAAATTTATTATGGAAAGAGTGACAGAGACACTTGGCGATTTATATGGAATGCATTGGCCATATAAACAACATCAAACTTCAAGAAACCAAATCACTTTACCATACCATGAAGAATTAAAAAAATTAGGTGCTTGTTTTGGATCTTCAGGCGGTTTTGAGAGACCCATGTGGTATTCTTTAAATGGTGCAAAAGCTGAATATGAATACAGTTTTGGTTATCAAAATTGGTATCCATCTGCTGAATATGAGACCAAAAATACAAGAAAAAATGTCGGATTATTCGAATTAACACCTTTTTCTAAATTTGATCTTGCTGGAGAAAATGTCCATGATGAATTACAAAAATTGTGTACAGCAAATATAAAAGATGTTGAGGGTAGATCAACTTACACCCAGATGCTAAATGAAGATGGTGGTATAGAGACAGATGTAACTATAACTTGCCTGACTAAAAATCATTTTAGAATAATAGGTCCAGCTGCAACAAGAGAACACGATAAATTTCATATAAAAAAATACCTCTCAGAAAAAATAAACTTTAAAGATGTAACAGAGGATTTTGCATGCTTAGGATTGTATGGACCAAATACCAGAAAACTATTATCAAATATAAGTGATAATGATTTTTCAAATGAAGGAATAAAATTTAGTCATGGTAAAAAGGTGAATATAGATGGAATTGATGTTTGGGCTCAAAGACTGTCCTATGTGGGTGAAATTGGATTTGAGTTATATGTAAAGATAGAAGATAGCAAAAAACTTTTCTTAACTATAGTCAATGAAGGTAAAAATCATAATTTATCTCTATGTGGGGCGCACGCAATGGATATAATGAGAATGGAAAGTGGGTTTTTACATTGGGGGCATGATATATCCCCCGAGGAGAATCAATACCAAGCAGGACTTCAATTTGCTATCAGTTATAAAAAAAATATTAATTTTATTGGAAAAGAAGCTTTATTAAAAATTAAAGATCAAAAACCAACAAAATTGTTCGCAATGATGGTTCTTAAAGATAATAAACCAGGACAACCTCTGCTGCTTCATGAAGAACCAATTTACTTAGATGATAAAATAATTGGTAGAACAACTTCAGGGAATTATTCATTCAATTTTGAAAAAAATATGTCTTTTGGTTATGTAAATTCTGGTAATACAATTAAAAATTTAATTGATAAAAATTTATCTATTGAAATAGAAAAGAAAAAATATCCTGTTTCATTAATTCAAAAGCCACTTAATCAAAAAAACATTAAAAATGCCTAATGTTTAAAATTATTCCTAAAAAAAATAAGGCAGCAGAGATTATTTGTAATCTCAATAAAATTAATAAAAATGAATTGAAACAAATAAAATCTACACTTGATAAATATGGTATGATTTATTTTCCAAAACAAAAGCTTAATTCTAAAGCTTATCTAAATTTTGCACAAAAATTTGGGAAACCTGCGAACTATCCAAGGTTGAGAGGATTAAATAAAAAATACCCACAAATTACTGTTGTACAAAGAAAATCCTCAGACAAGGGACCAAGCTTTGGTGAACAATTTCATACAGACTCTTCATATACAAAAAAACCACCAAGATACACAATGTTGCTATCAAAATTGGTACCAAAAAAAGGTGTTGCAAATACTGAGTTTTCTTCACAGTATTTAGCATATGAAAAACTGACTAATAATCAGAAAATTAGACTTAATAAATTAAAAGGCATTTACTCATCACATGGACCTATATCAATTACCACAGTTGAAAGAGAGAAAGAAAAGGGAAAAATTTCAAAAGAATTAATTGCAAGTCACAAGATTATTAAAACTATTAATAATAAAAAAACTATATACTGTAGCCCTGGACACTTTATAAAATTTAACACAAATATGACTAAACATAAAAATAAATTAAAAAATTTTTTATTCAGTCACCAGACTAAAAAAAAATTTCAATATGCTTTAGAATGGGAAAAAGACCAGCTTGCTATTTGGGATAATAGAGCAATGCTTCATCAAGCTACTCCTTTTAAAGGAAATAGAATTCTTCACAGAATAACAATATTATAATCAAATGTATTCCATCTTTCTTGGGTTAACACCTTTTATTTTTATAACTTTGCTCGGATTTATATTTGGAAGACTGAAAATATTTGATCTAAGCCATGCAAAAGTTTTGAACTTATTTTTATTCTACGTTGCGGTACCTGCACTAATTATAAAATTTGTTGCACAGAGTGAAATTGGACAGGTAGACATTAAGCAAATAATTTCATATTTTTTAATGCAAGCTTCTCTAGGTTTGCTTACTTTTTTTGTGACAAGTAAACTTTTTAAAAGACCCATACCTGAGTCAATTATATGGTCACTTATGGTTTCCTTGTCTAACCACGTAACTTTATTATTACCAATTACAAAAATTTATTTTGGAACAGAAGTTATAACACAAGTTACCAGTATAATATTAATGGATGGAGTTATATTACTATCTGTGATTACTTTTTTCTTAGAATTAACTACAAAAAAAAATATTAAATTACTGTTTTTTCTGAGGAATGTGACTTTTAATCCAATGATATTTTCAATTTTAATTGGACTTTTGCTTTTTATATTTAACTATAAAATTGATAATACGCCGATTGATTACGTGCTATCTGTTTTAGCGGCCTGTGTTTCTCCTGTTGGTTTGTTTGCAATTGGTATTACTCTTTCTTTTTATACTCACAAAGTTATTAATAAATTAACTTCAACCATCTCTATTTTAAAGTTGGTAATATCTCCGCTAATTTTATTAATCATAGCATTTATATTTTTTGATGCTGGATTACCTGAAAAAATACCAGGTGCATTTTTTGTAAGTGTAGCACCGTGTGGACACACTGCGGTAGTATTATGTTCAGCTTACAATGTTAGTCCTGAAAATATTATTAAAGCTCTATTTATTTCTACTTTTGCCTCTATAGGTACAATTTTTTTTGCAATTCAATATCTACAAGTTGCTTAGAACTTTACTAGCACATTCTGTGGTGTTGCTATCACCATCTAAATCTTTTGTTCTATTATTTTTTTCTAATAAAGTCTTTTCGATTGATTTTACTATTCTTGATGCAGCTTCTTTTTCTCCCAAATAATCTAACATCATGGCACCAGACCATATTTGTCCTACGGGATTAGCAATACCTTTTCCTGCTATATCTGGGGCTGAACCATGCACTGGTTCAAATAATGATGGATATTTGTTTGTAGGGTTAATATTCCCAGAAGGTGCAATGCCTATAGTTCCAGTACATGCTGGCCCTAGATCTGATAAAATATCACCAAATAAGTTTGAAGCCACGACAACATCAAACCATTCAGGAGTTAAAACAAATCTTGCAGTTAATATATCAATATGAAATTGATCAGTTTCAATTTCAGGATAGCTTTTCTTGTTTTCATTAAATCTTTCATCCCAGTAAGGCATAGTAATTGATATACCATTAGATTTAGTAGCATTAGTTAATTTTTTTCTTTTACGTTTTTTTGCTAATTCAAATGCAAACTTTTGTACTCTGTCTATCCCATGTTTTGACATAATAGTTTCTTGAATTACAATTTCTCTTTCAGTGTTTTGATACATCTTTCCACCAACTGAAGAATACTCTCCCTCTGTATTTTCTCGAACTATCATCATATCAATATCGCCGGGTTTCTTGTTAGCTAGTGGGGCATTTACACCTTCAAATAATTTTACTGGTCTTAGATTTATAAATTGATCAAATTCTCTTCTAAACTGAAGTAGTGATCCCCATAAAGTAACATGATCTGGGTATCGATCTGGCATTCCAACAGCGCCAAAAAATATAGCATCATGACTCCCTATTTTATCCTTCCAATCATCAGGCAGCATTTTTCCGTGTTTTTCATAATAATCACACGATGAAAAATCAAATTCATCAATTCGTAATTTAAATTGATGTTGATTGGCAACTTCTTTTAAAATTTTTTGAGCTTCTGGAACTACTTCTTTGCCAATTCCATCTCCTGCAATGGATGCAATTTTATACTCTTTCATTTTTATTTTGTGAAAGTATCGTTAAATTGTTTTGCAACTCTTACAAAAGTAGTACATTTACTTAATTGTTTTAATGAAGGTGCACCCACATATGTGCAACTACTTCTAACGCCACCTAGAATATCTTGAATTGTATCTTTTATTTTTCCTCTATATTTAATTCTTACAGTTCTTCCTTCACTACTTCTGTAATTTGATAATCCTCCATAATGCTTTTTATTTGCTGTTTCAGAGCTTGAACCATAAAATTCAATATATTTTGAACCGTTTGATTTAACTATTTTCCCTTTACCTTCGTCGTGACCTGCAAACATTCCACCTAACATTACAAAATCCGCACCACCACCAAAACCTTTTGCAACATCTCCAGGACATGTACATCCACCGTCTGCAATTATATGAGCTCCTAAACCATGTGCTGCATCAGCACATTCAATTACAGCACTTAATTGAGGGTAGCCAACTCCAGTTTGAATTCTTGTTGTACAAACACTTCCTGGACCAATCCCAACTTTTACAATATCTGCACCAGATAAAATAAGTTCTTGCGTCATATCTGCAGTAACTACATTTCCAGCTATAATAGTTTTTGTAGGATATTTATCTCTTACAGATTTAAGAAATTTACTAAAGTATTCAGAATAACCATTAGCAACATCAATACAAATGAACTTTATAAATCCAAACTCTCTTAAAACTTTGTTTAAATTTTCAAAATCTTCTTTTTTAGTACCAATGCTAATAGCTATATTTTTGTAAATAGATTTAATTTTTTTAAATTGTTTTATTTTTTTTACATCATGTTGTTTAGTTAAACATGTAATCATGCCATATTCAGATAATTTCTCAGCTATTCCAAGCTCTCCGACCCCATCCATATTTGCAGCCATTATAGGAATACCCGACCACTCATTTTTACTATATTTAAATCTGTATGTTCTTAGAAGATTTACATCTTTACGACTTTGCAGAGTACTTCTTTTAGGTCTAAAAAGGACGTCTGAATAATCTAGTTTTAATTCTTCTTCAATTCTCACAAATCCGAATTTATACAGGTGCACAAAGTAAATTCAAATTAAATATTATTAATATTGATACTAAGCTTTCATTAGTTATACTTTCAAAAATTCATATTATTAAGCATGTTTAAAGGTTTTAAGTCAAAATACGTAAAAGTTAGAAAAGGTAAAATTTTCTGTAGAGTAGGAGGTAAGGGTCCACCGTTACTTTTACTTCATGGTTATCCACAAACACATTTAATGTGGCACAAGACTGCTCTAGAATTATCGAAAAAATTTACAGTTATTGCTGCAGACCTAAGGGGATATGGTAATAGTTTAGCTCCACCCTCAGATAAAAATCATTTTAATTATTCCAAAAGAGAAATGGCAAGTGACATGAAACAAATAATGGTAAAATTAGGTTATTATAAATTCTTTGTAGCTGGACATGATAGAGGAGGAAGAGTGGCTCACAGATTAGCAAGGGACCATAGAAAAAATATATTAGCTTTGAGTGTTTTAGATATTTGCCCCACATTAGATATGTATGAATTAACAACTAAAGACTTTGCTAAAGCATACTTTCATTGGTTTTTTTTAATTCAACCTAAATGGCTACCTGAAAGAATGATTATGAGTGATCCAAGAAAATGGATGAAAAACTGCCTAGATAAATGGTCTGGAAATCATAAATTTGGAAAAGTTGAAGAAGGTTATTTAAAATGTTTTAAGCAACCAAAAAGAATTCATGGATCATGCGAAGATTATAGAGCTTCTGCAACAATTGACTTGGATCATGATAAAAAAGACAGAAAGAAAAAACTTAATATTCCTATTCAAGTATTGTGGGGAAAAAAGGGTGTAATTGGTAGACAGTTCAAACCAGTAAAAATTTGGCAGAAATATACAACTAAAAAAATTGAAGGACATGCAATAAATTCAGGTCATTTCATTCCAGAACAAAACCCAAAAGCAACTGTAAAATATTTAACCAATTTTTTTTTAGATAAAATTAGCTAATTTATGTGTTTTGATGTGATCAATGATCGCGCATATCATTCTTGATTATAAATTATTCACCCTTAAATATAAACTATGACCTCTTTGCTAAAAAACTCAGAATTATCTCTAGAAAAAGCTGATAAAATTGTTTCAGAGACTTTAAATAGTTGTGATGATGGTGAACTTTACGTCGAAGATACAAAATCTGAAACTATCGTTTTAGATGATAATAAAATCAAAAGTTCAAACTATACCTCTGATTTAGGCTATGGTTTTAGAGCGGTCACAGGCGATACCGTGGCTTACTCACATTCAAATGAAATTTCAGAAAAATCGTTAAAAAATTCAAGTGATAATCTTAAATCTACTTTAAAAAACAATAGCGGCACTTACAACTCAGAAATAAAAAAAACTAATCAAAAACTTTATAAAGACATTGATCCGATTGAAAGCAAATCAATGAAATCAAAAATAGAGTTACTTAATAATATGAATGAGTATGCCAGATCTAAAGATAGTAGTGTAAAGCAAGTTACAGCTAGTCTTTTAGCTGAGAAGAAAAATATTGAAATTATTAGATCTGGTGGAGAGCTATTATCAGATAATCGACCATTGGTTAGAATTAACATGTCAGTGATGGTTGAAAAAAATGGAAGAAAAGAAACTGGTGTTTATGGAATTGGTGGAAGACAAGATTATGATGAATATTTAAAGAACGATAACTGGAAAAAAGTTTGCGATGAAGCTTTTAGGATTGCAAACACAAACATAGAAAGCAAACCCTCACCAGCTGGAGAGATGAAAGTTGTACTCGGACCAGGCTGGCCTGCTATTTTAATTCATGAAGCTGTTGGTCATGGTTTAGAGGGTGACTTTAATAGAAAAAAAACTTCTGCGTTTCATGATTTAGTAGGAAAAAAAGTTGCAAGCAAAGGAGTTACAATAATAGATGATGGTACAATAGATAATAGAAGAGGTAGTTTAAATATTGATGATGAAGGAACTCCAACCGAAAGAACTGTTTTAATAGAGGACGGAATTCTAAAAAATTTTATGCAAGATAGATTAAACGCCAGATTAATGAATACAAAATCCACAGGAAATGGAAGAAGAGAAAGTTATAAACATGTCGTAATGCCAAGGATGAGAAATACAATTATGTTAGGCGGCACAAACACTCAAGAGGAAATGATTAAATCAGTCGATAAGGGTATATTTGCGGTAAGTTTTGGTGGTGGTCAAGTGGATATAACATCAGGAAAATTTGTTTTCAATTGTACAGAGGCATATGAAATAATTAATGGCAAAGTAGGAGCTCCGATTAAAGGCGCAACTCTAATAGGTGACGGACCATCATCATTAAAAGAAATTTTAATGGTTGGAAATGATATGATGTTAGATCCTGGAATTGGCACCTGTGGAAAAGCAGGACAAGGTGTTCCGGTTGGTGTTGGACAGCCATCTTTGTTGATAAACAATATGACAGTTGGTGGAACTCAATTGTAATCTCAATGATTAAAGATCAAGATTATCTAAAAAAAATTGCTGATATTTGTCTTAGCAAATCAAAAAAACTTGGCTCAACTGATGCAAGTATTTTGGTACAGAGTTCTGTATCTGAAAATATTAATGTTAGGAATAAAAAATTAGATGGTTCTGAAAGATCAGAAAATCTTGGAGTTGTCCTTACTACATATTTAGGAAAAAAAAAGTCCTCAATTGCATCATCAAACCTTAAAGAGAGTAACTTAAATGAATTAGTTGATAGATGTATTGAAACAATGAAGATAACACCCGAAGATGAATATAATTCACTGCCAGATAAAGATCTTCATTTTAGCGGTTTGAAAGATTTAGATTTATACGATGAAACTCATTTGAGTAATGAAGATAAAATTAATTATATAAAAGAGGCAGAAGATGAGGCTTTTTCAAATAATAAAATTGTAAATACCAATGGTTCAGGATTTGGGGAAAATAAATCAAATTTTTTATTAGCTAATTCAAATGGATTTGCTGATGGATATAAAACTTCTCAATTTACAGCTTATTGTGAAGTTGTTTCTAAAAGCAATGGAAGTATGGAAAGAGATTATGAATATACTAGTAAAAGATTTTATAATGACATTTTAAAACCAAAAGAGCTTGGATCTATCGCAGCGGATCATGCTGTGAAAAAATTAAATCCAAAAAAGATTAAAAGTGAAAAAATTAGCCTTATATTTGACAAAAGAATATCAAAAAACTTTCTTTCAATCTTTGCTAGCGCCATTTCATCAAGTGCCATTGCAAAAGGTACTACTTTTTTAAAGGACAAATTAAACCAAAAAGTATTCAACACTGAAATAAATATTAATGATCGTGGTGATATCAAAAAAGCTAATGGATCACGTTACTTTGACAGTGAAGGTATAGGTATAATTAATTTAGATTTAATTAAAAATGGAATACTTCAGGATTATTTGATTGACACTTACAATGGAAAAAAAATAAACAGAAAGTCTAATGGCAGAGCAAGCGGTACAACAAATCTGTATTTTGAAAACGGATCTAAAACTTTTAGTGAGTTGATAAAATCAGAAAAAAAACTTCTTTATATAAAAGAAACTATCGGTCACGGCACAAATATTATTAATGGAGATTATTCCGTAGGTGCAAGTGGTATAATGATTGAGAATGGTGAATTTTCATATCCGGTAAGTGAAATAACAATCGCTGGAAATTTAAATAATATTTTTCAAAATATAACTCTAGCTGACGATCTAGAATTTAATTATTCTACCAATTCACCAACAATGCATGTTGAAGGTATGATTGTTGGGGGAAAATAAAAATTAATGAAAATTATTTTAAAAAGCTTAATAGTATTAACTTTATTTTTTAATCCAGTCTTTTCAGCAGATAATAATCAATTAGATAAACTTTTTGAAAAACTTTTAGAAGATGGCGAAATCTCAGCAAGGGAAACGGAAATGAAAATTTGGGGTATTTGGACAACTCATCCAAAAGATCAAAACTTAACCAGTTTATTATCTAGAGGAACATCATTTATGAACAGTCAAGAATACCAAAAAGCTGAAGATATATTTACAACTGTTATCGAACTTGATCCAAAATGGGCTGAAGCATGGAATAAACGAGCTACAGTTCTTTATTTGATGGGTAAGTATCAAGCGTCACAAGACGACATTGATGAAGTTTTAAAATTAGAAAAAAGACATTTTGGAGCTTTATCAGGTCAAGGCTTAGTGCAAATGAAATTAAAAAACTATGAAAAAGCTTTAAGCAGCTATGAAAGAGTAAAAAAAATTTATCCATCAATGAGGTCTCCAAAAATAATGATACCTCAAATAAAGGAACTAATTAAAGATCAATCTGTTTAAGATGAAAAAATTAATTTTAATTTTTTCAGTTTTATTATTTCAATTAAATTATTCATTTGCCAATGACAAAGTTATTGAATCTTTAAAAGAGGGAGGCAAACTTATATTTATAAGACATGCACTTGCCCCAGGTAATGGTGATCCAGAAAATTTTGAATTGCAAAACTGTTATACTCAAAGAAATTTAAATCAAATAGGAATTCAGCAATCAAAAAAAATTGGATTAATTTTTAAAAAAAATGAGATTAAAATTGATAATA
This sequence comes from uncultured Pelagibacteraceae bacterium, assembly GCA_902612575.1. Lineage (GTDB taxonomy): Bacteria > Pseudomonadota > Alphaproteobacteria > Pelagibacterales > Pelagibacteraceae > Pelagibacter. The sequence continues at coordinate 59,106 of CACMDZ010000003.1, read as the reverse complement.
TTTATTCTAGTGAGTGGTGCAGATGTAAAGATACTGCAAAATATGCTTTTGATGACTTTGAGACATTTGACGCTCTAAATTCATTCTACGATATAAGATTTGCAGCTAATGAGGATAAACAGATAAAAGATTTTTATGAATTTATAGACAGCATAGATAGTAAAAATAATATTGTATTTGTTACGCACTACGTAGTTATTGGGGCAATTTTAAATATTGGAACATCTTCTGGTGAAATTGTTGTGACAGATAAAAACTTGAATATTATTGGATCAATCGATACTTTATAATATATAGAAATTATGAAAACGATCTTTGTTATAGGCTCGAAAAAACATACACTTAAGTACACAAGAAAGATGCCTGAGGGAGAAGTAAAAAAAATGAAATCATTTGTGACAAACAAAGGTCAAAAATTAGAGAAAACGTCTAAATTCAAAATTCTTAAAATTTCCGAAGAAAAATCTGCAAGAACTTTTAAAATTAATTTATAAATTTTTTTAAAATCAAATTAAAAATGAAAAATTCAAAAAGAAGCAATGTTGATCCGTTTATTGTAATGGATGTAATGGAGTCTGCTAGAATAGCTGAAAAAAATGGCAAACATATTATACATATGGAAGTAGGGCAGCCAGGTACCCCAGCTCCAAAATTAGCAAAAAAATTTATCACTAAAGAAATATCTAATAATAACTTAGGCTATACGGTTACTCTTGGACTTCCTGCTTTGAGAGAACGTATTTCTAAGTTATACGGAGATTGGTACAACATTGATTTAAATCCAAATAGAGTTGTAATAACCGTAGGTTCATCTGGAGCTTTTATTTTATCTTTTACATCTTTGTTTAATATTGGTGATAGAGTGGGTATAGCAGCACCTGGCTATCCTAGTTACCGACAAATTTTAAAATCTCAAGATTTAATTCCAGTAGATATTCAAACTGAAATACAAAATAAATTTCAGCCAATACCTGAAGATATAAAAAAAAATAATTTAAATGGTATTCTTGTTGCATCTCCTGCAAATCCTACTGGATCGATGGTTGATAAGGAAACTCTAAAAAATTTAATAAACACTGCACAAGAAAATAATGTTAGCTTTATAAGTGATGAAATATACCACGGTATTCAATATGAAAATAATCCCACCACAGCTTTAGAAATAACAGACAAATGTTATGTTATAAATTCTTTTTCTAAATATTTTTCGATGACAGGTTGGCGAATAGGTTGGATGATTGTTCCAGAAGATCATGTAAGACAAGTAGAAAGATTATCACAAAATTTATTTATATGTCCACCACATGTAAGCCAATTAACAGCGTTATCAGCAATGGACGCTAACATTGAATTAAATGAAAATGTAAATGTTTATAAAAAAAATAGAGAAATACTTTTAGAAGAATTACCTAAAGCTGGATTAGGAAAATTTTCTCCTCCTGATGGTGCATTTTATATTTATGTTGATATTTCTAAATACTCCAATGATAGCCTCAATTTCTGTAAGGAAGTTTTAAATAAAGCTGGAGTTGCCATAACTCCCGGATTAGATTTTGATCAAAAAAGAGGTAATTCCACGATAAGATTTTCTTACGCTAGAAGCACCGATGATATTATTGAGGGCATGAAAAGAATTAACTTGTTCATGAACGAAAATTACTTGTAAGTAATATGAGAAAAATAATTATATTTTTTTTAATTTGTTTATCTTTTAATTTCCAATATTCTTCATCAATGGCATATGAAGAAGCTCCATATAATGTAGTTCATTCAACTGATACTTATGAAATTAGACACTATAAAGATAGGTTGGTGGTAGAAGTTATTAATAAAAATGACGATAACAGTTTTAGAAAACTCTTTAGATATATTTCAGGACAAAACAATAAATCTGAGGAAATTAAAATGACAGTTCCAGTAACTCAAGGTGAAAAAGATGAAGGTTATTATATGCAATTCTATTTACCATCTAAATTTACTAAAGATAATACTCCTCTTCCAAATAACCCAGATATAAAAATTTCAACAATCAAAGAGGGGTATTTCGCAGTTATTCAGTATTCTGGTAGAGCATCTGACAAAAATTTTTTTAAACACAGAGATATTCTTAATCAAAAGCTTATTGAAGACAATATAAATATTAACGGACCTGCAATAAGAGCAACATATAATGGTCCCTTTACATTACCTATGATGAGAAGAAATGAAGTAATGTTTAAAGTCTCCTGGAATAAATAATTTCTAAAAACCTTTTTGTCATATCGTATAAAAACAATATCTGTGTTTTATTCGCTCTTAATCAGAAAGGTAATGTATGAAAAAAATAATAATTATTCTATTTTCAATATTTGTTATAAATAATTCAGTTTTAGCTGATGGACATGTAAAGAGAATTATATCTACAAGTCAAACTGGAATGGGTAACGATATAGTATATCCTTCAGGCAAAGCAAAGATAACTGCTTTTGAGTTTAACGTTCCTGTTGGAGGTCCAGTCGTTCCTCATACCCACTCTTTTCCAGTATTAATAATGATTCAGCAAGGAGAGATTGAGCTTACCCAAGGAGGTAAAAGCTATATCTATAAAGCTGGAGATGCATTCGTAGAGGATGTGGGTGTAGTCCATGAATCAAAAAATATTGGAGATGTTCCTGTTAAAGCGATTGTTGTTGCGATGGGAGTTGAAGGTCAAAAAATTATGACACCAGTAAAATAGGAATGAAAAAATATGGGGCATATAAATATGATTGCCCCATATCTCATTCTTTAAGCTAAAACTTTTTAGCCTCTTTCTTTAAGTGACCTAATGTTTCTCCTGAATTTTTCCCAGATTTGATAACGTATCCACTTGTGCCATTTGCATTAGTTTCTACAGTTTTCAAGTTTCGAAACATAAGTTGATTTAGCCTAGCGTTCTTTGAGCCTCGGCTAAACGAACTTAATACTCTGTGCATTCTTTTCATACACTCTCCTTGTTTGTTTTTCCAAAACTCGCTTTTAACCGATGCGATATCGGTCTCTTTTTTACCATGAGATATGGTAAACATAATTTATCATTCTAGGAAATTGATTTCAAATTATTAAAAAAAATAAAAGATCAAAATGGGTTTTATTAATTATATTTATCAACAAAATTTAATTAGAATTAAATTGGATCCATTTACTATTGTTCTTACTTGACTTAATAACATTTTCTATAAACTTCATTCCATCAATTCCATCATCAATTGTAGGATAACAATTATTTGACTTATCATATTCTTGTTTATCAATATTAGCTGATAGCTCTTTGTAAACATCACTATAAATATTAGCAAAACCTTCTAAATAACCTTCTGGATGACCTTGGGGAATTCTTGTTACATTTTTAGCTTCATCACTAGTAATATTGCTTCCTCTTGTAATGTTTTGAGCAGGGCTACCAAATTTAGTATAATTCAAGTAATTTGGATCTTCTTGTCTCCACTCAATTCCAGCATTTTCTCCAAATATTCTAATTTTAAGATTATTTTCATTTCCAACTGCTACTTGGCTTGACCATATTGATCCTTTTGCACCCCCTTTAAATCTTAGCATTATTTGGGCATTATCATCCACTTTTCTCCCTTCAACAAATGTATGAATATCAGCTGAAATTTCATCTACCTCCAATCGAGTTATAAACCTAATCAAATTATATGCATGAGTTCCAATATCTCCTATACAACCACCAGCGCCAGATCTATTGGGATCAGTTCTCCATTCGGCTTGCTTTAATCCACTATCCTCTGCTTTTGTTGTTAACCAATCTTGTGGATATTCAGCTTGAATGACTCTTAAAGAACCCAAGTCCCCTTTTTGAACTAAAGATCTTGCATGTCGAACCATAGGATATCCAGTGTAATTATGTGTCAAAGCAAATATTAATTTTTTGCTTTCAATTACCTTTTTAAGATCTATTGCTTCCTTACTAGACATACCAATTGGCTTATCGCAAATAATATGTATCCCATTTTCTGCAAAAATTTTTGCAATAGGTACATGTAAATGATTTGGAGTTACTATTGAAACTACATCAATACCATCTGCTCTAGTTGACTCTTTTTCAGCCATCTCTTGATAGGTTTTATAGATCCTATCATTTTCTAGACCAAGATTTTTTCCAGTTTCTTTTGAATTTTCAAAGTCAGATGAAAATGATCCAGCAACTAATTCATAATACCCATCAAGTCTTAAAGCTATTCTGTGGACACTTCCAATAAAAGCATCTTTACCACCACCAACCATGCCGATGCGTATTTTTCTATTCATTAATTAATGCCAAGCATTTTTTTGTTTGCTTCATGGTCAGCTCCGCTACCTGCAAAATCATCAAAAGCTTTTTCTGTTGTATTAATTATATGATTTTTAATAAATTCTGCTCCCTCTCTTGCTCCATCTTCTGGATGTTTAAGGCAGCATTCCCATTCAAGAACTGCCCAACCATCATAATCATATGAAGTTAGTTTTGAAAATATAGATTTAAAATCAACTTGTCCATCACCAAGCGATCTAAATCTACCAGCTCTATTTACCCATGATTGAAATCCACCGTACACTCCTTGTTTTCCAGATGGATTTAACTCAGCATCTTTAACGTGAAACATTTTTATCTTCTCATGATAAATATCAATATGAGCTAAATAATCTAGATGCTGTAGAACATAATGACTTGGATCAAAAAGCATATTGCATCTTTTGTGATTACCAACTCTTTCTAAGAACATTTCAAAAGTTACACCATCATGAAGATCTTCACCTGGATGTATTTCATAACATAAATCAACCCCATTATTATCAAAGTGATCAAGAATGGGCTTCCATCTTTTTGATAGTTCATCAAATGCATTTTCAATTAACCCTTCAGGTCTTTGTGGCCAAGGGTAAACATAAGGCCAAGCAAGTGCTCCTGAAAAAGTTACATGTTTATCAATTCCTAGACTGTTTGATGCCTTTCCAGCCATCATTAATTGATTTACAGCCCATTCTTGTCTTGCCTTGGGATTTCCTCTTACTTCAGGTGCAGCAAAACCATCAAAAGCAGTGTCATAAGCAGGATGCACTGCAACAAGTTGACCTTGCAGGTGAGTTGATAATTCTGTAATTTCTAAATTGTGTGATCTAGCAATTCCTTTAATCTCATCACAATAATCTTTACTTTCAGATGCTTTTTTTAAATCAATTAATCTACCGTCCCAACTTGGAATTTGTATACCTTTGTAACCAAGAGATGATGCCCATTTACAAATATTATCTAAAGAATTAAACGGTGCATCTTCGCCTACAAATTGTGCTAGGAAAATTGCAGGACCTTTTATTTTGTTCATAATTCCCCTTTCTCTTTATTTTTTACCCAACTATTTTTTACAAAAAAAATACTAGCAGGCACAAGTCTTCTTGGATAGACTATTATTAAGAATAATTAAATTAATAGGAGATAAAATGAAAAAAATAATGATTTTATTGTTTGTTTCTCTATTTACTTTTTCTGCAAATTCAAATGCTAAGTCAATAACATTAGGATGGGCCGCATGGGACCCTGCTAACGCATTACAAGAACTTACTAAAGAGTTTACAGCAGAGACAGGAATAGATGTTAATTTCGAATTCGTACCTTGGCCAAATTTTGCTGATCGTATGTTGAACGAACTTAACAACAAAGGTAAAACTTTTGACTTGTTAATTGGTGACTCACAATGGATCGGTGCTGGTGCAGTGTATGGACATTACGTAAAATTGAATGACTTTTTTGATAAAGAAGGAATTTCAATGAACGATTTCTCACCTGCAACAGTTTATGCGTATTCAACATGGCCAAAAGGAAGTGAAAACTATTATGCACTACCAGCTATGGGAGATGCATTAGCATGGGCTTATAGAAAAGACTGGTTTGATAGACCTGAGCTTAAATCTGAATTCAAAAAGAAACATGGTTATGATTTAGGTGTACCTGCTAGTTGGGATCAGCTTTATGACATGTGTACTTTTTTCCAAGGAAGAGAAATTGATGGTCAAAAAAGATACGGTGCTGCTATAAATACAGAGCGTGGATCTGAAGGTATTACAATGGGAGTAACAGCCGCTATGTACGCATGGGGTATGGAGTATGAAAATCCAAATAAACCATATGATATGGAAGGTTACTTCAATTCTCCGCAAGCAGTAGAAGCTGTAGAGTTCTATAGAAAATTATATGAGGACTGTGCTCCTCCAGGACATTCTGATGCTTATATGGTAGCAAACTTAGATGCATATAAATCAGGACAAGTAGCATTCCAAATGAACTGGTATGCTTTTTGGCCAGGTGTTTCTAAAGAAGATAGTGACGGCAGAGTTAGTGGTTTCTTTGCAAATCCAAAACAAAACGTAGCTGCTGCAACATTAGGTGGACAAGGTATATCTGTTGTTAAATATTCAGATAAACAAGATCTTGCATTAGAATATATTAAATGGTTTGCAAGACCAGATGTACAGCAAAAATGGTGGGATTTAGGCGGATATTCATGTCATAATGATGTATTAAATTCACCATCGTTCCCGACATCTACAGTTTATGCACAAGGTTTCTTAGACTCAATGGGAATTGTCAAAGATTTTTGGCAAGAACCAACATTTGTTGAGTTAATGTTACCTATGCAGGAAGCTATTCATGATTACGTTGTTAATGGAAAAGGAACTGCTAAAGGCGCTCTAGATAAAATTATCGAAGAGTGGGTTGAAGTATTTGAAGCAGACGGAAAACTTTAACATTAATATTTAAAAATATAAAAAAAAAGGGGGGGTAATATCTCCCCTTTTTTTTAAAAAAATCATATGAGCGTTAAAAAAAAATTTAAAGGACTTTCTGATAAAGCTGTAGCTTGGCTTTTCATTGGACCATCTGTCTTTCTTTTATTGGCGATAAATATTTATCCTTTGATTTATGCAATCAGAATGTCTTTTACAAATTTTTATGCAAATAAAATCGGGAGAGAACCACAGTTTGTCGGTTTAAAAAATTATATAAAAGTTCTCAATAAAGAGGCCATATGGGAAAAAATGCAGGTTACTGCAAACTTTATGTTTTGGACTTTGTTACTTCAGGCAGTAATAGGATTAGGTTTGGCTTTATTATTAAACAGGAAATTTAAAGGTAATGAATTATTAACCACACTAATAGTATTACCAATGATGTTATCGCCTGCTGTTGTGGGTGTTTTTTGGACTTATCTTTATAACCCTCAAGTAGGTTTATTTAATTATGTAGTAAACTTTTTTTACGATTTTGGAAGTTTTGATATGATTGGTTCAAGTGAACTCGCACCTTGGTCTATAGTTATAGTTGATACTTGGATGTGGACACCTTTTACAATGTTGATTTGTTTAGCTGGTCTAAGATCAGTTCCAAATTACTTATATGAGGCTGCTGAAGTTGACAGAGCTAGTAAATGGCAACAATTTATATACATCACACTACCATCTGTATTACCATTTTTATTATTGGCTTTGTTATTTAGAGGGATTGAGAATTTCAAAATGTTCGACATGGTCGTTGAACTTACATCTGGTGGCCCTGGATCAGCTACAGAGCTCGCCTCAATCAATTTAAAAAGAGAAGCGTTTGAAAAATGGAAAACTGGTTACAGTTCAGCTTTTGCTGTCATTTTATTTGTAACTATTTTTGGTTTTGGAAATGTTTATGTAAAAGTAATGAATAAAATAAAGGAACGCTGATGGATACATCCAGATCATATTTAGAACCTTCATCGTTTTCAAAGAAACTTGCTGCAACAATTATTATTGTTTACACAGTAATAACATTGATACCTATTTCTTGGATGGTAATGACAAGTTTTAAGAATGTTAATAGTGCAATTTCCTATCCACCTGAAGTGCTGTTTGAACCATCTTTAGAGGGATATGTTAACTTGTTTACTAATAGATCAAGGCAATCTCAGGAATATCTTGACTCTTTGCCGGCTCCAGAAAATTGGTATGAAGAATTAGTTAGAAGTAGAGAAATGGTCATAACAGGGCCATCAAAATTTTTAGGTAGATACTCAAATTCAATGATAATTGGCTTTGGGTCAACTTTTGCATCCGTATTTTTGGGTGCATTAGCGGCGTATGCTTTCTCGAGATTTAGAGTTCCATTAAAAGATGATTTATTATTTTTTATTCTTTCTACCAGGATGTTTCCACCAATAGCGGTAGCTGTTCCAATATTCATTATGTATAGAAAATTAGGATTAGGGGATACTCACCTTGGAATGATCATATTATATACAGTTGTAAATTTAAGTTTAGCAGTATGGCTATTAAAAGGATTTATGGATGAAATTCCTAAAGAATACGAAGAAGCAGCCATGATTGATGGTTATTCTAGACTTCAAGCGTTCTTTAAAGTTGTTCTTCCGCAAGCGATGACCGGTATTGCTGCAACAGCAATCTTTTGCATGATTTTTTCATGGAACGAATATGCATTTGCTGTTCTCCTCACACAATTTAACGCACAAACAGCTCCACCATTCATCCCGACAATTATAGGAGAAGGAGGTTTGGATTGGCCTGCTATTGGGGCTGGTACAACTTTATTTTTATTACCAGTGATGATTTTTACAATTATTTTAAGAAAACACCTTTTGAGAGGTATTACTTTTGGAGCAGTGAGAAAATAATGCAAGAAGAAAAATCATTAATGAGAAAAATATTTAGAAGAGTTTACTGGGAAAATTTATCTACAGTATTAATTTTATTAGGAGTTTTCATGTTGTTGCAACCATTTGCAATGTGGATGTATACTTACTCATTTATTGTAATTTTAGTTGGAACAATAGGTTTCGTAATCACAAGTCACTTTCCGGATTAATATGTCTAAAATTAAAATAGTAAATTTACAAAAGTCATTTGGAGATTTCACTGCAGTTAAAAATTCTAATTTAACAATTAATGATAAAGAGTTTTTTGTTTTGCTTGGCCCATCTGGATGTGGAAAAACAACAACTCTTAGAATGATTGCTGGATTAGAATTACCAACATCAGGAGAAATTTACTTAGGAGAAGAAGAAGTTGGAATGTTAAGAGCATCTGAGAGAGATATTGCCTTCGTTTTTCAATTGTTTGCTCTCTATCCACATATGAATGTAAAAAATAACCTATCTTTTCCACTTAAAATGCAAGGTTATAGTAGAAGTGAAATCAAAACTAGAGTTGAGGAGGCAGCAAAACTTTTAAGAATTGATCATATTTTAAACTCCAACATTTCTTCTTTATCGGGTGGAGATAGACAACGTGTAGCCCTCGGTAGAGCTTTAGTGAGAAGACCAAAAGCATTTTTAATGGATGAGCCTTTAGGTACTTTGGATGCAGAGTTTAGAGAATTAATGTGTTTAGAACTTAAGAAATTACATATCGATATTGGTGCTACCACTGTTTATGTAACACACGATCAATTAGAGGCAATGTCATTAGCTGATCGTATTGCCGTAATGGATGGTGGTGAAATTTTACAAGCTGATGAACCTTCAGTAATCTACAATAAACCTGCTACTAAATTTGTAGCATCATTTATTGGTTCCCCTGGAATGAATTTTATAAGTATTGATCAGGGGATTTCCAATGAACAGTCGACTTTAAATATAGAAGGGACAAATTTTAATATACCTAAACAGTATGAGATATCAAAAGGCAAAAAAAACTCATTTGGTATTCGTCCTGAAAATTTATCTCTTACTAACGAAGGTGGTCTTAAAGGTTCAGTATTTGGAGTTGAATATTTAGGCTCAAGAAAAATTGTAACTGTTAAAACTAATTTTGGAGAAATCAAAGTAAAAACTGACATTTCAACAAGTGTTAAAATCAATGAAAACGTTCAAGTAAAACCCTCAAATGATAACATAATTATTTTTGATGGTGTGACTGACAAATCTCTTAAAAGTGAGTTTATGAATTAATGGCAAAAATAGAATTAAAAAATTTATCTAAAACCTATAATAAAAAAATTGAGGCCTTACATGATATAAATTTTACCATTGAGGATGGTCAGTTTTTTGTTTTATTAGGCCCCTCTGGCGCTGGAAAAACTACTACATTAAGATGTATTGCTGGATTAGAGAAAATAGATAATGGAAGTATTCTATTTAACGATGAGTCCGTAACCGAAGATCAACCAGCATCAAGAGATGTTTGTTTTGTGTTTCAACAATACTCTTTATATCCTCACTATAGTGTTTATGAAAATTTAGCATTCCCTTTAAGATCTCCAATGAGAAAATTACCTGAGGATGATATTAAAACTAAGGTTGAGAATATTGCAAGTATGTTAAAGATTTCAAATAAGCTAAATAATAAAGCTACACAATTATCTGGAGGTGAGATGCAAAGAGTTGCAATTGGACGTGCGCTAGTTCGTGAGCCAAATTTATACTTGATGGATGAACCGTTATCCTCTCTAGATGCTAAATTAAGAGAGAGTTTAAGGGTTGAATTAAAAAACATTCAAACAAATCTAAATGCAACAATACTTTATGTTACACATGATCAAGCAGAAGCCACTACTTTAGCAGATAAAATTGGAGTTTTAAAAGAAGGCCATTTAGTGCAAATAGGTACTCCCGAAGAGATATATGAAAATCCAAATTCTATATATGTTTCGCAAAGATTGGGTTCGCCAAAAATCAATATTCTCCCTGGAACCTTACTTGGAATGGATGATGTACCTACTTTTGGTATAAGACCTGAGAATATTACAATAGGAAATGGTAACCATTCAGGCAAAATTATCTCAATTGAAAATCTAGGCTCCGAAACAGTAGTTGCTTTAAATTTTAAAGACCAAGAAATACTTGTGTCAATTCAAGGTAATTATAAATCATCAATAAATGAGACAATTAATTTTGATATCAACAATGAAAAAGTTTTAAAATTTGATCAAGAAGGAAACAGAATTTATGAGCGTTAGTTTTTTAATTTCTCAAGCAAAGGGTGTTCAAAAAGTTATAGATGAAAATTCTGCTGAAATAGAGGTTCTTGATCAAAAAATTGGAGATGGAGACCATATTTTTAACATTCAAAGAGGTTTAAAGTTAGTTGTTGAACTTGAAGATTCAATCAAGGATTTACCATTAGCCAAAGCTTTAAATATGATAGCAATGAAAGTTCTGTCAGGTATCGGTGGATCATCAGGCGCATTATTTGGAACTTTTTTTATGACCATGGCTAAATCTCCTGATCTAGATAAAGATGTTGATTTTAATAAAGCATGTGAAATGATTATTAGTGGAATTAAAGCCATGAAAGAAAGAGGAAAAGCTGATGTTGGAGAAAAGACTATGATGGATGTTTTAATACCAGTTTCAGAAAAACTTAACGAATTAAAAAATGAAAGTGAATTTAAATCAGGTTTAAATGAAGTAATAAAAATTGCTGAAGAAAGAATGTTATCCACAAAAGATATGTTAGCCACAAAAGGTAGAGCTTCTTTTTTAGGTGAACGTGCAAAAGGACATATAGATCCTGGAGCCCGTTCTTCACAGCTTATAATCGATACAATTTGTAAATCAGTAATTAATAATTAGGAGGGAAAATGAAAAAATTTATTAACAATAACGATGATTTTTTAAAAGAGAGCCTTACAGGTTTTGGTAAGGCACATAGCGACATTATAAACGTCAATCTAGACCCAAGTTTTGTTTCAAGAAAAAATAAAACCAAAGATGGAAAAGTCTCCCTAATTTCAGGTGGCGGAAGCGGTCATGAACCAATGCATGGAGGATTTGTTGGTCATGGAATGTTAGATGCTGCATGCCCAGGTTTTGTATTTTCAGCACCAACGCCTGATCAAATGCAAGCAGCAGCAGAACATGTTGATAGTGGTGCAGGGGTTTTATTTATTGTTAAAAATTATTCTGGAGACATAATGAACTTTCAAATGGGAGCTGAAATGTACTCTGGCAAAAATGATAGTATTGTCACTAACGATGATGTTGCTGTTGAAGACTCTACATTTACTACAGGTAGAAGAGGTGTTGCAGCAACTGTATTAGTAGAAAAAATAGTTGGATCTTTAGCTGAACATAGCGGATCACTCGAAGAATGTAAAAAGCTTGGAGAAAAAGTAAATAAAAACGCTGGTACGATGGGAGTTGCATTTACAAGCTGCACTGTTCCTGCTGCAGGAAAACCTACTTTCGATATAGGCGATGATGAAATGGAGTTTGGTGTAGGGATCCACGGTGAGCCAGGAAGAAAAAGAGAAAAAATTCAACCCTCAAAAACGATTGTGGGAAATATTCTTGAAGCTATTTTAGATAATTTAAAACCAGAAAAAAATGAAAAGAATTTACTTTTCGTAAATGGAATGGGAGGCACTCCTTTAACAGAATTATATTTAGTTTACGAGGATGCATGTCAAATTTTGCAATCAAAGGGTGTTCAAGTAACAAAAAGTTTAGTTGGAAATTATTGTACATCACTTGAAATGCAAGGTGCTTCAATTACTCTTCTCAAATGTGATGATGAAATCTTAAAGCATTGGGACTCTCCAGTTCATACAGCGGCAATGAGATGGGGAATGTAAAACTTTTTTTGATCAAATAACGACTAAATCAAGTTTCTGATTGCCAAGTCTTTCGTTACCACTTTCTGTAACTAGGTAAGTTTCACCTAAGTTCATTGCTAAATTATTTTCAGAATCCATTAATATCATATGCATAAAAAATACATTTCCTGGTTTAATTACATATGGATTTCCAGTGTATAACATTGGCCAATCCATCCAATTAGGTGAAAAGGTTGCCCCTAAAGAATAGCCACATGCATTCATTCTAGAATTTTTATAACCTAAATCATCAAAAGTTTTTGCATGAATATCATATACTTCACCAACTTTGTTCCCTGGTTTCAATTTATTTTCACAATTATTTAAAGTCTCAATACAAGCTTCATGCATTTTAAAATGTTTTGGATCAGCTTTTCCAATTGGAATAGTCCGAAACATTGCAGAGTGATAATGTCTGTATGTTCCAGCCCATTCTATAGTCAGTTGATCTTGTGAATTTAATATTTGTTTTTCAGCTTGGTATCGACAAAGAAGTGCATTTTTACCAGATCCAATTATAAATTCATTTGCAGGATAATCACCACCTCCCTCAAATATGACTTTATTCATTTCAGCTAAAATTTTAGACTCGCTTACACCTGCTTTTGTATGTTTCCAAACCTCAGTTAAAGCTTTGTCAGCTAAATTTGCCGCCTTTTTTACATAATCAATTTCCTCATTGGATTTTATAACTCTTAATTTGCTAACTAACTCAGAAGTATCTTCTATTAAGCAGTAATTTTCTAAAGATTTATTTAGCCTTAAAGCATTTCGACCAGTTAATCCGTACGCTTCATATTCAATTCCAATTTTTTTACCCTTTAAATTTAATTCATCTAAAATAACTTTAAGATCTTCAGTTGGGTTTGATCCATTTTTATCAACCCATATTCTTATATCACTAATATTAGATGTGTTTTGTGCTTGTCTTAAATCTGGAGCTCTTGTTAATAAAATTATATTACCTTTTTGATCCAAAACTAATGTTTGAAAAAAAACATACCCAAATGTGTCATATCCAGTGAGCCAATACATCGACTCCTGTCTAAACATAAGGAGAGCATCCAATTTTTCCTCTTTTAAAAGTTTAATTATTTTATCTTTTCTACTTTTGAATTCTTCTACAGAAAAATGAAGACCCATTAATTGATAGTTGTTCTAACAGTACCAAGTTTGTCTACTTTGCCTATATATTCACCTTTGCTTTTAATTGGCACAACACCAACTGTAGAGCCAGTAAATACATAAAAATCTTTATCTAAAGAAACTTTCTCTTTTCTTATTTTGTTAAGAACAAATTTTAAAGAATTTAGTGGGTTTACATAAACAGTATTTGTATTACCGTTTACGTTTAATCCTTTTTTATTTTTTAAATTTGTTTTTAAATTGCTGAAATTTATTTTTTTAAATTTTTTCTTAGCTCCAACTATAAATTTAATATTCACACCAAAATCACTACATAAGTCACCTAAATATTTAATACCTTTTTTTTTCTGTCTAAATCCAACAACCTCAATGCAAGGACCCATATGAGTGATAAATTTTGTTATATTCTTTGAATTTAATTTTCCTTTAAAGTCAAAAAATTTTTTTTTAATTATATAGTAAACCTCCACTTCAGTACCTAAAGCATATTTATTAATTTTTACTTTTCCTCCAGATTTAATTAAATTTTTTCCAAATACAGTCGAATGAAATGGTTCTTTTTCTTTTAATTTTTTTAAGAGAGCAATTATTGTACCCCCTGCTTTAAAACCAACTTTTGTATCCTTAATTTTACTTTCACATAATAATCTTAGTTTATGTGCTAATTTTATATTCCTACAGAATTTTTCAGGAATTGGATTGATAAGTTTATTGCTATTATAAGCTTTAACTAATTTTTTTGACACTGATTGCATATCATTTTTCATACGTATAGCCTATTGAAGAACTGTCATTGGATCAAGCCTTGTTTGAAACCAATTTATTCTAAAATCTAAATGTGGACCAGTTGATCTGCCTGTTGAACCAACAGTTCCTATTATATCTCCTTTTTTAATCAAATCTCCAACTTCAACCATCACATTTTGAAGATGAGAATAAATTGTTGATATACCATGACCATGATCCATAATAATAGTACCTCCAGTGTAATAAAGGTCATTTTCAGCCATGGTAACTATTCCAGTACCAGAGGATTTAATCTCTGTTCCTTTTTTTGCTGCAATATCTATTCCGTAATGAGGCCATCTTGGTTTACCATTGAGAATTCTTTGGCTTCCATAAACTCCACTAATTATACCTTCAACTGGCATAATAAATTTTTCAGAAAAAAAAGTTAAATTTGAGTTAATTGCTCTAGCTTCTCCAATTTTTCCATTTTCTTTTTTGATTCTTTTATAAACAGACTCAGGTGGTGTTACTTTATTTTCAGGCAATCCATCGATTCTTTGAATATTATACTTACGTTTAAAAACTTTTTTGATTATTTTTTCTGATTTACCGTTAGTAATTTTTGTTATCAAAACATCAAACTTCCTATCTCGATCAATTCCAAAAACAAAATAACCATCATCTGATACTTTGACATCTTTTTTATCAATTATTATTTTTGAGTTAGGATCTGTTTTTCCTAAAATAAAATGACCTTGAATAAATTTACCATCAAATTCAATTGCAAAAATATTTGTTGGAAAAAAAATTGCTAGTATTAGCAACAGTTTTTTCATTATTTTGCTGTCCATCCTCCATCTATTAGAATAGATGATCCAGTTATCATTGCAGCAGCATCTGATGCTAAAAAACATACAGCTGTAGCTACATCACTCTCTTTAGCTGCTTTGCCCATAGGAATATTACCTAAAGCCAAATTTTTGAACTTTTTATTTTTAAAAAATTTTTTTACCATAGGAGTTTCAACAAATGTCGGAGCAACTGTATTTACTCTGATATTTTTTGTTGCTAACTCTACACCCATACCCTTTGTTAAACCTTCGATTCCAAATTTAGTCATATTATAAATATTTCTACCAGACATACCTACATGACCAAGTTGAGATGACATATTTATAATTGATCCAGCTCTTTTTTTATTTTTAATCATTTTCTTTACAACTAACTGTGCAACATTAAATGCAGCTTTTAAGTTTAGATCTACTAAATAATTCATACTTTGCTGTTTTATCTTCTCAAATGGTTCTGGGATATTGGTCCCTGCATTATTTACAAGGATATCAATAATTTTTATTTTTTTTAATTTTTCCTGTAATTCGCTATAGTTCATTACATCACAATGAATTTTGATTAATTTACTTTTGACTTTTTTTATGTCCTTTTCTAATTTATCAAGATCAGACGATGTTCTACTCAAACCAATAATCGTTGCCCCTGCTTCAGCTAGCGCAATTGAACAAGCGCGTCCTAAGCCTTTACCAGCTCCTGTTACAAGAGCATATTTCCCTTTAAGATTAATTTTTTTTAAATACATTTAAATAAATAACTTGATGTCCGTATAAATTAAATCAATTGCAACAAATAATATAGCAAATAAACCAACCCAAGCTATCCATTTGTAATCTTTAATCCATCGAGAAATTAATGTTGCAGCAGTTGCCATTAATATAATTGATAAAACAAGACCAAAAACTAATAAATAGTAATGATCTTTGGCAGCACCTGCTACACCCAATACATTATCTAAACTCATAGTAAAATCAGCTAACAAAACAGTCCAAATTGCTTTAAGCATTGATGAACTGTCTACTTTGATATTTTCCTCGTCATTTTGTGAATTTTTAATTACATCAACATAAAGCTTGTAAACTATGTATAACAATAACAAACCTCCTAAGAGTCTTAGTCCTGTTATTTGTAAAAGGTAAGCAGTTATGAGCGTTAATAAAATTCTTAATATTACTGCTCCACCAATTCCCCAGAAAATTATTTTTTTTCTTTGTTCTGGAGGAAATTTCGAAGCAACCATTCCTATAATAATGGCATTATCTCCAGCAAGAATTAAATCAATAAATATTATTTGAAAAAAAATTGTAATTTCTTCTGTCATCTAGCATCTTCTATTATCATATCTGCTGCTTTTTCAGCAATCATAATAGTAGGTGCATTAGTATTTCCTGAGGTTATCGATGGCATAACAGATGCATCAACAATTCTTAAATTTTTCAAGCCATGAGCCACTAATCTATCAGATACGACTGCATTTTCATCTGAACCCATCCTACAAGTACTTACAGGGTGAAAAATAGTACTGCAAAATTTTCCAGCTTCTTTAGCTAATTCCTCATTATCTGTAATATGAATGCCAGGTCTATATTCCTCTGGTTCATATTTTTTGTATGCTTTAGAATTCATTACAATGTTTCTTGTAATTTTTAATGCTTTGCCTGCAATTTCTCTGTCTTCATCTGTAGACAAATAATTCATTTTGATTTTTGGGGATACTCTTGTATCTGAAGATTTTAGTTCAATAGAACCTCTGCTTGTGGGTCTTACATTGGTTATACTAGGAGTAAATGCTGTAAATTTATGCAGAGATCCTTTGCCCAATACATCTGTGCTAGCAGGAGAAACGTGAAACTGTAAATTAGGAGTTGCCAAGTGTGGATCGCTTTTGACAAAGCCACATAAATAACTAGCCCCAACCGTAAGTGGTCCTTTTCTAAATAAAAGATATTTAAGTCCTGTCATAAATTTTTTAGTCATACTGTAATAAATATCATTTAAACTCTCTAAATTTTTGACTTTGTAAACTGGTCTGAGCATTAAATGGTCAGTTAAATTCATACCTACTCCAGGGTGATCTTTAACAACATTTACGTTATTTTTTTTTAACAATTCACCTGGACCAATACCTGAGGCTTGAAGAATGTGAGGAGAACCTATCGTTCCAGAACTTAAAATAACTTCTTTATTTGCTTTTACAGATATTACATTGTTGCCAATCCAGTAATTTACTTTGTCTGCTTTTTTATTATCGAATTCAATATTCTTAACATGAGCATTTGTAACAACTTTTAAATTCTTTCTTTTTTTTACAGGATTTAGATATCCAACTGCTGTGCTACATCTAAGTCCATTTCTAACCGTAAAAGGAAAATAACCCATGCCCTCGTTATCTCCATTATTAAAATCATCAGTTCTTTTATGGCCGAACTCTTCTGCTGCATCCATAAAAAGATCACAAACTTTAAATGTACCTCTTATTTCTTGAACAGCTAAAGGGCCTCCAGATCCATGAAATTCATTTTCACCAAATTGGAAATCTTCAGATTTTTTAAAATATGGAAGAACATCTTCCCAAGACCAACCAACATTACCAAGCTGTCTCCAGTAATTAAAATCATTAGACTGACCTCTTATATAAAGCATTCCATTGATAGAGGAACTTCCACCCAATGTTTTACCTCTTGGGTAAACCATTTCTCTATTATCACAATATTTCTCTCTCTCTGTTTGAAAACACCAATCTGTTTTAGGGTTTAACATTGTCTTAAAATATCCACCTGGAATATGTATCCATGGATTAGTATCTTTGCTTCCCGCTTCGATTAATAATACCTTGTGATTAGGGTTAGCACTCAATCTGTTAGCTAAAACACAGCCTGCCGATCCTGCACCTAAAATAATATAATCAAAGTTTTCCATGTTAATTAAAAATAATTAAATTTTTTTAAAAATCTTTTAACATATACTTTATAAATTAAATAATAAGATTAGGTAGTTTAATATGAAATATTTAGACGCATTAATTATTGGTGCTGGATTTTCAGGTTTATATCAGCTTCACTGTTTGAGAGATGAATTAAAATTAAATACTTTAGTTATAGAGGAGGGTAAAGATATTGGGGGTACATGGTATTGGAATACATATCCAGGAGCTCGTTGTGACTCTGAAAGTTTTACCTATGGTTTTACTTTTTCTGAAAAAATTTTTAAAAATTGGACGTGGAAAGAAAGATACCCAAAGCAAAATGTAATTTTAAAATATCTAAAATATTTTTCAAATAAACTAAAGTTAAAAAAAAATATAGTTTTTAACGAAAAAGTAATTTCAGCAAAATATATAGAAAAAAATAATTTATGGAAAATTCAAACAAATAATAAAAAAAAATATTACACCAAATATTTAATATGTGCTGTTGGATCTTTGTCATCAATAAATCTTCCAAAAATAAAAGGAATTAATCAGTTTAAAGGTCAATTACATCATAGTGGAAGATGGCCCAAAAAAAAAATAAACTTTAAAAACAAAATTGTAGGACAAGTAGGAACTGGTTCTACTGGAATCCAAATAGCACCTGAGATTGCAAAAAAAGCTAAAAAATTAATTTTATTTCAAAGATCACCAAACTTTAGTATTCCTGCAAGAAATAGAAAACTAACTAAAGAAAATATTAAAAATTATAAACAAAATTTCAAAAAACTTAGAAATTTTTTAAAAAGAACCCCAGGAGGGCATCCTTTTGAATTTCCTAAAAAATCTGCTTTTGATTTTAACGAGACAAAAAGAAATTTACTTTATGAAAAATCTTGGCAGTATGGAACTCTATCTTTTAGGGCAACATTTAATGATATAGTAAAAAATATTAAAGCAAATCAAACAGCAGTTAACTTTATAAAGAGTAAAATATATTCAACAGTAAAAAATAAAAAATATGCTGACATATTAACTAATTTTGACCATCCTTTTACATCTAAAAGACCTACTTTAAATACAAATTATTATGAGATGTTTAATAAAAAAAATGTCGAATTAGTTGACTTAAAGCAAAGCCCAATAGTTAAAATAACTAAAAAAGGCATTAAAACTAAAAAAGGTGAATACATTTTAGATAAAATTATTTTTGCAACAGGTTTTGATGCATTAACTGGATCAATTTTAAAACTAAATATAATTGGTAAAAAAGGTATACATTTATCTAAATTTTGGAGCAAAGGTCCTAAAAGTTTTCTAGGCCTTCTTGTTCCGAATTTTCCAAATTTATTTATTGTGAGTGGACCTGGCAGCCCATCAGTTTTAACAAATGTTCCAGTACAAATAGAACAACATGTTAAATGGATTACAAATTGCATTAAATATTTAGAAAAAAATAGAAAAAAAAGTATTGAAACTACCAATCTTGCAGCAAAAAAATGGCAAAAAGAAATTATGAATTCAGTTAAAAAAACATTATTTATGAAAGCTAAAAGTTCTTGGTATAAAGGCGACAATATACCTGGTAAACCAAAGACTTTTTTACCTTATCCTGGTGGAATGCCAAAATATAAAAATGAATGCATAAAAGTTGAAAAGAACAAATATAAAGAATTAAAAATATCCTAAAATGAGAACTATAAAATTTTTAATAATATATTTATTCTTAACAACCAATTTACTTTCAACAGAGATAGAAATTTTAGTTGATAAACCAGGCGATGGAAAAAAAATTATTAATCATTCTTGGGTACAAATTGAATATACTGGTTCATTTATTGATGGAAAAGTCTTTGATACTAACGTTGGAAAAGACAGACCTTTAGTAGTTCAAATAGGAATGAGAGAAGTTATACCTGGTTTTGAGATGGGCATTGTTGGTACAAACAAAGGTACAGTCAGAAAAATTAAAATTCCTTCAGAATTGGCATATGGCTCTTCCGGAGCTGGAGATGTGATACCGCCAAATTCAGATCTTATTTTTGAATTTAAAATTATTGATGTTCTGGATCCAAATTATAATTTAATTTCATCTGATCAATTAAAAAATTTATTAGATAATAATGCAGTTGTTTTAGATATTCGAACAGACGATCAATGGAAAAAAACTGGAGTAATTAAAGGATCATTTCAAGAGACTGCATTTGATAAAAATGGAAAATTTAATGTTTATTTAATGGATAGAGTTAGAGCTTTAGCTGGCGCTGAGTCACAAAATATTGAAATTATTTTTGTCAGCAATGATGGGGAGACTGCATCAATTTTAGGCAATGCCTTTGCAGAAGACCTAGGTTTTAAAAATGTATACGTTTTGAAGGGTGGAATTAAAGCTTGGATTAATGAGGAAAAAGCATTAGTTTCTTTCTTAAAATAACATCAAATCATTTAAAAAATGAAGCTTAAAGATAGAGTGGCAATAGTTACAGGTGGAGGTAAGGGTATAGGTGAAGAAATTTGCTTAGGCCTTGCAAAAGAGGGTGCTAAGATTGTTATAGCGGAAATAGATATTACAAATTCAGAAAATGCTAAAAAAAAAATTTTTGATAAAGGCGGTGAAGCAATAATCGTTAAAACAGACGTCTCTAAAAAAGATAGTATTAATGAAATGGTAGAAAAAACCATTAAAACATTTGGGAAAATTGATATCCTTATAAATAACGCAGGCATAAGACATGTAAAAAAATTGTTAGATCATACTAAACAGGACTGGGACGATATGATTTCAGTTAATCTTACAGCACCATTTCTTGCAAGTCAGGCTGTAATTCCTCACATGATTAAAAATGGTAAGGGAAAAATTATAAACTTTGGTTCCATTGCTAGTTTTATGGGTAGACCTGATAGAGTAGGTTATGTTGCAGCTAAAAGTGGGGTACTAGGCTTAACGAGAGCATTGTCAGTTGATCTTACTGGAAAAAATATTAACGTAAACACTATTTGTCCTGGATTAATATCAACTCCTTTCAACCAAAAATATGCTGAAGATCCAAAACATGGCAAAGCCTGGGGAAAAGAAACAGTTGTAGGAAGATGGGGGCAACCAAAAGATATTGTGGGAGCAGCGGTATTTTTATCAAGTGATGAATCAGACTTTATAAACGGATCTGAAATTAAAATTGATGGTGGATGGCTTTCCTCTAAGGTTAGAAGAGGAGAATTAGATAATGAGTAATTTTGAAAAAAATTATGAATTAGCTCTTAACAATGCAAAAAGATTATCAGATAAAATTTTAATAGATGGCAAATTAATTTCTGCTCAAACAGGTAAAAAAATACCAGTTTTAAATCCTAGTACAGGAGAGAATATTGGTTCAGCACCACAATGTGATAAGAATGATGTTAATATTGCAGTTGAGTCGGCTTTTAAAGCATTTCAAAAATGGAAAAAAATACCAGCACGTGAAAGAGGAAAGATGGTTGCTGCAGGTGCGAAGAAATTAGAGGAAAGAAAATCTGAAATTGAGACTTTGCTTTCCTTAGATACTGGTAATGCTTTAAGAACTCAAGCTGTGCCAGAAACTGCAGCATCTATTGAGCTAACAAATATGTTTGCAGGACTATCAGGAGAGTTAAAGGGTGAGAATTATCCAGCCAATATCCCAAATACTATTCATTATACAACAAGAGATCCAATTGGTGTTGTTTGTGCAATTGTGCCATGGAATGCTCCTTTATTTTTAACAGTTGCTAAAATTGCTCCAGCGATAGTTGCTGGTAATAGCGTTGTGTTAAAAACAGCTGAACAAGCACCTTTTTGCGCTTTACTGTTATCCGAAATATTCCAACAAGAACTACTGCCAGGAGTTTTAAATGTTATTTCAGGGTACGGAGAAGAGTGTGGTGAACCTTTGGTCACTCATGAAAAGGTAAGAAAAGTAACTTTTACGGGATCTTTTTCTGTTGGAAAAATCATTGCTGAAAAAGCTGCTCCAAAATTATGTCCTGTTACTTTAGAACTTGGTGGGAAAAATCCAAATATAATAATGAGTGACGCTGATTTAGATATTGCAATTCAAGGTGTAATTGATGGTATGAGGTATACCCGTCAAGGACAAGCATGTACTGCGGGGTCTAGAGTTTATATTCAGGAAAAAATTTATGATAAAGTTATCAATGGTGCAGTTGAAAAACTAAGTAAACTAAAAATGGGAAATGCTTTAGATGAAGGATCTGATATTGGAGCGATTATCTCAGAGGAGCAACTAAAAAGAACTTTGCATTATATGGATATAGCAAAACAAACTTCTTCAGCCAAAGTATTACATGGTGGCAATCAACCAACAGGTGGTGATTATAAAAATGGTTTCTATTATGAGCCTACACTTATGTCAGGGGTACCGGTAGCCTCTCCTGTCTGTCAGGAAGAGATTTTTGGGCCAGTAGCTTGTGCTATTCCATTTAAAACATTTGAAGAAGTAATGCAAAGTGCTAATGATACACCATTTGGATTATCAGCTGTACTTTGGACTCAAAATTTGTCTAGAGCTCTAGAGTTTGTTGAAGATATTGAAGCAGGATTTGTTCAAGTAAACCAATGCGTTGCTCCAAGAGCAAATGTATCTTATGGTGGTTTAAAAATGAGTGGTATAGGTAAAGAATATGCGTTTGATAGCATGATAAATCATTTTACTCAAAGCAAAACAGTTTTGATAAATCGAGGAAAATCAAATATAGATAATTAAATATGACAGATCAAATTGCTTTCATAGGAGTTGGAAATATGGGTAATCCAATGGCTGACCAGTTAGTTAAAGCTGGAAAAAAAGTTAAAGCTTATGATGTTTCTCCTGAAATGATACAAAAAGCAAAAGAAGCAAATTTAAACGTAGTAGAAACTTTAGATGAAGTACTCAAGGGTGCAAATTTTATAATTTCAATGTTACCTGAGGGAAAACATGTTAAGTCACTTTTTTTAGGCGAGAAAGGAATAATAGATAAAATATCAAAAGATGCATTAATTATTGATTGTTCAACAATCGATATAGAAACTTCCTTATTACTCGGCAAAGAAGCTAAAAGTAGAGGCATAAAAATGATTGATGCACCTGTTACAGGAGGTGTTATGGGTGCAAGAGTAGGCAAACTTAATTTTTTAGTTGGTGGAGATGACGAGTCTGTAAACTTAGCAAGACCATTAATGGATATTATGGGTCAAAAAATTTTGCACGCTGGACCCCAAGGAAGTGGTGTTGGAGTTAAAATCTGTAATAATATGTCCTTAGGTATTTCAATGATAGCTGCATCAGAGGCATTAATGTTAGCAAAAAGACTAAAGATGGATTTAAAAAAAGTCCATGAAATAATGAAAAATGCATCTGGAAATAATTGGGCCCTATCGACTTACACTCCCTTACCGAATTTAACAGATGGCGTTCCTTCAAACAATAAATACAGACCTGGTTTTTCTGCTGCAATGATGACAAAAGATTTAAAATTAGCAAATGATGCTGCAAAATCAGTAAGCGCATCAACCCCTTTAGGAAAACATGCTTTAGAAATTTTTTCAGAATTTTGTAACGAGGGAGAGTCTGAAACTGATTATTCAGGTATATCAAAAAAAATTGGTGGTGATGCGTGGGATTACCCTTTTGACCCAAAAGGCAAAGATTAGCTATTAAACCTCAAGTTGCATATTCAATTTATGTAACAATTTAACATTTTACATTTCTCAGCCAATAATATTAACTTAGGATATTATTAAGTCTTAATAACAATAAAGAGAGGGATATATAATGAAAAAAATCACATCAATGATTTTAGCTTTAGTATTTGCAGTTTCAGTAATTGGTTCTGCATCTGCTAAAACATTAAAAATCCAACTTACTTTTCCAAAAACATCTTACGATGGACAAATCGTAAAAATGTGGACTGATAGAGTAACAAAATTAACACGAGGTGAGTTAAAATTTGAACTTTTATCAAAAGGTGAAGTTGTTGGAATGAAAGAAACACTAGAAGCCGTCGACAAAGGTCTAGTAGATGGTGGTGCAGCATGGACTCACTACTGGTCAAACTATCACCCAGCTGCGATGTTATTTGGTTCGCCAGTTGCTGGTGGAGGAATTGGCTTAAGTACTAAATCTTGGTTAGCATGGTACTTCGACAATGGTGGTAAAGAGTTATACGACCAATTGTGGAGCGAAATGGGAATGAATGTTAAAGGTTTCGTGATGGCATCATCTGGACCAGAAGCATTAGGTTGGTTTAAAGAGCCAATCAAGAATATGGATGATTTCAGAAAATACAGATTCAGAACTCCTCCAGGAATTCCAGGACAAACATATAAAGATATCGGAATTGCATCAGTATCTTTATCAGGTGGTGATATTTTACCAGCACTTGAAAAAGGAACAATTGATGCTGCAGAGTGGTGTTGTCCAAAACCAGACTCAGTATTTGGTTTCCAAAAAGTTCTTAAAAACTATTATCTACAAGGTCTTCACCAAAACGTTGTAAATGGAGACATTTACATAAATGGTGATGTTTATAATTCTTTAACTGATCATCAAAAATATGCAATGGAAGTTGCATCTGAAGCTATGATCACAAGAAATATTACAAACAGAGCTGTAGAAAATGGAAAAGCGTTAATTGATCTTACTCAAAATCATGGTGTAAAACTATGGGATACACCAGCTGATTATTTCACTGAGTACATGAACGCTGCTCAAGCTACGCTTAAAAAGAATGCAGCAGAAAATGCTTTCTTTAAGCAAGTTTACGATCATATGACTGAGCACGCAAAAGTTGTAGTACCTTTTATTGCACAAATGGAAACATCTGATGCATCAATTGGATCTGCATTTGCAGCACAACAATAAGTAACGATATAAAAAACGGGGATTTTACTAATCCCCGTTTTTTTTTAATAATTTAATTTTAAATAGTATACTTGTTCAATGGTTGATAAAGATTCAGATCCTAAAGTTAAAGAAAATCTAGATATTACTGACGAATTAATTGCTGAAAGAAGAACAAGTACAAAAATGCCTGAGGACATGATTCCTTGGATGGCAAAAACAATAGAATTTATTGACTCAAAAATGCTTTTATCAGGCAAAATAATAATGTGGATCACAATTCCACTTATTTATGCAATGATACATGAAGTAATTGGAAGACATTTTTTTAATAGACCTACACTTTGGTCTTTTGATATTAGCAGAATGCTAGCAGGGGCTTTGTTCATGCTTGGTGCAGCATATACGTTATCAAAAGGTATTCATATAAGAGCTGACTTTCTTTATAGAAATTGGACAGTTAAAAATCAGGCTAGAGTTGATCTATTTTTGTATCTTTTATTTTTTATACCAGGTTTCTTAGTATTTTTTTATGTAAGTTTTGATTATGCTTATACATCAATTTGTGGAAGATCAAATCTTGAAGAATGTTTAGGTGGAAAAGTAAGAATTCAAAGAGCGATGGACACTACATGGATGCCAATAATGTGGCCATTAAAAAGTTGTATGCCAATTGGAGCCTTTTTACTTTTAGTTCAAGGTTTTTCTGAAATACTTAAAACGTATTATGCCTTTGTGAAAGGAAGATGGCCTTAATGGAATTCTTTTCACCAGAAATAATCGGCGCAATAATGATTGGTTGCATGTTGTTTGCAATTTTTGTTGGATTTCCTATTTCATTTACGTTGATTTTTTTAGGTCTTGTTTTTGGTTATTGGGGATTTGGAAAGTTAGTTTTCTATTTAATGACCTTGCAATTCAATATGATAATGACCGAGAATACCCTGGCCGCCGTTCCACTCTTTATATTTATGGGAATTTTGATGGAACAAGCTGGATTAATGGAAAGATTATTTAACGCGGTGCAATTAATGCTCTCGAAAACTAGAGGAGCATTGTTTTATGCTGTTATGTTTGTTTCAACTATCTTCGCGGCAGCAACTGGAATTGTAGGAGCATCTGTCACAATTTTGGGAATTATGGCTGGAAAAACTATGATCAGGACAGGATATGACACCAGACTTTCAGCGGGTCTAATTTGTGCTGGAGGTACTTTAGGAATTTTAATTCCTCCAAGCATTATGTTAGTTGTTATGGGTCCTGTATTAGAAATACCAGTTACAGATTTATTCGCAGCAGCAATCATCCCAGGAATTCTTTTGGCATTTTTGTATGCTGCTTACACAACGTTAAGATGTTTTTTAAATCCTAAACTTGGTCCTGTATTACCAGCTTCAGAACGACCAAAAAATATGGCTAAGGTTTGGTATGAGTTTTTAATGGGTTTAATTCCTCCTGCAGGTTTAGTTTTCTTTGCCTTAGGAAGTATTTTATTTGGTCTTGCAACTCCAACTGAAGGTGCCGGCATGGGAGCTTTTGGAGCAATACTTTTAGCACTGGCTTATAAAAAACTTACTTACCATGGTTTGAAAGAAGCTCTATTGAAAACTTTAGAGATAACAGCATTAATTATGTTTTTAGTTGCGGCCTCAAATTTTTTTGGTGCGGTATTTTCAAAATTAGGAACTCCATCTCTATTAACAGACTTCTTATTAAATCTTGATGTAAATAAATATGTGATTTTAGCGATTATAATGGCTGCAATATTTCTACTAGGTTGGCCTTTAGAATGGGTTCCAATAGTATTAATAGTTTTACCAATAGTTCTACCTTTAATTTTAGAATTAGGTTTTAACTTAACTTGGTTTGCTATTCTTGTAGCTGTCAATTTACAAACCGCCTGGCTATCTCCACCTGTAGCTTTATCAGCTTATTTCTTAAAAGGCGTGGTGCCTCAATGGGATTTAAAAGATATATATTTAGGCATGATGCAATTTATGGTTATTCAATTAATTGGCTTAATATTAATTATTATATTTCCCCAAATAGCATTATGGTTGCCAAGTGTAATGTATCCTAGCCCTTAGCTTTTTTATTAATTTGAGGAATAATTGTTCCTACTAAAATAATTATTAAGGATATAAATATATTAATGGATATTGTAGAACCCAAAACTATCCATGACATTGTAGCTCCAATGGGACCAGTTAAAGGATACATCAAACTAATTCTTCCAATTGGTGCTCTTCTTAAAGCAAAGTTATAAAATAAATAAGCTCCAAAAGTTATAAAAGATAATGTTATGGCTGCAAGAACTGGAGGACTTAAATTTAAATAATTATTATATTTAAAACTACTATCAGGCCACAATATAAAAAGCAGTAGAAGAGATAAGATTGCTCCAATCATGTATTGAAAAGTATTAACACCCAATTGATTTACTTTGGTTTGCATAAACCGTCTTCCAAGTACTTCATTAATAGAAACACACATCATTCCTAAAAATATAATAAAATCCCCTAAATAATTTCCGCCACCAATTTTCTTTTGTGTTGATAATAAAATTAAAGTTCCAATAATTGTAATAAATGCTCCAACTATTACTTTAATTTCAATTTTTTCTTTTAAAAAAATTCTTGCTACAAAAGGCTGCCAAATAGGAAGTGTACTTATTAAAGCAACACCACTTACCGGAGAGGTTAGCAACAGCCCTATATGAAAACTAAGAGTTACCAAAAAAGGATTTAGTAGACCCATTAAAAAAGGAGTTAATCCAATTTTTTTAATAGATAAATCTACTCTCATTATAAGTGCAAATATTAACATTAAAATAAATGCTAAAGAGAATCGAACTGCCATTAAATCCATTACATAAAATTCTTGTAGTGCTAATTTTACAAATGGAGGACCAGAGCCAAAGCCTATAACAGCAATGAACATTGAAATGTAACCAATATTACTTTTTAGAAAACTCATGTATTAATATCTTACTGTTATCACTTTTATAGACATATAAAAATATTAGTTTAGAATCTATAAAGTGAGCCAAAATATAGAATTAAAAAATTTTGAATTAGCTACAGTTAATCCAAGTAACAAAACATGGACTTCGGCAGATTTATTCTGTTATTGGGCAAATAGTATTCAAACCATTGCTGGATTTGCTCTTATATCTTCTTTGTATTTAATCTATAATTTAAGTTCTTATTTAGTTTTATCTTCCTCAATAGCTGCATCAATTCTTGTGTATTTTTTTATTTCTTTAATTGGTCACCCATCCCAAAAACATGGATTACCTTTTCCAGTTTTGATGAGAATATCCATGGGTCTAAACGGTGCTAGATATTTAAGTTTGTTAAGATCAATTGTTGGAATTTTTATGTTTGGAATTCAAACATATTTTATATCCAAATCTATAACTTACATAATAAGAATTATTATCTATTACATATTTGATCCACAAATTTTAGAAAATGAATTTATTTTAGAATTTTTTCTAGGCTTAAATATTATAGATTGGTTTTCATTAATAGTAACTTTTTTTATTCAATATTTTTTATTTACGAATGGTCAAAGATACAATCAAGGATTTTTAAAATTCTCCGCAATATTCGTTTACTTCGGTTTAATTTTCTTTTTTGTAATGCTTGTTGCTGAAAATAGCACTCAAATATTTCAATCTCTAAAATCTAATACAACTAATACAAATTTGATTTCTAAATCAAATGTAATGCCCTTTTTTATTCTTACAGGGACAATTTTTTCATATTTTTCCATTGTGCTTTTGAATTATGGAGATTTTTCAAGATATGTAAAAACTAGCAGAGATCTTAAAATAGGAAATTTATTTTTATTTTTGAATATGATTGTCTTTTCCTTTCTTGCGACTACTATTGTAATAGGCGTTGATGTTTTATTGAATCAAAAGCTTATCATTGTTGATCAAATAATGACAAGGCCGATGGATATAATAGGAAAGATTGATAATGTCTATCTAACAGTTTATGCATTAATTTTTATAATATTCTCATCACTTTCGACAAATTTAATAACTAATTATGTTCCAACACAAAATAGTATAATTAATTTTTTACCTAAAAACTTGGACCTTAAAAGTGCAGGAATACTAATTTTAATATTTGGACTAATAACAGGCAGTTTGTGGCCATCAATACTAAGCCAAATAGAAATAATAAAATTAATTGATAGTTTAGCAGCATTTTTTGGACCAATTTTTGGAGTTATCATTGCAGACTACTATCTTGTCAAGAAAGAAAAAGTTAATCACAAAGATCTTTTTTTTATCAGACTAGAAAACGAGTACATTTATTCAGGTGGATGGAATTATAAAGCCGTATACGCTGTATTAATTGGTTTTGTTTTTTCATTTTCAATAATTTGGAATGTCAATTTTGTAGATTTTAAAACTTTTTCATGGATTATAGGATTTGTCGTTTCATATATTATGTATTATCTTCTTAATGAAAAATAATTATGAAAGCTTTAGTTTATACAGGTGTTGAAGAACTGACTTATAGAGATGAGAAAGATCCAACTGAGGTAAGTGGAGAAAGTATTTTAAAAGTTCATGCTTCAGGAATATGTGGATCAGATATGCATGCATATCACGGTAAAGATGAGAGAAGAATTCCACCATTGATACTTGGTCATGAGGTAAGTGGAAAAATTCAAAATGGTAAATTCAAGGATAAAAATGTTGTATTAAACCCATTAATAACTTGTGGAAAATGTGAGTATTGTACTAATGGACGTGAGCATTTATGTCCTAACAGAGTTTTATTAGGCATGAATAGACCATATGAGAGAAGTGGAGTATTTGCGGAACTTGTTTCAACTCCAAATCAAAATATTTATGAAATACCTGATCGTCTTGATTTAAGCGAAGCGACAATTGCTGAACCCACAGCGGTATCATTGCATGCTGTATTGATGGGAGAGACGTCTTTGAAAAAACCTCTCTCTGACTGTAGGACTTTGGTACAAGGTGCTGGAGCTATTGGATTATTGTGTTCATTAATTTTATCTAAAATAAAGGGAAATAAAAATATTATAATGTCTGATCCAAACAAACTAAGGCTAGATGTTTGTTCAAAATACTTCGATGGTATATTTGTTAGTCCAAATGATAAAGAAGTAAAAGAAAATAGTTTCGATATTGTGTTCGATACAGTTGGATTAGAGGTATCTAGACAACAAGCTATTTCTGTGGTTAAGCCTGGTGGTAGCATTATTCATATTGGTTTAACACAACCTTCTGGTCAATTTAATTTTAGAAAAGCTACACTTCAGGAAGTAACATTTATAGGAACTTATTGTTATACTAATAAAGATTTTGAAAAAACAATTAGAATTTTGGCTGATAAAGAAATAGGAGATCTATCTTGGATTGAATATCGGGAATTAAAAAAAGGAGCTGAGGCTTTCAAGCAAATTCATGATGGTAGTTGTTCTGCTCCAAAAATAGTCTTATTGCCAGAGTAAATACGTAATATTGAAAAAATAATAAAATTGTCTATAGAAGTTTTTGTGAAAAATATTTTATTATCAATAATATTCTCAATTTTTCTTTTTTCATTATCTAATGCCAATGAAAAAGTAATATTTGATTTTACTGAAAATGAACTTTCTACTTTAGAAGTAAGGAAAGTACGAGGTGCTGATGCAAAAACTATTTATACAATTGGAAAAAACGAGAATGGAAACTATCTAAAAGCAGTAGCAGATAATGCAGCTTCCGGTCTAGGTAAAGAAATAAAAATAGATTTAGACGCCACCCCTTATATAAACATTACATGGAAAGTTGAAAAAGACTTAAAAGGAATTAAAGAAAATACAAAAAAAGGACATGATTTTGCTGCAAGAGTTTTTGTTATTAAAAAAACAGGTGCTACGCCACTATCAAATAGAGCTATTAATTATGTTTACTCTAGCAACTTAAATATTGATGATTATAAAAGAAGCCCTTATACAAAAAAATCGATAGATTATGTTTTATCCACCACAAAAAATAATTTTGATGAGTGGATTTCAGTTAAAGCAAATGTAAAAGAAGATTTTAAAAAACTTCATAAATTAGACGTTAAAGAGTTGGATGGAGTTGCTATTATGGCTGACACTGATAATTCAAAGATGAAAGCTATAAGTTATTATCAAAATATTTATTTTTCGTCTGAGTAATTTATTTTATATATTTTTTGAGTACCAAACTTAAAAACGAGAGCAGAATTGCAGCAATTACATCAAGAAGTGGTGTTGCTTGAGGATACCCAAAGTTCCACAATACAACCCCTATTAGCCAAATTATATATATTTTCATAAACAAATAATCATTAGTATATATATTCCACGTCTTTGATAATATATTTTTAATATGGAATTTAAATCAAACTTTAAAGTTTACTATGAAGACACTGATAGTGGAGGAGTGGTTTATTATGCTAATTATTTGAAATTTTTGGAACGAGCTAGAACAGATGCAATCACATCTGTAAATTTTAGTAATAAAAATCTTATAGAAAAATTTGGGATTTATATAATAGTTAAATCTTGCAACTTAAATTTCCATAAACCTGCAAAACTTGAAGACAATTTAAATATTATTTCTAAAGTGTTAGAAGTTAAAAATGTATCAATAAGAATGAAACAGCATATTTTTGTCAATGATAGTATGATTGTTGAGGCTGAAATATTATTAGCTTCAGTAGATGAAAATGGCAAACCATCAAAACTTCCAATAGAACTTAAAAGTCAATTGATTAAATGACTTTTTTGACCTTAAGAAATAAATTAGTCATTTTGTTAATATCAATTCTTCCAGTATTAACATTTCTAGGACTTGGATGATAAGATCCAACTAATAAAATATTATTTGGTAGCTTAAAAAATTTGCTGTGTCCAAATTTAATATTATTTTCTATTTTAAATTGTTTTTTATAAAACTCGATACACGCATCAAAAGCTATTTTTCCGAGAGCAATAATAATTTTTAAATTATCTAAGTTTTCAATTTCATTTTTAAAATATTTGAAACAATTATTAAGTTCATTTCTAGTTGGCTTATCTCCTGGAGGGACACATTTTAATGCGGTAGTTATAAAACTATCATTAAGTATCAAGCCATCATTTCTGTGAACTGAATTTGATTTGTTTGATAATTTAGCTTTATGAAGGCATTTGTACAAAAATTCAGATGATCTATCACCTGTAAAAACTCTTCCAGTCCTATTGCCACCATGAGCAGCAGGGGCTAAACCAACTAATAAAATTCTTGCTTTTCGGTCACCAAAACCTGTTATTGGCTTTCCCCAGTATTTCTCATTTTTATATTGTTTTCTTTTATCTTTTGCTACCCGGGTTCTAAAATCTACAAGTCTTGGACATTTCTTACAATTTATTATTGAGTTTTCAAGTTTTTTAAAACTTTTTTTCATAAATATTAATTTTTAATCAATGAGTCTTATACTATAATTATCTAAAATTATGAATGTAGGTTTTATCGGTGTTGGCTATATGGGTTATGGAATAGCCAAAAATATTTTAAAAAAGGGAAATAATTTATTTGTTATTGCAAATAAAAAAAGAGAACCTATCGATAAGATTGTAAGTGATGGTGCGAAAGAGGTTAAAAGCTACAATGAGTTATGTGAAAAGAATTTAGATGCTTTATTTCTTTGTGTAACCAATACACCAATAGCTATAAGTATTGCTGAAAAATTATCTAATTTGTTAAAAGATAATACATTAATTGTTGACGTTACAACACATAACCAAAATGGATCAATTAAAATGGAACAAATTTTTGCAAAGAAAAAAATTAGTTATATAGAATGTCCAGTGATGGGCGGTCCTGTACAAGCTGAGGAGGGTATTTGTGGAGGAATTGTTGGTGCCTCTGAGGATAATTTTAAGAAAGCTGAGGTATATTTAAAAACCTTTTGTAAAGATTATTTTCATTTTGGAGAAGTAGGCAAGGGAGCAAAGTCAAAATTATTAAATAACTTTTTATCTCTAGGTACTGCAACAAATGTTATAGAATTCATTAAGAGCGCAAAAAAATTGGATATTAATTTGGAAAAACTTTTTGCAGTAGCAAAATTAGGATCTGGAAACTCAACAGCCTTAAATAGAATTTTTGATAATGTCCTTAAGGACGATTATACTGGATTTAAATTTTCAACTTCCAACACTTTAAAAGATCTTACCTATATACATGAAATGCTAAAAGATTTAGGTAATGCAGAAAAATTAGCTGATATAAAAAAGTCTATTTACAAAAAAGCAGTAGATGACGGTAATGGAGATCTCTTCATAAGCGAACTAATACAAAAAGATTAATTATTCATTTTTTTTATCAGCAAATACAATAGCTATAAGCAATAATGCTGTCCAAAACATTGCTGCTAAACTTTTGATAGCACTCGTTTCAGCACCCCATAAATCAAAAACAAATGCTCCAATAAGAATTCCAATTATATAAATTATTACTACTAATCTAGTCTGAGTCATTTAGTTGTTTCTTTTTAAATAGTGACATTCCATTATTTTTTTTATGTTCATAAGATTCTTTGAAGCTTTCCAACTGCCATCCTTGCATCCTCTTTTGAATATCTTCTAAATTTTGTTTTTTCCACTCATCACTTGTATTTTGGTCTTTCCAAATCTTCTTTTCATCATTGTCTCTTCCACAGCCATAGCAATATCCAGTTACAGGATCCATTTTGCAAATACTTATACAAGGCGAAATTATCATTTTTTTATATATTTATATCTTTTTACCCTATTATTCTGATTGGACAAATTAGATCAATACTATATAAAACACCATAAATTTGGGCGAGTGGCGGAATTGGTAGACGCGTTGGTCTTAGGAACCAATAGTGCAAGCTGTGAAGGTTCGAGTCCTTTCTCGCCTACCATAAAAAAATATGAAAGTAACAGTAGAAAATAAAAAAGGTTTAGAAAAAGATCTTAAAGTATTCATAGACAAAAAAACTATCTCAGGCTTTATGGATGAGAAATATGAAGAAATAAGAAAGGATGTTGTAATAAAGGGTTTCAGACCTGGTAAAGTGCCTACTGAAATATTAAAAAGACAATTTGGTAAAGCTGTTTACGGTGAAGTAATTGATAAGTTGCTAAAAGATACAACAACAAAAGCTTTAGAAGAAAATAAGATCAAACCGGCCGGACAACCTAAAATAGATTTAAAGACTTTTGGTGAAGGTAAAGATTTAGAATATATTATTTCAGTTACCGAACTACCCAAAGTTTCTGCTAAAGGATTAAGCTCAATCAAAGTAATTGAGTATGTTGTAAAAATTGATCCAAAAGAAACAGATAAAAGAATTAGTGAAATTGCAAAAAGTCAAAATAATTTTAAAGATGCAGAAGTAAATTATAGCTCAAAATTGAATGATCTTGTAATTTTTGATTATAAAGGAACTATTGACGGCAAAGAATTTAAGGGTAACGAGGGTAAAAATACTCAATTAGTTCTTGGAAAAGATTTGTTTATAAAAGGTTTTGATAAACAATTAGAAGGCGTTAAATCAGGTGACACAAAAAATGTAGAAGTAAATCTTCCTGAAAATTTTCCAGAAAAAGACCTTATTAATAAAAAAGCTGTGTTTGAATGTAAGATTACAGCAGTGAGAATTCCAGAAGAAGTAAAAGTTAATGATGATTTTGCTAAAAATATGGGTGCCAAAGATTTAGCAAATTTAAAAGAACTTATTACAAAACAAATTAATGATGAGTATAAAAACTCATTAAATATGATTACAAAGAAAAATATTCTTGAGCAAATAGAAAAAGAAAAACTCGAACAATTACCTGGCAATCTAATTGAACAGGAGGTTAAAATATTATCTCAAGGAATGAAGGAAGATGAAGTCAAAAAAAACCAAAAATCATTAGAGGACCAAGCTAAAAAAAGAATTAAAACTGGATTAATCTTAAATGCTTTTGGTGAAGAAAATAAAATTAATGTGTCTCAGGAAGAAATTAATGTAGAAATACAAAAACAATTTAGAATGATGCCAGGTCAAGAAAAGATTGTTAAAGATTATTATGAACAAAATCCAGCAGCCATAGATAGTTTAAGGGGACAAATTTACGAAGAAAAAATAATTGAAGAAATAAAGAAAAAAGCAAATATTACTAAAAAAGAAATTACCAAAGAAGAAGCTGAGAAAATTTTAAAACAAGAAAATGAAAATAACATTAAAGAGCAAGCTAAACTTGCTAAAGAAGATGGAGATCAAAAAAATAAGAAAAAAACAGATCCTAAAAAAAAAGAGGTAAAAACAAAATCTAAAGAAACTAAAAAAACTAAAACTCCCGCATCAAAACCTAAGAAAGCAAAAAAGGTTAGCAAAAAGTAATCACAAGTTGTATAAGATTAATCGAATCGATTATGACTAATAAAATTCCAGAACAATTAAACACCCTAATACCTATGGTTGTTGAACAATCTAGTAGAGGAGAAAGAGCTTACGATATTTATTCAAGGTTACTCAAAGAAAGAATAGTATTTGTAGTTGGACCCATAAATGATGCAATAGCGTCCTTAGTTACCGCACAGTTATTATTTTTAGAGTCTGAAGATCCAAAAAAAGAAATTTCTTTATACATAAATAGTCCTGGTGGCCTTGTTACTGCCGGACTTGGTATTTACGATACTATGCAATATATAAAACCAGAAATAAGTACTCTATGCATTGGTCAAGCAGCAAGTATGGGTTCATTTTTATTGGCAGCAGGTTCTAAAGGAAAAAGATTTTCATTACCAAATTCAAGAATAATGGTTCATCAGCCCTCAGCTGGTTTTCAAGGTCAAGCAACAGATATAGAAATTCATGCTAATGAAGTATTATCATTAAAAAAAAGATTAAATGAAATTTATTCAAAACATACAGGAAAATCTGTTGACGAAATTAAATCGTCATTAGAAAGAGACAACTTTATGACTCCAGATAATGCAAAAAGTTTTGGCCTTATAGACAAAGTAGTAGAAAAGAGAGAATAATTCACAATATATAGTTTGTTCACAACCTATGCTTGATTACTTTATATTAAATGTATTAAAGTGTGTTAATTGATTCGAATAATAAATTATGAGCAACAATAAAAATATTCTTTACTGTTCTTTTTGTGGCAAAAGCCAACACGAAGTTAGAAAGTTAATAGCTGGTCCAACCGTTTTCATTTGTGATGAATGTGTAGAACTCTGCATGGATATCATAAAAGAAGAGAGCAAAGATAATTTTGTAAAACATCAGGATGGTTTACCGCTTCCAAAAGAAATATGCAAAGTTTTAGATGATTATGTAATTGGACAATCTCATGCTAAAAAAGTTTTATCTGTTGCAGTTCATAATCATTACAAAAGATTAAACTATGAAAATAAAACAAGTAAAACAGTTGAGCTTTCTAAATCAAATATTTTATTGGTTGGACCCACAGGTTGTGGAAAAACATTATTAGCCCAAACTCTTGCAAGAATACTTGATGTGCCTTTTACTATGGCAGACGCAACTACTTTAACCGAAGCTGGGTATGTAGGTGAAGATGTTGAAAATATAATTCTGAAATTATTACAAGCAGCAGATTATAATGTTGAAAAAGCTCAAAGAGGAATTGTTTATATAGATGAGGTTGATAAAATTAGTAGAAAATCAGAAAATCCATCTATCACTAGAGATGTATCTGGAGAAGGTGTTCAACAAGCATTACTAAAAATTATGGAGGGAACAGTTGCAAGTGTTCCACCTCAAGGCGGAAGAAAACATCCCCAGCAGGAATTTTTGCAAGTAGACACAACTAACATTTTATTTATATGTGGTGGAGCATTTGCAGGTTTAGATAAGATTATATCACAAAGAGATAAAGGATCTTCTATTGGATTTGGGGCAGAAGTTAAAACTTTAGAAGATAAAAAGACTGGTGAATGGATGAAAAACTTAGAGCCAGAGGATTTACTAAGATATGGACTTATTCCAGAATTTATTGGCCGTTTACCAATTACAGCTACATTGGAGGACTTGGATGAAAAATCTTTAATAAAGATTTTGCTAGAACCAAAAAACTCTTTGATAAAGCAATACCAAGAACTTTTTAGATTAGAAGGTGTGAAATTAACATTTAAAGATCAAGCTGTAAAAGATATTGCTAATAAGGCTATAAGTAAAAAAACAGGTGCAAGGGGATTAAGATCGATTTTGGAAAATTTATTATTAAAAACTATGTTTGATTTACCAGGTCAGGATAATATCGAAGAAGTCATAATTGATGCTGGAGCCACCAAAGGTACTTCGCAGCCAATAATAGTTCATACTAAGAACAAATCAAAAACAGAGAAGACTTCTGCGGCTTAATAAGAGTTAATAAACAAAAATTTCCTATTGCATTATAAAATATAATATCCATATTTAACATTATGGAAGTCAAATTAACACAGCCTTTGTTGCCATTGCGAGATATAGTTGTATTTCCAAGCATGGTTATTCCACTATTTGTGGGAAGAGATAAATCTATAACTGCATTAAATGAGGTTATGAAAAGTGACAAAAAAATAATTCTTGTTACACAAAAAAATTCTGAAGTTGATGATCCAAAAAAAAATGACATTTTCTCATATGGGTGTGAAAGTAATATTTTGCAACTTTTAAAACTCCCAGATGGTACAGTAAAAGTTTTGGTTGAAGGAATTAAAAGAGTAAAAATAATAGATTTCAAAGATGATGAAAAATTTATTACATGTACTTATGAACATTTAAAAGATATCTTAAATAAAGATGAGGATTTAGTGCCTCTTGCATTAACAGCTGTTAAAAGACTAGAAAAACTCACATCGGTAAATAAGAAAATTTCTTCAGAAACTATAAACAATATAAAACAATTAAAGGATCCATCTAAAATTGTTGACAATATAGTTTCTAATTTGAATGCATCAATATCTGAAAAACAACAAATATTTGAAACACTTGATGTAAAGAAAAGATTAAACGCAGCTATAAAGATGATGGAAAGTGAGACCAGTATTATTGGTGTTGAAAAAAGAATTAGAGGAAGAGTTAAAACTCAAATGGAAAAAACACAAAGAGAATATTATTTAAATGAACAGCTAAAGGCTATCCAAAAAGAATTAGGTGAAATTGAAGATGGAAAAGATGAAACAACAAATTTAAAAAAATCAATTCAAAAGGCTAAAATGCCAAAAGAAGTTGAGAAAAAATGTATGTCAGAGCTCAAAAAATTAAAGAACATGAGCCCAATGTCTGCGGAAGCTACAGTTGTAAGAAATTATTTAGATTGGATGATTGATCTTCCATGGTTTAAAAAAGACAATGTAGATATTGATTTAAATAAGGGACTTAAAATTTTAGATGAGGATCATTTTGGACTTGATAAAGTGAAGGAGAGAATTATTGAATTCCTTGCAGTACAAAAAAGAATGGAAAAAATTAAAGGACCTATTTTATGTTTAGTTGGTCCTCCAGGTGTAGGAAAAACATCATTAGGCAAATCCATTGCAAAAGCTACGAATAGGCAGTTTATAAGAATGTCTTTAGGTGGAGTTAGGGATGAGGCTGAAATTAGAGGTCATAGAAGAACCTATATTGGATCATTACCAGGAAAAATTATTCAGATGATGAAGAAAGCTGGCACAAAAAATCCATTATTTTTATTAGACGAGGTCGATAAAATTGGAAATGACTATAGAGGAGATCCATCATCAGCCTTATTGGAAGCTTTAGATCCCGAACAAAATACTGCATTTAATGATCACTATTTAGAAGTAGATTATGATTTGTCAGACGTGATGTTTGTAACAACTGCAAATACATTAAATATACTGCCACCGTTACTAGATAGAATGGAAGTGATAAGAATTCCTGGTTACACAGAGGATGAGAAAATAAATATTGCAAATAAATACTTGTTACCTAAGCAAGTTAAAGAAAATGGTGTTAAGGAAGGAGAACTTGATGTAGCGGATGGAACAATAAAGGAAATTATTAGAAGCTATACAAGAGAGTCAGGAGTAAGAAATTTAGAAAGAGAAATTTCAAAAGTAACGAGAAAAGTTGTTAAAAAAGTTGTAAGTGGTGAGGTGCAAAAAGTTCAGGTAAATGATAAAAATGTTCCAGACTTTTTGGGTATTAAAAAATTTAAATATGGTGAAGTCGAAGATAAAAATAAAACTGGAATTGTAATTGGATTAGCATGGACTGAGGTTGGAGGTGAAATTCTTAAAATCGAAACTGTAAACATGCCTGGAAAAGGAAGAATGCAAATAACAGGAAAACTTGGAGATGTAATGCAAGAATCAGTAAAGGCTGCAAAATCATTTGTAAGGTCAAAAAGTTTAGAGTATGGAATAATTCCTCCTTTTTTTGAAAAAAAAGATTTTCACATTCATGTTCCTGAAGGAGCAACACCAAAAGATGGACCATCAGCAGGTATAGCAATGGTTACATCAATAGTATCATCAATTACCAATATTCCTGTGAATAGAGAAATTGCAATGACAGGTGAAGTAACAATTACAGGACAAGTGCTACAAATAGGTGGTTTGAAGGAAAAATTATTAGCTGCTCATAGAGCGGGAGTTAAAAAAGTATTAATACCAAAAGAAAACGAAAAAGACTTGATAGATATTCCTAAAAAAGTTAGAGAAGACATTAAGATCATACCAGTTGAAACAGCTGATGAAGTCCTTAAAATTGCACTTACGAAGGATCTAAAACCTGTGGAATGGACAGAAGTTGATAAGATCTCAGAGGAAAAAAAGGACGATAAATCACAAGCCAGTATTCAGTAATAAACAATTTACTTTATTATTCTGTTGATGTAAGAGTACCATGATTTTGGGTGGTTAGCTCAGTTGGTAGAGCATCTCGTTTACACCGAGGGGGTCAAAGGTTCGAGTCCTTTACTACCCACCATTACACCTGTGGGGGTGTAGCTCAGTTGGTTAGAGCACCTGCCTGTCACGCAGGGGGCCGAGGGTTCGAGTCCCTTCACTCCCGCCATTATTTAAGTAAAACCGTGCTTAAAAATGTGACATATCTCCACTTTTAGTTGATATAATAATTGTTACATAGGAATCATATGCTTGCGGAATTTTTAAAAGATTATCTACCGATAATACTATTTTTGATATTAGCTTTAGGCTTAAGTCTTGCTTTTGTCGCAATAAATTATATTGCGGCTCCAAAAAAACCAGATCCAGAAAAACTTTCAGCATATGAATGTGGTTTTGAACCTTTTAATGACTCTCGTATGGAATTTGATGTAAGATTTTATTTGGTTGCAATTTTATTTATAATATTTGACTTAGAAATTGCATTTTTATTCCCATGGGCAATTTCACTTGGTCAAATAGGATTATATGGCTTCTGCTCTATGATGTTATTTTTATTTATTTTAACTGTTGGTTTCATTTATGAGTGGAAAAAGGGAGCTTTAGACTGGGAATAAAATGAATTTAGAAGATAAAAAAAAAGATATTCCAGAAGAGTTTAAACAATTAGCACAAGATTTTAGTGATAATGGTTTTATAACAACATCATTAGATAATTTAGTTACTTGGGCAAGAACCGGATCATTGCATTGGATGACATTTGGATTAGCGTGTTGTGCTGTTGAAATGATGCAAACATCTATGCCAAGGTATGATCTTGAAAGATTTGGCGCAGCACCAAGAGCATCACCTCGTCAATCAGATGTAATGATAGTAGCTGGCACATTAACAAATAAGATGGCTCCAGCCCTAAGAAAAGTTTATGATCAGATGCCCGAGCCTAGGTATGTAATATCTATGGGAAGCTGCGCTAATGGTGGAGGCTATTATCACTATTCATATTCTGTAGTGAGAGGGTGTGATCGTGTGGTGCCCGTTGATGTATATGTTCCTGGTTGTCCCCCTTCAGCAGAGGCATTACTCTATGGAATTTTACAATTACAGAAAAAAATTAGAAAAAAAGGTTCTTTAGAAAGATAAAAATATGAAAAATCTTGAGGACTTGGAAAAGTTTATAAACTCTGAATTAACTTCAAAAATAAATAATTCATTTATAAAACATGACAATATTTATCTAAACATTGATCATGACGAATTAATTAGTGTTATTTCTTTTTTAAAGACCAACAAAGAGACTAAATTTAGACAATTAATTGAAATTACAGCTGTTGATTATCCTGAAACCGAATATAGATTTAAAATGGTGTATCTTCTTTTAAGCCATGAAAATAATAAAAGAGTTATTATTGATTATTCAATAAAAGAAAACGATGTAATCACATCAATTACTTCATTATTTCCATCAGCAAATTGGATGGAGAGAGAGGTATTTGATATGTATGGTTTAAACTTTAGAAATCATCCTGATTTAAGGAGAATTTTAACTGATTATGGTTTTGAAGGACATCCTTTAAGAAAAGATTTTCCTCTCACTGGACATAACGAGGTTCGATATAGCGAGGAAGAAAAAAAAGTGATTTATGAACCTGTAAAGCTAGAGCAAAATTATAGAAACTTTGATTATGAGAGTCCTTGGGAGGGAACTAAATACATAAAAGAAATTAAAAAAAGTGATGGCTAAAGAAAAAAAAACATTAAATCTAAACTTTGGACCACAACATCCAGCGGCTCATGGAGTCTTAAGATTAATACTTCAATTAGATGGAGAAGTTGTTGAAAAAGCTGATCCACATATAGGTTTGTTGCACAGAGGAACTGAAAAATTAATTGAGAATAAAACATATACTCAAGCTGTTCCATATTTTGATCGTCTTGATTATGTGGCACCAATGAATCAAGAGCATGCATTCGCTTTAGCTATAGAAAAAATTCTTAAAATTGAAGTCCCTGCTCGAGCTAAATATATAAGGGTAATTTTCTGTGAAATTGGGCGAATATTAAGTCACATATTAAATGTAACTACTCAAGCAATGGATGTTGGAGCATTAACGCCAACATTGTGGGGATTTGAGGAAAGAGAAAAATTAATGGGATTTTATGAGAGAGTTTCTGGATCAAGGTTGCATGCCAATTATTTTAGAGCCGGGGGGGTACATAAGGATCTTCCTTCTGGACTTGATAATGATATTGATGAATTTTGTAATAAATTTCCAAAAATCATTGACGATATAGAAACTTTGCTTACTGATAATAGAATATTTAAACAGAGAAATGTGGATATAGGCATAGTATCAAAGCAAGATGCTCTTGATTATTCTTTCTCTGGAGTAATGTTAAGAGGTTCAGGAGTGGCCTGGGATTTAAGAAGAAGTCAACCTTATGATTGTTATAATGATTTACAATTTAAAATTCCTGTTGGAAAAAATGGAGATTGTTATGACAGATATCTATGTAGAATTGAAGAAATGAGAGAAAGTGTAAAAATCATTAAACAATGTTTACAAAATTTACCAAAAGGCCCAATTAAGACTGATGATGGAAAAATTTCTCCACCACCTAAAAAAGAAATTAAAGAGTCTATGGAAGCCTTAATACATCATTTTAAATTATTCACAGAGGGATATAGAGTTGAAAAAGATGAAATATACACAGCAGTTGAGGCACCAAAAGGAGAGTTTGGCGTTTATTTAATATCAGATGGGTCAAGCAAACCTTACAAATGTAAGATTAGAGCTCCTGGATTTACGCATCTTCAAGCAATGGATTATTTAATAAAAGGTCATATGCTCGCTGATGTACCTGCAGTTTTAGGATCAATGGATATTGTTTTTGGTGAGGTTGATAGATGACCATAAAGAAAATTCACAAAGACCAGCCTGAGACTTTCGAGTTTAATGAAAAAAGTATGGAAGCTGCAAACAAAATAGTTTCAAATTATCCAGATGGAAGACAACAGAGTGCAGTAATGGCTTTGTTGTATATCGCTCAAAGACAACATGACAATTGGATACCACTAAAAGCAATGAAATACATAGCTAAGTTTTTGGACATGCCATACATAAAAGTTTATGAAGTAGCAACTTTTTATTCAATGTATAATCTTTCACCTGTGGGTAAATATTTTTTTCAAGTTTGTACCACTACGCCTTGTATGCTTCGAGGTGCTTATGATTTAGTTAAAGTTTGTAAAAAAAAGATATCTGAAAAAGAAAATGAATTATCTAAAGATGGAAAAATTTCTTGGATGGAAGTAGAGTGCCTTGGTGCATGTGTTAATGCTCCAATGATGCAAGTTAATGAAGATTACTATGAAGATTTAAATGATAAAAAACTTGAAGAAATAATCGATACGATATATCAAAATAAAATTCCAAAACCAGGATCTTATACAGGACGGGTTAATGCAGAACCAGTGGATAATCGAAAAACTTTGTTAGGAAACAAAAATGCTTAAAGACGAAGATAGAATATTCCTAAATTTATATAATGACAGTGGTGCAGATTTAGAGTCAGCTAAATTAAGAAATGATTGGAGTGGAACGAAAGATATTTTAGAAAAAGGAAGAGAATGGATTATTAATGAAGTTAAATCCTCTGAACTTAGAGGAAGAGGCGGAGCTGGCTTTCCTACAGGTCTAAAATGGTCTTTTGCACCAAAAGAAGTTGGATCTAGACCTCATTATTTAG
The DNA here is from genome assembly GCA_902612575.1 of uncultured Pelagibacteraceae bacterium. GTDB lineage: Bacteria > Pseudomonadota > Alphaproteobacteria > Pelagibacterales > Pelagibacteraceae > Pelagibacter. Next base: position 15,385 of record CACMDZ010000003.1, on the reverse strand, counting down.
TCATTAATGCAGATGAGTCAGAACCTGGAACATGTAAAGATAGAGATATATTAAGATTTGAACCTCACAAATTAATAGAAGGATGTTTAATAGCTTCTTATGCAGTTAATGCTCACAAATGTTATATTTATATAAGAGGTGAGTATTTTAATGAAGGTCAAAAACTTCAGACTGCTATAGATGAGGCTTATAAAAATAACTTAATTGGTGAAAATGCATTAAATTCAGGATGGGATTTAGATATCTATATTCATTATGGAGCTGGTGCTTACATTTGTGGTGAGGAAACTGCATTACTTGAGAGTTTAGAGGGTAAAAAGGGACAACCAAGATTAAAACCACCATTTCCAGCATTAATCGGACTTTATGGATGTCCTACGATTATTAATAATGTTGAAACTGTTGCGGCTGTGCCTACTATTTTAAAAAGAGGTGCAAAATGGTTTAGCTCACTTGGAAGACCAAAAAATACTGGGACAAAAATATATTGTATTTCTGGAAATGTAAACAATCCATGTAATGTGGAGGAGGAAATGGGAATTCCACTTAAAGAATTAATCGAAACTCATGCTGGAGGCGTTGTTGGAGGGTGGGACAATCTTAAAGCAGTAATACCTGGTGGTTCTTCTATGCCAATGTTACCTAAGGAAATTTGTGACAATATTAAAATGGATTTTGATGCATGTGTTGAGAATAAAACAGGACTTGGAACTGCTGGAATTGTTGTAATCAATAATGATCAAGATATCATTAAATGTATGGCAAGAATAGCAAGATTTTATAAGCATGAAAGTTGTGGTCAGTGCACACCTTGCAGGGAAGGATCTGGGTGGATGTGGAGAATGTTAGAAAGAATGGCAGCAGGTGAAGCAACCCCTGATGAAGTTGATATGCTTTTTGATGTAACCAAACAAATAGAGGGTCATACAATTTGTGCTTTTGGAGAAGGGTCCTCTTGGCCAGTTCAAGGTTTGATAAGACATTTTAAAAATGAAATATTAGAAAGAAATAAATTTGATCCTTTTGTGAAAAAGCAAAAAAATATTCCTTACTTAGTAGATCAACATTTATTAGAAAAAGAAAATGCCTAAATTAAAAGTAAATGATATTGATATAGAAGTTGAAGATGGGCTAACGGTGCTCCAAGCATGTGAACAAGCTGGAGCTGAAATACCAAGATTTTGTTATCATGAAAAACTTTCCATAGCTGGAAACTGTCGTATGTGTTTGGTAGAAATGGAAAAATCACCTAAACCTATAGCCTCATGCGCAATGCCTGCAACTGATGGAATGGTTATCAAAACAAATACAGAAAAAGTTGAAAAAGCAAGAAAAGGTGTGATGGAGTTCTTACTGGCTAATCACCCACTAGATTGTCCTGTTTGCGACCAAGGAGGGGAGTGTGATTTACAAGATCAATCTATGTTTTATGGCATTGATAAATCAAGATTTAAAGAAAATAAAAGATACGTCCCTGAAAAATACATGGGTCCATTAATAAAAACTCAAATGACCAGATGTATTCACTGTACAAGATGTATCAGATTTGCCACAGAGGTAGCAGGTGTACCAGAGTTAGGTGCAATCGGGCGAGGAGAAAATATGGAAATTACAACATATTTAGAGAAATCTATGGAATCTGAAATGTCAGCAAATGTGATAGATTTATGTCCAGTTGGTGCATTAACTTCTAAGCCTTATGTATTTGAAGCAAGACCGTGGGAACTTAAAAAGACTGAAACAATTGATGTTATGGATGCTGTTGGGTCAAACATTAGAGTGGATACTTACGATTGGGAAGTAAAAAGGGTATTACCTAGAATTAATGAGGAAATTAATGAGGAGTGGATTTCTGATAAAACAAGATATGCATGTGATGGATTAAAAAATCAACGATTAGACACCCCATTAATAAAGAATAATGGAAATTTTAAAGAAATAAGTTGGCAAAGTGCATACGAAAAAATCAAAGAAAAAATTCTAAAAACATCACCAGATAAAATAGTTGGTTTAACTGGCGATATGACAAACATGGAAACTATGTTTAGTGTTAAAAACTTATTTCAAAAAACTTTAAATTCTAGTTATTTAGACTCTAGAGCTAACCATACTTACATAAATTTTGAAAAAAGAAGTAACTACATATTTAACTCTAGCATAGAAGGGATTGAAAAAAGCGATCTTATATTATTAATAGGCACAAACCCCAGATTTGAAGCAACTATATTAAATTCAAGAATAAGAAAAACTTATTTAAAAAATAAAACTGAAATATTTTCTTTAGAGGATATGGGTGATTTAACTTATCCTTATAAAGTTTTAGAAAATAATTCAAAAGTAATAAATGAAATAATTAAAAATGAACACGATCTTTCAAATAAAATTGTTAGTGCAGAAAAACCAATAATTATTTTAGGCCAATCAATTTTAAACAGTAACAATGGTGCATTTATTTTTGAGGAGTTAAAAAAGTATTTAACTAGTATTAATAAAATTAATGATAATTGGAATTCACTAAATATTTTATCAAAAGATGCATCAGCTGTTGGTTCTTATGATTTAGGCATTTTTTCTTCAAACGATGGAAGTAATAAAACTCTTAAAAAAATTGAAGATAATGAAGCAGAGATTGTTTTTTTATTTGGTCAAGATAAGCTCAAAATAAAAAAAAATAATGAGTTTTTAATTTATATTGGAAGTCATGGTGATCTAGGTGCAGGTATGGCAGACATTATTTTGCCTGGTGCTGCATACACTGAACAAGATGGTTATTTCACTAACTTAGAAGGAAAGCTCCAAAAAGCTTATAAAGCATCATATCCACCAGGAGAAGCTAAAGAAGATTGGCAAATAATTAATGAGTTATCAGCTGCAATAAGTGGAAAGGCTTTATTTGATAATAAAACAGTACTAATTAAATCCATGCATAACTATCTAAATAATGAAAATATTAAAAAATTTGAAGTACCTTCATATAACATAATTGATGAAAAAATATTAGTTGAGGATATTGATTATTATTATTCTAATACAATTGCTCGCGCATCCAAAACAATGTCCGAATGTAGATACGCAAGAACTAATTTGAAAAAAACTGGGACAGAGGGCTAATGGACTCTTATTTTTCAATATTATTTACTGAAGTTTATAAAATACTCTTTCTCTTAGTTCCTGTTTTGGTCTCTGTAGCAATGATAGTTTGGCTTGATAGAAGAGTTTGGGCCTTTGTACAAAAACGGAGAGGACCCAATGTTGTTGGTCCATTTGGTTTATTCCAATCATTAGCTGATGCATTAAAATATATCTTTAAAGAAATAATAATACCTGCTAGCTCAAATAAGCTTGTATTTGTATTAGCCCCGGTTGTGACGATGACATTAGCATTAGTATCATGGGCTGTAATACCATTTGGTGAAGATTTTGTTCTAGCCGATATCAATGTTGGTATTTTATATCTTTTCGCAGTTTCATCATTAGGCGTGTATGGAATAATTATGGGAGGATGGGCCTCTAATTCTAAATACCCTTTTTTAGGTGCAATCAGATCTGCTGCACAAATGGTATCATATGAAGTTTCCATAGGAGTCATAATAATCAATGTTCTATTATGTGTTGGATCTTTAAACTTAAGCGATATTGTTATGGCACAACAAAATTTATGGTTTGTAATTCCTTTGTTTCCTATGTTTGTAATTTTTTTTATTTCTGCATTAGCAGAAACAAATCGTCCTCCATTTGATTTACCAGAGGCAGAAGCAGAATTAGTAGCTGGATATCAAACAGAATATTCAGGAATGATGTATGCTATGTTTTGGTTAGGAGAGTATGCAAACATTTTATTAATGTGTGCAATGGGATCAGTTTTATTTTTGGGTGGCTGGTTGTCTCCAATAGATGTCTTCCCATTTAATGCTATTCCAGGTCCATTTTGGCTTATCTTTAAAATATTATTTTTATTTATTTTATTTGCGTTAGTTAAAGCAACTGTTCCAAGATACAGATATGACCAATTAATGAAGCTTGGTTGGAAGATATTTCTCCCATTTTCCCTGTTTTATGTTGTTTTAACTTCAAGTTTTTTACTATATTTTGATCTGCTACCAGGGAAATAAATGAAAATTTCAAGATTATTAAAAACTATATTCATGATTGATTTTGTGAGAGGTTTATTAATTGCAATAAAAGAAACTTTTAAAGCAAAAAAAACAATTAATTATCCTTTTGAAAAGGGATCTTTAGGAACAAGATCTAGAGGGGAACATGCTCTTAGAAGATACCCTAACGGTGAGGAAAGATGTATTGCGTGTAAACTTTGTGAAGCAGTATGTCCAGCCCAAGCGATTACAATTGAATCGAAGGAAAGAGATGATGGAAGTAGAAAAACTGTAAGATACGATATTGACATGCTTAAGTGTATATATTGTGGCCTTTGTGAGGAGTCATGTCCCGTTGATGCAATTGTACAAGGTCCAAATTTTGAATTTGCAACAGAAACTAGAGAAGAGCTTTATTATACAAAAGAAAAACTTTTGGAAAATGGAGACAGGTGGGAAAACATTTTAGCTGCAAATATTAAGGCTGATAGTTCTCACAGATAACCTTATGATTGCACACTCAGTTTTCTTCTATATTTTCTCCTTAATAGCTATTGTTTCTGCAGTCATGGTAACAGTGTCAAAAAATACGGTTCACTCTGTATTTTTTTTAATCCTCGATTTCATTAGCATATCCTGTTTGTTTATTATGATAGGTGCAGAATTTTTAGGCATGATAATGCTTATAGTTTATGTTGGTGCAGTTGCAGTTTTATTTTTATTTGTTGTGATGATGTTAAATGTAGCTGAACAAAAAGGTCAGTGGTTTAGCTCAAGGTGGGATGGCGGAACCCATATACCAGTTGGTTTATTAGTTAGCTTAATTATTTTTTTTGAACTTATAATTGTAATTGGAGGATGGAAATATAAACCCGATTTATTAAATAGTCTTTCTATAAACATATCTAATGAAGTCACTAATACTAGATCTATTGGAAATGTTTTATATACGGATTATATACTTCTATTTCAAATTTCAGGAATGATTTTGTTAGTTGCTATGATAGGAGCAATTGTTTTAACTTATAGAGAAAGAGCCGGAGTCAAAAGACAGAGTTATGTCAAGCAAATTTCTAGAGAAAGAGATGAAGGTGTTGATTTAGTTGAGGCTGAGAGAAATAAAGGAGTTAAAATAGATGCTTAGCATAGGTTTAGGACATTATTTAACATTAGCTGCAATTATATTTACTATTGGTGTTGTAGGGATTTTCCTTAACAGAAAAAATGTAATAGTTATTTTAATGAGTATTGAGCTAATTTTACTAGCAGTAAACATAAACCTTGTTGCCTTTTCAATATTTATAAATGATTTAAGTGGACAAATATTTACTTTATTTATTTTAACAGTTGCTGCTGCTGAGGCTGCTATCGGGTTAGCTATAATTGTAGTTTATTTTAGAAATTCAGACACAATAAGAGTTGAAGAAATTAAAAATTTAAAAGGATAAAATGGAATACCTAATTTTATTTCTACCTCTAATAGGAGCTGTAATTAGTGGTTTTTTTGGAAAGAAAATAGGAGACAGAAATTCTCAAATTTTGACAAGTTCTTTTGTAAGTATTTCAGCAATACTCTCTTTACTTGTTTTGTATAAAGTTATTAGTTCAGATTATTCAAATAATCTTGTTATAGCTACTTGGATTAACTCTGGAACATTAAATGTTAATTGGTCGATAAAAATTGATGCCCTATCAGCAGTTATGTTTGTTGTGGTAAACTTTGTTTCAGCTTTAGTTCATATTTACTCAATTGGTTACATGTCACACGATCCTCATAAAACAAGATTTATGGCATATTTGTCCTTATTCACTTTTGCAATGTTAACTTTAGTAAGTTCAGACAACTTTATTCAACTATTTTTTGGGTGGGAAGGTGTAGGCTTATGCTCATATTTTTTAATTGGATTTTGGTTTAAAAAAGAGAGTGCAAACAAGGCTGCAATAAAAGCTTTTGTTGTTAATAGAGTTGGTGATTTTGGTTTAGCGCTTGGAATTTTTCTGATTTTTTATATTTTTGGTACAGTCAATTATGACGAGGTTTTTGCACAAATCCCAAATGATTTAGAAAAAAAAATAAATTTTATTGGTTTTAATATAGAAATTATTGATTTGATTTGTTTACTTTTATTAATTGGAGCAATGGGTAAATCAGCTCAATTTTTATTACATACTTGGTTGCCCGATGCAATGGAAGGCCCAACGCCTGTATCTGCATTAATTCACGCTGCAACAATGGTAACTGCTGGTGTGTTTCTGATTGTCAGATGCTCGCCTATATATGAATACTCTCAATTAGCTCTCACAGTAATAACCATAATTGGAATGACTACAGCTTTCTTTGCAGCAACAGTTGCACTTGTTCAAAATGATATAAAAAAAATTATTGCCTATTCTACTTGTAGTCAATTGGGCTATATGTTTTTTGCTGCAGGAGTAGGAGCTTACAATGTAGCAATGTTTCATCTATTTACGCATGCTTTTTTTAAGGCTTTACTATTTTTAGGAGCTGGTGCTGTAATTCATTCATTTCATGAAGAACAAGATATAAATAAAATGGGTGGTGTTATAAAGAAACTTCCATACACATACGTATTAATGCTCATTGGAACTCTGGCTTTAACAGGTTTTCCTTTTTTATCAGGTTTTTATTCTAAAGATGCAATAATAGAATTTGCGTACCTAAGAGGGAATGGAGTTGGAGTCCTTGCAGCTTTTGTGGGCATTTTTACAGCTTTATTAACATCAATTTACTCTTGGAGACTTATTTTTAAAACATTCCATGGTAATTTTAATAACAAAGAACTCAGTGTTGATAAAATACACGAGTCTCCCTTAGTTATGATTGCTCCTTTAATTATTTTAGCAATAGGAGCTATATTTGCAGGTATGGTATTTAAAGGTTTATTTATAGGACATGAATTGGCATATGAATTTTGGGGTCAATCTATAAAATTTTTAAAACCACTCAGCACAGATCATCCACCAACATGGTTCTTATTGTTAACGCCTATACTTGTTACTGTTGCAATTCCTTTTTCTTATTATTTATACCTAAAAAATAAAAACATTGTTAAAGGATTAAAAGAAATGAATGAACCAATTTATCAGTTTTTAGTTAAGAAATGGTACTTTGATGAAATGTATGATTATTTATTTGTTAATCCTTCAAAAAGAATTGGAAAGTTTTTATGGAAAAAAGTTGATGGATCCATAATAGATAGGTTTGGTCCTGATGGGATTTCAAGTGTAATTAAAAATTTATCAATTAAAGCAGTCAAATTTCAATCTGGATTTATTTATCAATATGCATTTGTAATGTTGATTGGATTTTCAGTTTTACTAACAATACTAATATTAAACTAATGAATTTTCCAATTTTGTCTTCCTTAATTTTGCTGCCAACAATAGGAGCTTTATTTATATTGTTCACAAAATCCACAAGCGGAAAATACCAAAGTTCTAAATATGTAGCTTTATTTATTTCTTTAGCAAATTTTTTATTATCTTTATATCTTTGGTATGTTTTTGATAAAAATTCAGTAGACTTTCAGTTTGTAGAAAATAGAGAATGGCTGTCAGGATTTATAAATTATAAAGTTGGAATAGATGGTATTTCAATTTTATTTGTAATATTAACAACTTTTATAACTCCAATTTGCATTATTTCAGTTAATGCTACAATAAAAAATAGACTTAAGGATTTCTTAATTGCCATATTAATAATGGAAACATTTATGATTGGTGTTTTCTGCTCACTTGATCTAGTAGTATTTTATTTATTTTTTGAAGCAGGTCTTATACCTATGTTTTTAATAATTGGTATTTGGGGTGGAGAAAGAAGAGTCTATTCGGCCTTTAAATTTTTTCTGTACACTTTATTAGGATCAGTTCTTATGTTGGTTGCTATTATTTCAATTTATTGGATAACAGGAACCACTGATGTTGAAAAACTTTATGAACTTGGCATAAAGGCTGAATATCAAAATTTATTATGGTTAGCATTTTTCAGTTCTTTTGCAGTTAAAACTCCTATGTGGCCAGTACACACGTGGCTACCAGATGCCCATGTAGAAGCTCCAACTGTTGGATCTGTATTGCTAGCGGCAATATTGCTTAAAATGGCTGGATATGGATTTATTAGATTTTCATTAGGGTTATTTCCTATTGCGTCGGAAAATTTTACAATGTTAGTTTATGTCTTAAGTTTAATAGCAATTATTTATACATCTCTTGTAGCTTTGATGCAGGAAGATATGAAAAAACTTATAGCATACTCGTCTGTTGCGCATATGGGGTTTGTAACATTAGGTATCTTTACAATGACTCAACAAGGTATCGAAGGAAGTATTTTCCAAATGATTAGTCATGGACTTGTATCAGCTGCACTTTTCTTAAGTGTTGGAGTTGTTTATGAAAGACATCACACAAGGTTAATTAATAAATATGGGGGCTTAGTCTCTATAATGCCTAGATATGCAATTGTTTTTATGGTGTTCACATTAGGAGCTCTAGGACTGCCTGGAACAACAGGTTTTATAGGAGAATTTTTGATTTTGATGGGTGCATTTGAGAAAAATATCCTAGTAGCGATGATTGCAAGTTTGGGAGTAATTCTAGGAGCAGCATATATGCTATGGCTATTTAAAAGAGTTGTTTTTGGCGAAATGAATAATCAAGACCTAAAAAGTATGAAAGATTTAAAAACCTTTGAAATTATCACTTTATCAGCTCTAGTAATACCAATTTTATTTTTTGGTTTTTACCCAGAGCCTTTAATGAATTCAATTGAATCATCAGTCGAGAATACTTTAAAAATGTATAATTTTGAGTTAATTAACAATCTTGCATCAAAGGACTAATGGAAAATTTTCAATATATATTACCTGAAATCTTCATATCGATATCTATAATGTTATTTTTACTTATTGGAGTTTTCAAAAAAAATAGTGCAAATTTAATTTATAATTTATCAAATTTATCTTTAGTTGTTTTATTGGCACTAATAATAAATCTCAGCTCATTAGATACAATCTACTTATTCAATAATTCGTATTTAATAGACAATTTATCTAATTATATGAAGATTATACTTGTCGGATCAGGCATTTTTGTAATGTTAACTGGATCCAAATATATTCAAGTTATCAATTTAAATAAAATTGAATACCCAATCCTCATTTTAAGTAGCATTTTGGGAATGATGATAATGATAAGTTCAAATGATTTAATAGTTTTTTACATGGGCCTTGAACTTCAATCATTAGCTTTGTATGTTCTTGCATCTTTTAATAGAGACAATTTACTTTCTACTGAGTCCGGACTAAAATATTTTGTTCTTAGCGCATTATCATCTGGTTTGCTCTTATATGGATGTTCATTAACTTATGGATTTTCTGAAAGTACAAATTTTGATCAAATTCTTATAAACTCTAAGGAATTTAATTATGGTACCACGTTTGGGATAGTCTTTATTTTAGTTGGTCTTGCATTTAAAATATCGGCTGTACCTTTTCATATGTGGGCCCCAGATGTTTATCAAGGCTCTCCAACATCTGTAACATTATTCTTTGCTATACTTCCAAAAATAGCTGCACTTTCTGTATTCATTAAGTTTTTGTACACACCTTTTGCTAATATGATTGATCAGTGGCAAACTATTATTGTATTTATTTCAATAGCTTCCATGATATTTGGTGCTGTGGCAGCCATAGGTCAAAAAAACCTAAAAAGATTAATTGCTTATAGTTCAATCAGTCATATGGGTTATGCATTGGCTGGATTAGCAACAGTTAGCAACCAAGGAATACAAAGTTCTATTACTTATATATCTATTTATTTGGTAATGAATTTAGCCTTTTTTAGCTGCTTATTTATGCTTAAGAGGAAAGATAAATATTATGAGAATATAGAGGATTTATCTGGGCTTTCCAAAAAACATCCAATTTTATCTTTCTCACTATTAATAGTTTTATTTTCTTTAGCTGGAATACCACCGCTAGCAGGCTTCTTTGCAAAATTTTATATTTTTTTAGCTGTTATAGAACAGTCAATGTATTTTTTAGCAATTGTTGGATTATTAGCAACTGTAGTTGCAGCTTTTTACTACTTAAGAATTATAAAAATTATATATTTTGATCCAGAAAAAGAAGAATACGACACATCTCATAATTTAGGATTAAAAATTACTTTGGCTATTTCAACAATATTTATTTTAGCATACTTCATATATCCGAGCGGTATAACAGAAATAGTATCTAAAATTACCATGATCTAATGAAATTAAAAAAATATATTTATAAAAAAGTAGAAAGTACTAATAACGTAGCATTAAGGTTGATAAAACAAGGTAATGAAAGAGGAATAATTCTAACTGATCAACAAACAAAAGGTAAAGGACAAAGAAAAAATAAATGGATATCTATAAAAGGTAATTTGTTTTTATCAGTCTTCTTTGAAATAAGTAAAAAAATACCCTTATCAAAAATAATAAATTTAAATTTAAAAATAACTAAAAAAATAATCTATAAAAAAATAAATTCTTTGATCCTAATTAAAAAACCTAATGATATATTAATAAACAAAAAAAAGGTCTGTGGAATTTTACAAGAAACAATTTTTAGAGAAGGTAGGAAATACTTGATTGTAGGAATTGGAATTAATGTTTCTAATAGTCCAAAAATTAATAATTATCCAACTACATTCTTGAATAATTATACAAATAAAAAATTAAATAGACTTGAATTATTTAAAGAAATTAAATTTCTGTATGAAAAAAACTTACACTTATTTGGAGTTTAATATATGTATTTAATTGGAGATATTGGAAATACTGCAATTAAATTATGTTTATTTGATAATAATTTAAAATTAATAAAAAATATTAAAATATATCAGAAAAATTTAAATAAAAAATTTATCAAAAGAGAATTATTATTTTTAAGAGATTATAGCACCTTAATTAGAAAAGCACTCTTTAGTTCGGTAGTTCCTAAATCTTATAAAATAATAAAAAAAGCAATTAGAGAAATTATTAAATTGAATTGTATTGAGTTAAAAAACTGTAATTTAAAAAAATTCGTAAATATTAAAGTTAACAAAAAACAAATTGGTTCTGATCGTTTAGCCAATGCTATTGCAGTTATTGATAATAGGTTTAATTATATTATAATTGATTTTGGAACGGCCACAAATTTTGATATTGTTATTAAAAAAGATTATATCGGAGGTGTTTTAGCACCAGGTGTAGAACTTTCTTTGAAAAATTTAATAGATAATGCCTCTCTAATACCTAAAATTAAGCTAGAAAAAACAGCAAATGTCATTGGTAAAAACACTAAAAGTGCTGTAAGAGCTGGTTTTTATCATGGTTATACTGGCTTAATTGAAAATATAATTAAACTTATTTTAAAACAAACTAGAAAGAAATTTAAAATTATACTTACAGGTGGATTTGCACACTTATTTAAATCATCGATTAAAGGTATTAAAAAGGTTGATAAAAATTTAACAATAAAAGGTATCTTAAAAGTAGCTTTAAATTAAAAAATATGAAAGATGAATTATTATTTTGTCCTCTAGGAGGATCTGGTGAAATAGGAATGAACATGAACCTATTTGCATATGGTAAGCCAGACAATCAAAAATGGATTATTGTTGATGTTGGTGTTACATTTGCAGATGATACAGTACCTGGTGTTGATATAATATATCCAGATCCAGGATTTATAATTGATAAAAAAGATGACCTGCTAGGTATAGTCCTAACGCATGCTCATGAAGATCATATTGGAGCTATAGCCCATGTTTGGCCAAAATTAAAATGTAAAATTTATGCTACACCTTTTACCTCAGTCTTAATTACAGAAAAATTTAAAGAGAAAAAAATTGATATAACTAGTTATTTAAAAATTGTAGAGCTAAATAGCACCATTAATTTAGATCCTTTCAAAATAGAGTTTGTTACACTTACTCATTCAATACTGGAACCTAATGGTCTTAGAATACAAACACCAGTTGGAAATATATTACATACAGGAGATTGGAAATGTGATCCAGACCCTTTAATTGGTGGAAATATAAATTCTAAAAGATTAAAGGAAATAGGTAATGAAGGTGTATTAGCTATGATATGTGACTCTACAAATGTATTCAGTGAAGGTAGAGCAGGGTCAGAGCTTGATGTTCGCAAAAATTTACTTAAAGTTTTTCAAAGATTAAAAAAAAGAATAATTGTTACCTCATTTGCATCTAATGTAGCAAGAATGGAAACAGTTTTTTATTGTGCAGAGCAAACAGGGAGACTTATTTCGCTGGTTGGAAGATCAATGCATAGAATATTTAAAGCAGCTAGACAATGCGGTTATCTTAAAAATGTTATTGATCCTATAGATCCAAGAGATGCAAAAAATATTTCAAGAGAAAAAATTGTTTATTTATGCACTGGAAGTCAGGGTGAACCAATGGGTGCTATAAATAGAATAGTTAAATATACTCACCCAGATGTTTTTATTGAGAGAAATGATACTGTTATTTTTTCATCAAAAATTATACCTGGAAATGAAAAGAAGTTATATAAACTACATAATAACTTAGTTAAAGAAGGTATTGAAGTTATATCTGAAGATAATGAATATATTCATGTTTCTGGTCATCCTAACCGGGAAGACTTGAGAGATATGTATAACTGGGTTAAACCAAAAGTGGTTATTCCTGTTCATGGAGAACATAGGCATATGATGGAGCACATAGAATTTGCTAAAGAAATGCAAGTTAAATACCCAGTCCAAGTGGAGAATGGTGATATTGTTAAGTTATATCCGGGTGAAAAGCCAGAGGTCTATGATAAAGCACCAAGTGGAAGAGTTTATTTAGATGGAAATGTTCCAGTAGAAGAAGATTCTAGGTCAATAAAAGAAAGAAGAAATATTTCATCAAATGGATTTTTAGAGGCAACAATTATGATTACACCAAAAGGTAACATCCATAATAAACCCTTAGTAACATTTAGAGGTCTACCAGTATATGAGAATGATGATTTTATTTATGGGTTAGAGGAAGAAATAGAAAAAACAGTTAGAACATTTTCATTAAACAACGCAAAACAAAAGGATAATCTTATAGATGCTCTTAAAATAACTTGTCGTAAATTTTCAAAAGAAAAAACTGGGAAAAAACCACTAACAAATATAAACTTAGTAAGAATTTAAATAATAAAATGTATTTTTCAAAATCATTTATACCAATTCTTAAAAATAATCCTACAGAAGCAAAAATTAAATCTCATCAACTTATGTTAAGAGTTGGTATGATTAAGCAATCATCAGCTGGAATCTATTCATGGTTGCCTCTTGGCTTCAAAGTTATGAAAAAAATAGAACAAATTGTTAGAGAGGAGCAGGATAGAATTGGGGTTCAGGAAATTTTAATGCCAACAATTCAATCATCAGAAATTTGGAAAGAAAGTGGACGGTATGACGATTATGGTGAAGAAATGCTACGTATTAAAGATCGTCAAAATAGAGAAATGTTGTATGGACCAACTAATGAAGAACTTGTGACAGAAATATTTAGATCAAGTATAAAATCTTATAAATCACTTCCACAGCTATTATATCATATTCAATGGAAATTTAGAGATGAATTAAGACCAAGATTTGGAATTATGAGATGCAGAGAATTTTATATGAAAGATGCTTACTCTTTCGATATAAATGATGATGAAGCTCTTTTTTCTTACAACAAATTTTTTCTCTCATATCTAAGAACTTTTAAAAGATTAAACTTATCAGCAATACCAATGGCGGCTGATACAGGACCTATAGGTGGAAATCTTTCACATGAATTCATAATTCTTGCCGATACGGGGGAAAGTAAAATTTACACAGACAAAAGAATATTTGATGTGAATAGCTCATCTACCTTATTAGAAAAAAATTCGCTTACTGATTTACGACAGCAATACGAAAAATTTTACTCTGTTACAGATGAGAAGTTTGATCAGAAAGAATTTGAAAAAATAGTACCAGAAGAATTTAGAGTAAATACAAAAGGAATTGAGGTAGGTCATATATTTTATTTTGGAGATAAATACTCAAAACCCATGAATGCTGCTGTAGATTTTAATGGAAAAAAGGAATTTGTTAAAATGGGATCCTATGGAATAGGTGTATCAAGACTGGTAGGTGCCATAATTGAGGCTAAATACAATGATAAAGATGAAATAATGAAATGGCCCATATCTGTTGCTCCTTATCATTGTGCAATAATTCCAATGATTAAAAAGAATGACACTACAAACTTTGAAAAATCAAAGAAAATATTTGAATATTTTAAGTCTAAAAATATAGATGCTATCATTGATGATACTGAAGAAAATATTTCAGCAAAAATTAGGAAATTTAATTTAATAGGTATTCCGTACCAGTTGATTTTGGGAAATAAAACTGAAGGAGACTTGTTTGAGTTTAATGAAATTAATGGAGAAACTCAAAGATTAAGTATCGAAGATGCTGCATCACAAATTTTAATAGCTAAATCAAATTGATCTCACAGTTAGAAAGAGAAGTTACTTTTAGATTTTTAAAAACTCGGAAAAATGACGGTTTTTTAAATATCATTTCAATCTTTTCTTTTATTGGAATTTCATTAGGGGTTGCAGTTCTAATCATTGTTATGTCAGTAATGAATGGTTTTAGAACTGAATTAATATCTAAAATTGTAGGTTTTAATGCTCATGCAGTAGTGCAACCAGAAAATAAATCATTAGAGTATATTCAAGATTTTGATTTTGCCAAAAATATAGTTTCAAATGATGGAGAAGCAGTAATATTGAATAAAGATAATACTAAGGGTGTCTTCCTAAAAGGATATCAAGAAAGTGATTTTAAAAACCTTCAAATAGTAAAAAATGAGGAATTTTTTGGATCAAAAAACTTAAATAATAACACTATTTCTATTGGTAAAGAATTAAGCTTTAATTTGAATGTTGATATTGGTGATACTATTACAGTCATGTCTCCCGCTGGAATTCAAACGTTAGTGGGCAATCTTCCTAAACAAGAAAACTTTAAGATAGTTTCAATTTTTGATAGTGGTTTATCTGACTTTAATGAAAATATTGCATATATAAATTTAGAGACACTTGAGAGTTTTTTTAATAAGAATAAAGATGATAGGTTTATAGAATTTTATTTTAAAGATCCAAAAAATATAGAAATTCATAAAAAAAATTTAATAGCTCTGTTTCCAGACGCACTGGTCTATACCTGGTCAGATATGAATAAATCATTATT
>CACMDZ010000002.1 GCA_902612575.1 uncultured Pelagibacteraceae bacterium | reverse complement strand
TAAATCTGGCTCACCAACACTATTTAAAATATTTGGGACTAGATCGCAGTCATTAAATGAATCTGTATTTCTATTCATTGTGACTTCATCGTCAGCTCCACCATCAATATAATGAAAAATCGGGGCAGGTAATTTTTTTTTTGCTAGCTTTCTAAAGTCCTCGAAATTGTAACAATTTTTTAGACTCATTATCTTCTGAATCTTAAATTACTTCTATTTAGATCACTAATTTTTGTGCAGCCCATTAGTTTCATGTCACGTTGCAGCTCTGTTTTGTATTGGTTTAAAGCTCTTTCAACGCCGGCTTGGCCTGCAGCAGCTAGTGCGTATAAATAAAGCCTTCCACCTGAACATGCTTTAGCACCTAGAGATAAAGCTTTAAGCATATGAGTTCCTCTGTGAATTCCTCCCTCACATATAACATCAAGTTTATCTCCTACAGCATCGACTATTTCTGCTAATTGATCAAATGGAGACCTTGATCCATCAAGTTGTCTTCCACCATGATTGGAAACCATTATACCGGTACACCCAATATCTACAGCTCTTTTTGCATCTTCAACACTCATTATACCTTTAAGAGCAAAATGACCTCCCCATTTGGAACAAAGATTTTCAGCATCTTTCCAATTCATTGATTGATCTAACATCGTAGAAAAATAACTTCCAATTGAGGAATTAGTACTGGTGCCCTCTTTAACAAAATCTTGAAGATGTGGTAATTCAAACTTGCCTTTTGTTAAATAATTTATTCCCCACATAGGCCTTGTAGCAAAACTAAATAAACTTGATAAAGTTAATTTTGGAGGTGATGTAAAGCCAGTTCTTAAATCTCTCTCCCTGTTTCCGCCAGTAATAGTATCTACTGTTAATGCCATAACATCAAACTTTGCTGCTTTTGCCCTTTCTAGACAAGAGTCATTAAGACCTCTGTCTTTATGAAAATAAAATTGAAACATTTTAGGTGTATCAATCATAGAAGATATTTCTTCAACACTCACAGTTGCTAAAGCTGAAACACCAAACATCGTATTAAATTTTTTTGCTGCTTTTCCTACTGCTCTTTCTCCGTCATAATGAAAAAGTCGTTGTAAGGCTGTTGGTGCTAGGTAAAAAGGTAAGTCCAATTTTTTTCCAAATATTGTTGTTGAAAGGTCAACATTTTCTACTCCTCTTAAAACATTCGGTACCAAATCAACATCGTCAAAGGCGCTAGTATTTCTCGCATAAGTTATTTCATCATCTGCTGCACCATCTATGTAATGGAATATTGGAGAAGGTAATTTTTTCTGAGCTAATTTTCTAAAATCACTAAAATTGTGACAATCTTTTAAATTCATAAACCTAGATTAAAATTTTTTTATATAATTAAACATATAACTATTTGCCCCAGGATTCTTATCTCCAAGACTTGCATTAGATATATGATTATATGAGAATGCTATTTCACTATTAGATGAAAATTCATATGATATTTGAATTTCAGTTTTAAATTCGATTACATGTCCTAAGTCTTTGCCATCACCCTCAGAGTATAATCCAGGAGTAAAACTCGGAGTAAATTTTAAGGGTCCCTCATTATAAATCTGAAATCCTGTATAAACGTATGCAGCATTATCTGCTGTTATCATTAAACCAGTCACAGGCTGGAGTGTTCCTAAGAAACTATCTTTATCTTTTCCTGTATTGATATGTTGTATGCCAAATAAAGTAGACTTTTTTCCTTCATCGCTAAAATCAAAAGTTCCAGTATAAAAACTCCAATTTTCATTAGAGTTATGTCCATCAGCTTTTGCTAAATTAAATGCTAACAAAAAGTAAATTAAAATTATTTTTAAAATGGTTTGCATAAACAATTTGTATCTACTTTATAGATACTTTTCTGTAAATTAAAATACCGCCAAAAACAAATAAAATCAAAGGTAATACCCAAAGCAAAATTGTATTTTTATTAATTTCTGGATCATAAACTATCCACTCCCCATATTTATTTTTAAGAAAATCATAAATCTGCTCATCATTTTTGCCTTCATCAATCTTGTTTTGTATTAGAATTTTCATACTTAATGCAAAATCTGATTGAGAATCATAAACTGATTGACCTTGACAAATTAGACATCTTAAGTTCTTTGAAATTTTGTCAACTTTTTGTGAAGTTTCAGCTGAAGAAAAATTTTGAAAGATCAAAAAAATAATAATTAGTTTTAAGAGAATTTTCATCTTATTCATTGAATTATTTTAGTGAGTTGTGTAAACGAATTATCATCTAAAGGACCTATAAATTTTTTAATAATTAATTTAGATTTATTTTCTATTAAATAAGTTTCGGGTACACCGAATGCCCCCAGTTCAATTGAGTTTATTCCATTCGGATCAGTTATTATATTTGTATAAGGATTTCCAAGTTCACTAAGAAATTTTTTAGCATTATTTTCATTATCTTTATAATTAATTCCAATAATATTTAATTTATTTAAAGATTTTAATTTTAATAAATATGCATGCTCATCTTTACAGGGCAAACACCAAGAGGCCCATATATTAATTAAAGTCATACCTTCGTTTTTTAATAATTCGTTTAAAAAAACTTCTTTTTCAGAAAAAAGATATTTTGATTTAAAATTGAAATCAATTTTACTTTTATCAATACTGGGAGAATAAGTATTAGATTTATCTAATCCCTTTAAAAGTATAAAAAAAGAAAAAAGTGCAAATAAAACTATACTAATTAATTTTATATTTTTAGACATTTTTTTTCTTTAAGCTTAATATTCCACCCAATGAAATTAATAAGACTGAAATCCAAATCCAAATCATAAATGGTTTTATTTGATATCGCACATTATAAAAACCATCGTTTTTAATTATATTAAATACTAAGAAATTATCTGCGAAAATTGTAGAGGAAATATCAGCTTCACTGGTAATGGTTTGAGGTTGGTCATAAATTCTAATTTCAGGTTTTAAACTTAATGAATTATTTTCATCAACAATATTAAATTTGCCAATTAATGTTTGATAATTTTGTTTTTTAATCACTTCAATATTTTGGAATTGAATTATTTTATCTAAAAATTTTATTTCATCTCCAACTCTCATGTTTGATGAATGTTCTTTGGCCAAAACACCATTTAATAAAATACTTAAAATTAACAGACTAAAACCAAAATGAGAGATTTTTTGAGATATATTAATATTTTTTCCAAAAAAATCTCTAATTGTCACAAAAAATAAAAATAAACTGAAAATAAATAGAGGAAGAGATAGAAGATAAGAAACGCCAAATTTATTTACAAAAATATAAGAAATTACTATTGGTATTATAAAGATAAAGATATCTTTTAAATTAATCTTTCCCATCTTATCTTTTATCCATTTAATATTGGGTCCAATTGCCATAAAAAATAAAAATGGAATTAAGAATGGGATAATTAATTTATGGTAAAAAGGTGGTCCGATCGAAATTTTTTCGTTGTTAATTACCTCTAAAAAAATTGGATAAACTGTACCAATCAAAACTACTGATAAAAAAAACATCATGAATAAATTATTGATTAAAACTGCAGTTTCTTTGCTCATTAAAAAAGTTTTTGTTGAGTCAACCGTAATAGTTTTTTGATAAAAAAAATAAATAAATATAGAGATAAAAATTAATACAAATAAAAAACACAATATAAACACTCCACGTGATGGATCGTTGGCAAAAGTATGAATTGAATTTAAAATTCCAGACCTAACTAAAAAAGTTCCACTCATACTTAATGAGAAAGTAGTAATTGATAAAATTATTGCCCATGATTGAAATGTTCCTCGTTTCTCTAAAGTAAAAACTGTGTGTAATAATGCTGTTAGGCAAAGCCAAGGCATTAGTGAAACGTTTTCAACAGGGTCCCAAAACCAAAAACCTCCCCATCCTAATTCGTAATATGCCCATATAGATCCTAAGAGAATACCAATAGATAAAAATACCCACGAAATTAAAACCCATCTTTTAATGTGACTTGCCCAAGATTTATTAATGGAACCAGAGATAATTGCACCTAAAGCAGATGAGAATATAATAGAGGTTCCAACATAACCCAAATATAAAATAGGTGGATGAATTGCTAATGCAGGATCTTGGAGTATTGGATTTAGTCCTGTTCCTTCAGATGGAATTGGAAATATATTTGCAAAGGGATTGGATGTAAAAAGTATAAATAAAAGAAAACCAAAAATTATAATTTCCTGAAAAAATAATGTAAGAATTCTGTATTTTTGAGGAAGATTTTTAGAGTCAATTACAAATAAAAATAAAAAAATTGTTAATACCAATAACCATAAAAGTAAACTCCCCTCATGATTGCCCCATGTCCCTGAAATTTTATAGAATAAAGGTTTTGCAGTATGAGAGTTGTTGTAAACAGTCTCGTTACTAAAGTCTGATGTTACAAAAGCATAAATTAAAGTTAGAAAACTAATTATAACCATTAAAGATTGTACAGATATTAACGAAAAAATATTGCCACTCAAAACATTAGAGGAATTCCTAAACGATAATGAGGTTTTTATAATTATAAAAATCGAAATTAATAAAGCTATATATAAAGAATAATTGCCTAGTTGATTGACCATTCTAATTTTCTTTCAAAGACTCTGCTACCTCTGGGGGCATATAGTTTTCATCATGCTTCGCCAAAATTTTCACCGCCTTAAAATAATTTCTATCTTGAAGAAATCCCTCAGCGACAACTCCTTTTTCTTCCTCAAACAAATTTGGTATTGAGCCTTTATAATTTACTATAAGCTCGTTTTTAAAATCAGTTATCACAAAATTTACTTCAGATTGATTAATATTAATTGAATTTTTTTTTACCATTCCACCAACTCTAATTTTTTTCTTTGTAACTTCAGGAAGTACCTTAATTTCTGTTGGTGATTTAAAATAAACTACATTTTCTTCCAGCGATTTTATAATTAAAAAAGATACTAAAATTAAAGAAACAAATATTGATAATATAAAAACAGCTCTTAATTTTACTTTTTTACCATACATGAAAATAAGTAATTAAATCTTAGAAACTGAAGAAGTAGCTAAAATTTCTTTGAAAGTTTCTTGTTTTTTTGCTTTTTCAACTTTCTCTATATCTAAACTTTCAAATTTTGCTTCAAATTTTTTATGCTCTTTAATTAACTGAAGCTTTATAACTGAATGTAAAATCCAAAAACAAGATAAAGTAAACACAAAAGAAGACCATACGTATAAGCCGTACCCATTCATGTATAAAACGTCCTGAATCATAATCTATCTAATCCTTTATTCTTAATTTTTATCAGTTCTGTATTATATTTCATCAAAAATATCAAAAGCGAAAAAAGTGCAAATGCCGCAGTCATTATTCCCAAAGGAAGCAGCATTGACGAATGAATTGAAGTTTCTTTTAGAAGATTTATTGAAGCTGGTTGATGAAGAGTAGACCACCAATCGACAGAAAATTTGATAATTGGAACATTAATAACTCCAAATATAGCAATATATGAACTTAATTTTACAGCTTTATCCTCTGTTCCTGCAATTCTCCAAGACAAAATAAACATTAAATAAAATATTGCTAATAATAACATGGATGTAATTCTTGCGTCCCATGCCCACCACGTTCCCCAAGTAGGTTTTCCCCATATTGATCCGGTTACTAGAGCGATTATATTGAAGACAAATCCTGATGGAGCTAAACTTTTAGTGATAAGTGAAAAATTTTTATTTTTAAAAATAATAATACCAAAAGATAAAACTGATATTAAAGAAAAAATTCCTAATGAGATCCAAGCAGCAGGAACATGTACATACATAATTCTAACGGAGTCACTTTGTTTATAATCCTCAGGTGAAAGAATTAATGCCTCAACAAGTCCAAGAATTAAGATTAAAATAAATATTATAAAGACAAATTTTTGAGATCTATTGATAATCTGAATTAGGTTTTTTGGTTTAAAATAATTTAGCATTTTTTTAGCTATCTATATCAAATTAAAAAATTTTGAAAATTTTTATGGTGAGTTATTCTGACCAAGAACACAGAGGGAGATAAATAAATGGATAAATTATGCATCCTTGGCCAAAATATCTAAATATCTTAACCTTCATGTATGTCTAAGATTTGCACGAAATGTGTTTAAATGATGTAATTGTGTCTAGTTAGAGGGTTTGAAATAACTAGAGCCTCTTTTTCCTGAAAATATTTCATTTATTAAGGGGTGTTTAATGGGCTCATCAGAGTCGTCCACTAATAGATTTTGCTCAGAAACATATGCTTCGTATGTTATTTCATCATTCTCAGCTAACAAATGATAGAAAGGTTGGTCTTTTCTAGGTCTTACGTTTTTTGGTATGGATTGATACCATTCCTCTGAATTATTAAACTCAAAATCAACATCATAAATCACACCTCTAAAGTCGAAGTGCTTATGTTTTACAACGTCTCCGATTGAGAATTTTCCTTTTTGAATAGTCACATAATAAATATGGATATTTAAAAATAAAAATCAATAAAAAAAATATGATTGTTTTATTATTCTGCTATTATGTAGCAGTGAATAAATCTGTTTTAAAATTTGTTACTGATTTAGGGCCTTTGGTAATATTTTTTTATTTTTATTACAATAGTGATAAAAACTTAATTGTTGCGATACCTCCACTGATAGTTGCAACTATCATAGCAGTTTTAATTATGTGGATTGTTGAAAAAACAATTCCAAAAGTTCCACTAATTAGTGGAATATTGATTACATTATTTGGTGGTTTAACGATTTATTTTGATGATCCTATATTTATTTACATGAAACCAACAATAATAAATATATTGTTTGGTCTTGCATTAATGTTTGGAAAATACTTTACAAATGAACCAGTTTTAAAAAAATTACTTGGGAAATCTATGCCTTTAAGTGATGAAGGATGGGAAATTTTAAATAAAAGATGGACATACTTCTTTTTTGGACTAGCCATATTAAATGAAATTATTTGGAGAACTCAATCAGAAGAATTCTGGGTAAACTTTAAAGTTTGGGGAATGTTGCCAATAACCTTTATTTTTACCGCTTTTCAAATTGGTCTAATAAATAAATACAAATTAAATGAATAGAAACTTAAAACTAGTTGTAAATAATATAAATAAAGATGAAAACAAAAAACTTTTTTTTGAAAGAACTGAGTTAAAAATTATATTAGATCTTTATGCAAAAATGGTTTCCTCAGGAAATTGGAAAGATTATGGTCTTTCTATTTCTGGAAAACAAGTAAGTTTCAGTGTTTTTAAAAATGCAGCTGAAAGAGCAATTTATAAAATTTGTAAAAATTTTAAACCATCAAACAAAAATCTAAAATATTTAATTACAGATACTAATGGTAAAATTTTAAAAAATTCTTACGATTTAAAAATACTCTTAAATAAAGTTGATTGGAAAAAAATTTAGGGCTTATCTTCTTTGACCAAATAATCTTAAAAGCATTATAAAAAGATTTATAAAGTCTAGATATAAAGTTAGGGCACCCATTACTGCTTTTTTACCCATTAACTCACCGCTGTCAGATGCTGCATACATATTTTTAATCTTTTGAGTATCGTATGCAGTTAAACCAACAAATACCAGAACACCAATTATTGATATTGCAAAATACATCATCGATGATTTTAAGAATATATTGACTATTGATGCAATTATGATTCCGATTAAACCCATCATTAAAAAAGATCCCATTTTGGTTAAGTCTCTTTTTGTTGTGTAACCATAAATACTCATAGCACCAAAAGTTGCTGAAGAAATAAAGAATACTCTTGTTACACTTAAACCTGTGTATACTAATAAAATTGACGAAAGTGATAATCCCATTAAAGCCGCAAATACCCAAAAAGTAGTTTGAGCCCTTGATGCACTCATTTTATTTATGCCAAAGCTCATGTAGAACACAATCCCTAGAGGAGCCAACATAACAATCCATTTTAATCCAGATAAATAAATTGCACTTCCGAATTCAGTTAGTCCAACAATCGCACCATTTGGGTCTGTTACAACAGACATTTTAAATGATAAAAGTGCAATTATACCTGTAAGCAATACACCGGTTGCCATATAATTATAGACTTTTAACATGTAGGCTCTCAGGCCTTCATCCATAACAACTGTTTGTTTGGCTGTAGTTGCTTTTCTTAGAATATTTTCTTTATTGAATTCCATAATATTTATATAAGTTTTTTTTTTAAGATTTTCAAGTCGTCAAAATAAATGTAACAAACATTAAGTATAACTGAGTATGAATTATAAAAAACTAGGAAATACTGACATAAATGTGAGTACAATCTGTCTTGGGACAATGACTTGGGGTGAACAAAATACCCAAAGTGAGGCATTTAAACAAATGAATTACTCGTTAGAAAATGGGGTTAATTTTTGGGATACGGCTGAACTCTATGCAGTTCCACCAAAAGCTGAAACATATGGTCATACAGAAACTATAATTGGAAATTGGTTTGAGGAAACAAAAAAAAGAAAAGATATAATATTAGCATCCAAGGTAGGTGGACCCAGTAGAAAATATATGAGAAATGGAGAAAATAGTTTTACTGGAAAAAACTTAGAGGATGCTCTTCACGGAAGTCTAAAAAGATTAAAAACTGATTATATTGATCTTTATCAATTACATTGGCCTGAAAGAAACGTAAATAACTTTGGAAAATTGGGTTACGAGCACAAAGAAAATGACTGGAATAAATTTGAAGATGTTTTGGAGAACTTAAAAAAATTTATTGAACAAGGCAAAATTAGATATGTTGGTTTATCAAATGAAACTCCATGGGGAGTGATGAATTATCTTCAACTTGCAAAAGATAAAGATCTTCCAAGAATGATGGCAATTCAAAATCCATACAGTCTGCTAAATAGATCTTATGAAGTAGGGTTAGCTGAAGTATCAATAAGGGAGAACATTGGATGTTTAGCTTATTCACCACTTGCAAGTGGTTACTTAAGCGGAAAATATAGAAATAAACAGTTTCCTAAAGGTTCAAGAATGGAGAGAGATTTTGATTTTTGGACAAGATATAGAAAGCCAAATATGGAAAATGCAGTTGAAGAATATTACAAAATTAGTCAAAAATATGATCTAGATATGAGTCAAATGTCCATAAAATTCTGTGAAGTCCAAGACTTTATGACGAGTGTGATAATTGGAGCAACAACTATGGAGCAGTTGAAAACTAACGTAGAAAGTGTAAAAGTGAATCTTGATAGTGAAGTAATTAAAGAAATAAATAATGTACAAAAAAAATATCCTAATCCATGTCCATAATTAAAAAATTATTTTTAAAAACACTTATATTAACAGTATTTATAATCTCATCTGTCCAATCAGAAGACTTAACAAAGTTAGGTACTTTTAAAGATTGGAATGCTGTTTCAGTTTTTAATGAAACTGGAAAAATCTGTTTTGCTTATTCGATACCAGTAAGCCAGTCTCCTAAGGCAAGCAACAGAGAAGCAAGATTATTTGTATCTTTTAGACCTGAGGATAAGATTTCAGATGAAGTGAGCATAACCTCTGGTTATGACTTTAATGTTCAAAACGCAATTTTAGCTACTTCAGGAAAATCTAAATTTGAATTTGATTTGCCACAAAATAAATTTGCATGGATTTCAAGTGGAAAAACAGAGCAAAAAATAATTAAAAGAATGAAAAAGGCCTCAAGGCTGATGATAACAGCCTACAAACAAAGTGGCACAAGAACTACAGATGACTATTCATTGATGGGTTTTACCAAAGCTTATAACGCTGCAAAAAAAAGCTGCACTTAAATGAAAAAACAAAAGAAGATTGTACTCGCCTATTCAGGTGGTTTGGATACGTCTATCATTCTTAAATGGCTTCAAGAAAATTATGATGCTGAAGTAATAGCATACACTGCTGATGTTGGGCAGGAAATGGATAGAAAAAAAATAATTAAGAATGCAAAAAAATTGGGAGTTAAAAAAATCATAATTCAAGATTTAAAGAACATTTTTGTTAAGGATTATGTATATCCAATGATTAGAGGTCATGCTCTTTATGAGGGTGTTTATTTATTAGGTACATCTATTGCAAGACCACTAATTGCAAAAGATCAAATCAGGGTTGCTAAAAAATTTAATGCTTATGCTGTCTCACATGGTTCGACAGGAAAAGGAAATGATCAAGTAAGATTTGAATTGGGATATCATTACTTTGGTCCTAAAATTAAAATAATTGCGCCATGGAGAATTTGGAAATTAAAATCAAGAACAGACCTAATTAATTATGCAAAAAAACATGGAATACCTATTCCAAAAGATAAAAAAGGTGCACCACCTTTCTCAGTTGATGATAATTTATTTCATACTTCAACAGAGGGAAAAGTTTTAGAAAATCCTAAAAATTCTGCACCTGAATTTATTTTTCAAAGAACAACCTCTCCTGAAAAGGCTCCAAATAAACCAAGCTTTATCACTATTAATTACAAAAATGGTGACCCTGTTGGTTTAAATGGAAAAAAATTATCTCCAGCGAAAGTATTGAGTAAACTCAATCAACTAGCTGGCAAAAATGGAATAGGAAGAGTGGATTTAGTTGAGAATAGATTTATTGGAATAAAGTCTAGAGGAGTTTATGAAACTCCTGGAGGAACATTATTGCTTGTGGCACACAGAGCAATAGAATCTGTTACTCTAGATAAAGATACAATGCATAAAAAAGATGAGGTTATGCCAAGGTATGCAGAGCTCGTTTATAATGGTTATTGGTATTCTAAGGAAAGATTTAAACTACAAAAAATAGTCGATCTAAAAAGAAACAAAGTGAATGGATCAGTTAAACTAAAACTTTATAAAGGTAATATTACAATTCAATCCAGACAAACTTCCAGTAATGCCTACTCAATGAAAAAAGTCTCTTTCGAGGAAAATAAAACTTTCAACAAGGAAAATGTTGAAAGATTTATCAACTTACACAAGAAAAAGCTTAGATAAAGTCTTTAAAAGCTTGAAATCTCTTTTTAAGTTACCACATAAATATTATGTCAAATGTAAGTGATAATAAGCTATCTAAAAAAGATAATAATTCAAGTGACAACGATGCATTTGAAAAAATCTTAGATGATAATTGGCAATTGATAGATCAACAAAAGTTTATTGTGGATTTCAAAAAAAGATTTGATGATAAAAAATTTATATGGTCAGATTTTTTAGATGCAGTGAGTGGTAGCTCTGGAAAAAATAATAATTATTATACAACATTTTATAATATGGAAACTGGTAGGAGAAACTTAAAAACTAAAAGAAAAGTTTATGAAAATTTTATGTTTTTGAAAGAAAGAGCAAATAAAAAAGATAAAAATTTAATAACAGCTGAGCATTTGAGAGAATGTATTTCAACAAGCATTCAAACACAAAATGATCAAATTAAAGGGACAGTTAATAAAACATACGAAGATGGCTTAAATGATGGTTTTCAAGAGGCAGGAAAATTTGTTGATAAATATATTGGTCAAACAAAAGATATAATCTCTGGAACAATTTCAAAAATAAAAGAATTAAAAGAAGTAGAGTTAAAAAACGAAACTATAGAGACAAGTGATGATAAAAAAAATATTAATAAAAACAAGATTGTTAATATTAAAAAAAACGATAAAAAATTTGAGATTAATATCAACAAACACGATTTATTAACGTTTGAAGAAATTTGGGATGGTGTTCATGATAAAACATGGGGAGAGGATTTAATTGAAACAGCCAAAAAAGATTTAAAAGCAGCTATAATTAGCAAAGCAGATGATGAAATAAAACCTTTTATCAAAGAAGAAGGGGGAGATCCGCTATTAGAATTTAAAGGACATCACAACAAACAATTTTCGTGTGATTTTGATACAGCTGAAATTACTAACCAAAATATTATTCAATCAATAATAAACTTCTCAGAAATATTAGATAAAAGAGCTGAATTGGCAATTACAAATAATCATAACCAAATAATTAGCCTAGGATTTCCAACTTCAAAGGAAAAACTTCAGTATAAAATTAAAGGATTAGAAATATTTAATAATTTATTAGCTAATGGAGTAAATATTTATTTCAGAACTAAGATAAAAGGTTGGAATTTTAATTTGCAACATAGTGAAATAAAATCACAAAATACTATGATTGTAACAAATCAAATTATTCTTGACTCTGTTTCAGAGATAGTTTTTGGAAATAAAGAAATAATTGATAGAAATTATAATGAAAATTATAAAGATATAATCAATATACATGCAGACAAAACTCTAGGTTCTATTAAAAGACAATTATACTTTGGAAATTCAGTAAAATAAGATTTGTAAACCTTTAAAATCCAATACAATCCTTTGTAAACTAGATAAATTAATCAACATATCTAATTGTATGGAAGCGCAAGGGATAAATTAACCCCGATGCTTCCAAGACCCTTGTCTTTTCTTTTCTTTCTATCTTGGAGGCATCAAAACCTAAAGGAGGTTTTATGAAAAAAAAAGAAAATTTAAATTTGTTACCAATGGGTAATCCATCACCCATTCAAATTGCAAGAGATGTATATGATGGCAAATCAGAGGAGGTGCTTGATGTAAGAGTTGAAACTGTTGCAATTCCTAAAGAAGCTCTTCATGAACCTGAGATGTGGATGCCAAAGTTGTTCGAAAAAATTGAAACAGCTTTTGCACCTAAACTTGGTTACGACAGCTCTCAAAAACTAGCATTAACGCTGCCATTGATGAGAGAAATAAGAGGTGACTACAAAACTAAGCAGATGCTTATATCTGTAATTGCTGTTGATGTAACACCAGTAATTAAAGCGGAGGCAATTTATGACTAAAGATAATTGGACCGCTTGGAAACGAGATAGTCATTTCAGACTAACTGAACCTAGTATTACAATTTATAAGGATGGCATTACTTTTAATGCCTCCTTAAATAAAATTGTTGATGTATCAAAGTTCATGAATGTGATGATTGAGTTAAATGACTCCGATAATGAGAAAGCAACTAAAGTAAGATGTGTTCTCAATAACATGGAAGAAAGTGACAGTAACTTCAAAATTACTCGGTCAAGAAATTCTGAGGATCATAGGAGAGGATTTGTTTCATGTCGTAATCTTATTCAGTATCAACCAAAGTTGAAAAGGATTAGTGACAAGAAAAGATCAGCTAGAAGAATTGAAGTTAAACAATTCGAAAGAGATGCAAATTCATTTGTATTTGATCTTGATCCTTGCTTTGAGCTATCTGCAGCTGATGCTACAGGTCTACCAACTTTAGGTGGAGTATACAGATACCTAGATGGTGCAGAAATTGTTTACATTGGAAGAGGAAAATCTATCAAATCTCGAGCTAAAGATATTCATAGAGGTAACTGGAAGTTTGATAAAATTGAGTACTCACTTCTATCAGAGGAGAAGGAACAGGTTCTTTGGGAAAGCCAGTTTTTAGATGAGTTTAAACAAGAATTTGGTCGTCTACCTAGGTACAACGAGCAAGCTGGTGCAACAGTCATACCACTTAACTAAGGAAAGGAGGTAATATGAACGATATATTTAAGTTAAGTCCAAGTGATTTTGGATTTTTGTATGACGAATGTAAAAGGTGCTTCTATCTTAAAGTTAAGCATGGCTTTAATAGACCTAGAAGCATCATGCCCAGTATCTTCATCAAAATTGACTCTATCATGAAGGATCATTTTGAAGGAAAATCACCAAAAGATATCTCTGATACTCTCCCAGAAGGTAAAATCGAGTTTGGATCCAAGTGGGTCCAATCTCGGCCCTTTGCTGATAGACATACTGGTAATAAATGTTTTATCAAAGGTGTTACAGATACTGTTTTGGGTTTCGATGACAACACTTATGGAGTAATAGATTTTAAAACAAGCAGCGTTAAAGATCAAAATGTTGAGAAATACTCAAGACAACTTCATGCCTATGCACTTGCACTTGAAAATGCAGCGGATGGTAAACCATCACTTAAACCGATCTCAAGAATAGGTTTATTTGTTTTAGAACCTGAAAAATTTTTAAAGAATGCTAAAAAAGATTTTTTCTTTAAAAATAAAGTTAAGTGGCAAGAAATTCCTAGAGATGATATTAAATTCTTCAAATTTCTTAAAGAGGTTGTGGCGTTATTATCTGAAGAAAAAATTCCTGAAGCTGGGCATAATTGCACCCATTGTAAGTATGTAGATGATAGTAAATTTTTTAGTCCCACAAAAAGTAAATCAGTCAAAAACAACGAAATTATTCTCCAATAATAATTAAGGGCCCAATTAGGTTTTTTTGGGCCCTTTACATTTTTCTAATATAAATTATCTAAAGTAAAATTTTTAATTATGAATTTAAAACCAACAAGACAAACAGCTGTTGAAAATCTCAACATCTTCATTGAGAAAAACTTAGGAGAGTATTCGAGACTAAGAAATTTTGATTTTGGTCCTGATAAACGATCTAATACGTCTTGCTTATCACCATATATTACACATGGGGTGATTAATGAAAAAGAAGTGATTAGTAAGTCACTGGAAAAATTTTCCTTTTCAAAAAATGAAAAATTTATTCAAGAAGTTTTGTGGCGAACATATTGGAAAGGTTGGTTAGAACTAAGATCAGGAGTTTGGGATGATTATTTATTAGATTTAAAAAGAATAAAAGAGAAATTTAAAGATAATAAAAGTTACTTAAATGCCATTGAGGGCAACACTGAAATTGAATGCTTCAATGAATGGGTAAACGAACTTAAGACTTATAATTATTTGCATAATCATACCAGAATGTGGTTTGCTAGCATTTGGATATTTACACTAGACTTACCTTGGCAACTTGGTGCTGAATTTTTTATGCAACACTTATATGATGGTGATACTGCATCTAATACCTTGGGCTGGCGTTGGGTTGCAGGTATACAAACTCAAGGGAAACATTATCTTGCAAGTGAATGGAATATTAAAAAATTTACAAATAATAGATTTGAAAATATTAAACTTAACGAAAATGCACCCCCAATAATAAGTGATAAAAATTATACTATTCTCCATAAAACTTTTGAAAATCCGATAAATATTGAAGAGAAAAACTTACTAGTTTTCGAAAATAATTTAGCATTTGAAATCACTGACTTTGCACTACAAAAATTCAAAAAAATTCTTCTTATTGATAATAAAAATGAAAATAGAAATATTAAACTTAGTGAAAATGTACTGAATTTTAAGGTTAGTTTGATTGAGGAACAAAAGAAAAGGTTAGAGGAAAAATCAATTAATTGTGAGATTATTGATATTAACGAAATTAAAAACTTAGAAAGTTGTTACTGCCTTTATCCAACTGTTGGAGAAAATTTAGATTATATAAATCAAAACTCGCTAAAAAATATTGAGTTTCTTTATAGAAAATTAGATCAAAATTCATGGAAGTTTTGTAACAAAGGTTTTTTTAACTTTAAAAAATATATTCCTAAAGTAGTTGAAAACCTTGAATAAATTATAATTGAAATTTTTTTAATTTATGAGATAAAAATAATATGCAGAACCCACAAATATTAGAATTAATTGAAAATTTAAAGGGAAGAAGAAACTATGAAGAAAAAAAAGCTTCTAAGCTAGGCTTTAACTCTCTTTATGCATATTTTGAAAACAAACTATTGCAAGAAAAAACTGCTTCAGAAGAAAGTGTAAAAGAACTAGAAATAGCAAAAGCTGAAGAAAAATTGTTAAAAGAAGAAAAAAGTAAGCAAAAGAAAACTTGCGGCTGTTGTTAAATTCCTAAATTTTTTAAAGACTGAAATTCACCAATTTTAAAAATAATTGCATCTTCTTTTTTAAAACCATATTTTTCTGCATTATCTTTAAATCTAACGGGTGGCTCCATTATTGGCTCTAAAGATAAAACAAAAGTACCCCAGTGCATCCCTAAAACTTTTTTACTTTTAAGATCTCTTGCAATACTTAAAGCCTCTTCAGGATTAGTATGGTAAGAAGATTTATCTTTATTAGGTGATAATGGATAAAAATTATAAGCTCCAATATTAATGAGTGTTAAATCAATAGGTCCATATTTTTCACCTAACTCTTTATAAATATTTCCAACTCCAGTATCACAAGCAAAGAGTATCTTTTTATCTTTGTACTCAATTAAAAAGTTTCCCCATAAAGTTTTATTTGTATCTGTTAAGCTTCTTTTTGACCAGTGAACTGCTGGTAACAATGTTACTTTAAGCTCTTCATTAACTTTAATTTCATCATACCAATCCATTTCGTTCACATCTTTGTAGCTATTTCGCATGAAATACTTTCCAAGCTTTAGAGGAAGTAAAACTTTTGCATCCTTAAAAGGAAATCTTTTAATTGTAGTCATATCTTGATGATCGTAATGATTATGAGTTAGAAGAAATAAGTGTGTCTTAGGAATTTCATTTAAATCTAGTGCTGTTTTAACATATCTTTTTGGACCAAAAATTAGTGGACCTGCATTTTTTGAAAAGACAGGATCAGTTATAATTGTTGTATTTCCAAGCTTAATTAAGAAAGTTGCATGCCCAATCCAACCAACATAATCATCATTTTTTAAATTTTCTAAATTTGAAAGAACTCTTTGTTTATCAACGACATGATCCTTGGGAACAGACATATTAAGTTTTTTCTTTTCTTTGTTGAATACTTTAAAGGACCATTTGAAATTAGAATTTCTCTCAGGTGAGCCCTCTGGATTTCTGAAGCTACCGTCTGGTAAGTGATGATAAGGCATTTTTTCCATAGCTAATGATAAAGAATTATAGATAAAAAAAATAAGAATTAAAATTGCTAACTTTGGCAATTATCTTTAATTAATTAAGGATCTTTTGAAACACTCAATTGTATTTTTTAAAAGACATGCAATTGTCATAGGTCCAACGCCACCTGGAACTGGAGTTAAAGCTTTTGCAACTTTTGAAACTTCTTCAAAATTTACATCACCCACTATACCATTTTCTGTTTTATTTATTCCGACATCTATTACTATTGCATCTTTTTTTACCCAATCTCCCTTTATAAGTTCAGGAATTCCAACTGCTGCAACAATCACATCTGCCTCTAAGCACTCATGCTGAAGATCTTTAGTTTTTGAATGAGTAATCGTTACTGTACAATCTTCTTGAAGTAAAAGCTGCGCCATAGCTTTTCCATTTAGATTTGATCTACCAATCATGACGGCTTTTTTTCCCGTTAGGTTGGGTTCAATTTTTTTTAATAAGTAATAACATCCAAGTGGTGTACAAGGAATTGATCCTTGATATCCAGACGATAGATTACCCACATTCATTGGATGTAAACCATCTACATCCTTGTGTGGTGAGATAGTTTCAATAACATGTTGCTTGTTGATATGTTTGGGCAATGGTAATTGAACTAAAATTCCTGAAACTGTTTCATCTTTATTAAGTTCCTCTATTTTATTTAAAACAGTCTTTTCATCTACTGTATCTGGATATTTTATAACTTCTGATTTCAAACCAACTTGTTTTGCTGATTTTTCTTTATTTCTTACATAAATTTGGCTTGGGGCTAAGTCACCAATTAAAATTACTGTAAGACCTGGAACTTTATTGTGTTTCTGTTTTAAACCCTCAACTTCTTGTTTTAGTTCTTCTCTTAGTTCAGCTGATTGTTTTTTTCCATCAATTAAAATCATGATATTAAAAAATTAGTGGTGCTATGTAGAGCTTCATACACATTTCTATAAACCATATCAACAAAAGAAGAATGATTGGCGATATATCAAAAGCACCAAGGCTAGGTAAAAAACCCCTGATTTTGTTGAGAATTGGATCGGTAAGCTTATAGGTAAATTCTAAAATTGAATAAACAAATCTGTTCGATGTATTCAAGACATTAAAAGCTACTAACCAGCTAATAACAACGTTGGCTATCACAACATATGAATATAATTTCAAAAGTTGGAGAACTAAATAAAATATAGCTATCATTTCTTTTCTACATAAACAGATGTGCTTGGGAAAGCAAAAGAGGCTTTGTTACCCTCTACAATTTCTTTAATCTTAATTGCAAGTCTTTCCTTTACTAATAACATTTCGCTCCAACTATTTGTCTTTGTGTAACATCTCACATACATATCTATTGAGCTATCGGAAAATTTATCTACTCTTACTGATACTCCAACAGCTGTTTCATAATCTTCTGAATGATTAATAAAATTCTCTATGTCATTTCTAATAGTTTTTAACTGTTCTACCGTTGAGTCGTACTGAAGAGTTATTGTCCAACTAATTCTCCAATTAGTTATTTGACTTTTGTTAATCACAGCATTTTCTGCAAACTGAAAATTAGGTATAATAGCTAAAGATTTATCAAATTTTCTTATAACGGTTGATCTAAAACCTATTTTTTCAACTACTCCCTCGATTATTCCTTCAACTTCAATCCAATCGCCCATTTTAAATCTTTTTTCTACAAGAACCAAAATTCCTGAAATTAAATTTTTAAATAAATCTTGAGCTCCTAATGCAACAGCAACACCAAATAATCCTAGTCCAGCTATTATTGGACCAATTTTTATTCCCCACAACTCTAAAACTGCTGCAGCACCTAAAATTAAAATTAAAATTTTAAGAGATTTGATGATCCAGCCGATTAATTCTCTAGTTAAAATTTTATCAAAACCACTTAGAATATAAGAGATTGGCTCAATTATTTGGTGGATAATCCAAAAAAGTAGAATTGTAATTAAAGTTCTATTTACATTGTCTAAAAATAATCTGGTGTCTTCTGAAAAAGACATATAGTAACTTGCAAAAAATACTCCTAAAACAATTGGAAGAAATCTTGCTGGTCCCTCCATTGCCTTAACAAAAGTATCATCAAGTTTATTGGTGGTTCTTTTTGAAATTAGTTCTAATTTTCTTATTACTAATTTACTAATCAAGCCTCTAAAAACTAGGAATATAAAGAATATGCCAAGACCTATTAAGATCTCTACAAAGTTAACACCCAATATTCCTTTTTTCCAAACTGATAAAAATAGACCTGTAAAATTATCAAAAACATCCATGGCTAAATTTTATATAGCAAAAACTCTTCTTCACCAGGGTTAAATAGAAAAATTTTTTTCCACTTAATCTCATTTAAAATTGATGATGATTTTTCACCCATACACATCAAATTAGTATCCATCCAACTGTCTAAAAGATTATATTTTTTAAGTAAATTTAATAAACTCTTAGCGCTATTTTCTGAGTAGATATAAATTATATCGGGAATCGAGGCTTTCAACTCTGTTCTAAATTCCTCCTTTATTTTTTGAGTTGGTGAAACTGTATAATTAATCAGTCTCTTCAAAGAATAACCCTCTGCAATAAGATCTTTATCTAATCTACTGGAAACTACTTGACCACTTACGTAAAGAAGTGATCCATTTTTTGAGTCAAAGTTTTGTAATATTAATTCTTTTAAATTATTTACGTTTCCTTCTGCAGAAATAATATTTTGAAAACCCTTTAACTTTGCAATT
The DNA here is from genome assembly GCA_902612575.1 of uncultured Pelagibacteraceae bacterium. GTDB lineage: Bacteria > Pseudomonadota > Alphaproteobacteria > Pelagibacterales > Pelagibacteraceae > Pelagibacter. The sequence goes on along the minus strand of CACMDZ010000002.1, from coordinate 118,133 downwards.
TTTTCTGTTGCGGAACCGACACAAAAACATTCAATTTTCTTATCAACTCTAGTTAAGTCTAAATTCTTTATTGCATTGGAACTTGTAAATATTACTCCCTTAAATTGGCTATAGTCAGGTTCATCATATTTAATTGGTTCAACTTTTATTACGGGTAGGTGAGAAACTTTATGCCCCAAAGAACTAAATCTTAAAATTAATTCTTTACTATCTTCTAGTGGTCTTGTTAATAAAATATGCATTTTACCTTTTGTATGATCCTTTTGATTCTGATTTTAATTTTTCTCCAATCTTAATACTTAGATCATTAATCATTTTTTCATTTTCACTTTCATCAACATAAAATCTCTGTTTGCCATCAACTGAGAAAAGTTCTGCTTTAATATTTACAATATCTTTCGTAATTTTCGCATATACACCAACTGCTGTATCACAATCACCCTCAAGAATTTTCAAAATATTTCTCTCAGCATTTGCAATTACTCTTGACTGATTATCATTAATTTTTTCCAATATATTTATTACGTCTTTATCATTTTTTCTACATTGTATGGCAATAATTCCTTGTCCGGCACATGGTATTAGCTCCTCTGTATCAAATTCCTGTGTTATTTTATTTGTCAGTCCCAAAGCTTCTATGCCAGCTTTGGAAAGTAAAATGGCATCGTAATCTCCATTCTCTAACTTATTGATCCTAGTGTCCACATTTCCTCTTATTAATTTATAATTTAAATCTGATCTAATACTCTGGAGTTGGTATTCCCTTCTATACGAAGAAGTTCCAATAGTTGAATTTGGTTTAAGATCCTGGAACTTGATATTGTTATTGCTAATAAATATTTCATTAGGAGAATTTCTTTTTAAATAAAAATTTGTTATCAAACCCTCAGTTTCGATTGATGGCATATCTTTTAAAGCATGAACTGCAATATCAATTTTATGATTAATTAATTCTGTTTCAATTTTTTTTGAAAATAAGCCTTTCCCTCCAATATTTGACAACCTATCCTTTTGGTTTTCATCTCCACTGGTGACTATTTTTTTTATTTCTATATCAGTTGATGAAACATTTTTAAGAAACTTGATCACTTTTTCAGTATAAATTAGAGCTAACTTACTTCCTCGAGTACCAACAATGAATTTATCTCTTCTCATAATTCTTATTTTTATTACATTCTTATAGTTTAATTGTATTAATTATAAATATTTATGAATAAAAAAAAAATAATCCTTGGAATTGAGACAAGTTGCGATGAAACAGCAGTATCAATCATAGAAGAAGATAAAAATGGTAAGATAAAAATATTATCTAACGTAGTTTCAAGTCAATTTGATATTCATAAAGAATTCGGAGGTGTAGTTCCTGAACTTGCAGCACGGTCTCATGTTGAAAAAATCGATTTAATTGCAAAAAAAGCAATTAATGAAAGTGGTGTGAATTTAAATGATGTTTCTGCAATTGCCTCAACATCTGGTCCAGGCTTAATTGTTTGCCTTACTATCGGTTTAAATTTTGGTAAAGCTTTATCTGCTAGCTTAAATGTACCTTTTATTGGAGTAAACCATCTTGAAGGACATGCTTTAAGTCCAAGACTTAGTACAAAGTTAAATTTTCCATATTTACTATTGTTAATTTCGGGTGGACACACTCAATATCTAAGTGTGAATGGGCTTGGAAATTATAAAAGATTAGGAACAACAATTGATGATGCATTAGGAGAGGCATTTGACAAGACCGCAAAACTTTTAGGAATTGATTTTCCAGGGGGACCAAAGTTAGAAGGTTTTGCTAAGCAGGGAGATGCAAATAAATTTAAACTTCCTAAACCAATTATTAATAAAGGAGGATGTAATTTATCTTTTGCAGGTCTTAAAACAGCAATTTTAAGAATATCTAACACTATAAAATCTAAGCAAGAGAAATATGATCTTGCAGCATCTTTTCAAAAAACAATTGAAGAAATTTTAGAAGTTAAAACGCAAGTAGCATTTGAGGAATTCAAAAAAACCAGCAGAAAGAAAGATAGATCTTTTGTAATTGCTGGAGGTGTTGCGGCTAATATAGGAATAAGAAAAAAATTGATAAAAGTATGTAAGAAAAATAATTTTAGACCAATTTTTCCTGAACCAAAATTATGTGGTGATAATGCAGCTATGATTGCACTTGTTGGTCTTGAAAAGTATAAAGTCAAAAAATTTGATAACTTAGATCTAGCAGCAAATCCAAGACTTCCGCTTGATGAAAAAGCAAAATTTTTAAAAGGAGCAGGAGTTAGATTATAAATGTCAAAAAGATACAGTGGTAAATCATTTAAGGATGCAAGTGTAATGAAAAAAGCTAAGCTATCTTTAAAAGAAAAAAGAAAACTTAAAAAAGAAAAGAAGAATAAAAAAAATTAGATGCAATATTGGTTAATGAAATCTGAACCTGACGTTTGGTCGATAGATCAACAAATCAAAGCTGGAGAAAAAGGTGCTGATTGGGATGGTGTTAGAAATTATCAAGCAGCGAATAATTTAAAAAAAATGCAAAAGGGAGATCTTTGTTTTTTTTATCATTCTAATATAGGAAAAGAGATTGTTGGCATTGTTGAAGTTATAAAAACTGCATTCATTGATCCAACAGATAAGAAAAAAAGGTTTGTTGCAGTTAAGGTTAAATTTAAAAAAAAACTTCAAAATCCTGTAACACTTAAAAATATCAAAAAAACAAAGGCTTTAGAGAACTTATCACTGATTAAACAAAGTAGACTCTCAGTTATGCCAATTGATACTAAAAGCTGGAAAATAATTTTGAACATGGGTAGAATTCAATAAAAAAAAATTCATGCCTAAGAAAAAAAAGACAAAAAAAAAGATATCTTCCAAAAAAATTAAAGAAACCATTTATAAAACGCAAAAAGATTGGATAAGTAAAGCAATTATTAATAAGTCTCAATATTTAAAGAAATATAATGAGTCAATAAAAGATAATGATGGCTTTTGGAAAAAAGAAGGAAAAAGAATTAGTTGGATTAAGCCTTATAAAAAAATTAAAGATGTGAAATATAGTAAAGATGATGTTCATATAAAATGGTTTTATGATGGTACATTAAACGCATCAGCAAATTGTATTGATAGACATTTAAAAAAGAATGCCAATAAAACTGCAATTATCTGGGTTGGTGATGATCCAAAAGTTCAAAAGAAAATTAGCTACAAAGAATTACATAAAGAAGTTTCCAAAGCTGCAAATGGTTTAAAAAATTTAGGAGTTCAAAAAGGAGATAGAGTAACAATTTATCTAACTATGATACCTGAGCTTGCCTATACAATGCTGGCATGTGCAAGAATAGGTGCAGTTCACTCAATAATATTTGGTGGTTTTTCTCCAGATAGTATTTCGGGAAGAATTAATGACTGTGAATCCGATTATGTAATAACTGCAGATGAAGGAGTTAGAGGTGGTAAAACAATTCCATTGAAATCTATTACTGATGAAGCCCTGCAAAGCTGTCCGAATGTTAAAAAATGTATTGTAGTAAAAAGAACTGGTACTAAGAAAATAGATTGGTTTAATGATAGAGATGTTTGGTATCATCAAATGACTAAAAAAGTATCATCAAAATGTGAGCCTGAGGAAATGAGTGCTGAAGATCCTCTGTTTATTCTTTACACATCTGGTTCAACTGGAAAGCCAAAAGGGGTTCTTCATACAACTGGTGGTTATATGGTTTACGCATCAATGACCCACCAATATATTTTCAACTACAAACCAAAAGATATTTATTGGTGCACAGCTGATATTGGGTGGGTTACTGGACACAGTTATATTATTTATGGACCACTTGCTAATGGCGCAACTACAATAATGTTTGAGGGAATTCCAACTTATCCTGACACATCAAGATGGTGGCAAATAGTTGATAAATATAAGGTCAATATTTTCTATACTGCTCCTACGGCAATTAGAGCTCTAATGAGAGAAGGAGATAAACCTGTTAAAAAAACTTCTAGAAAAACTTTAAAACTTTTAGGTACTGTTGGAGAGCCAATAAATCCTGAGGCCTGGGAATGGTATTTTAAAACTGTTGGAGATAGCAGATGTCCAATTGTTGACACCTGGTGGCAAACTGAGACAGGTGGGATATTAATAAGTCCACAAACAGGAGCAATAGATTTAAAACCTGGCTCTGCAACAAAACCATTTTATGGGATAAAACCAGAAATATTAGATAAAGATGGAAAAGTATTAAAAGGAGAATCTCAAGGAAGATTATGTATAGCACAATCTTGGCCAGGACAAATGAGAACTGTGTATGGAGACCACCAGAGATTTATTGATACATATTTTTCACAGTTTGATGGAAAATATTTTACAGGAGACGGATGTAGAAGAGATAAAGATGGTTATTATTGGATAACTGGAAGAGTAGATGATGTCATAATAGTATCCGGACATAATTTAGGTACTGCGGAAATCGAAAGTGCTTTTGTAGCTCATCCTAAAGTTGCTGAAGCAGCAGTGGTTGGCTATCCACACGATATTAAAGGCAATGGACTTTATTGTTATGTGACTTTAAATGCAGGGGAAAAAAGTACTCTTGATTTAGAAAGAGATTTAAAACTTTGGGTTAGAAAACAAATTGGTCCAATTGCTACACCGGACTTAATACAGTTTGCTCCAGGACTTCCAAAAACTAGATCTGGAAAAATAATGCGAAGAATTTTGAGAAAAATAGCTGCGAATGAACATGGTCAATTAGGAGATACAACGACCTTAGCAGATCCTTCGGTTGTTGACAGTTTGGTAGACAATAGAAAAAATATTTAGATCTTTATTAATTTCGAAAACTCCTCTTTAATATTGTCCCATTTTAAAATCATTGAATTCAAAACAATTTTCCTATCTAAAGTTTTTAATTCATTCGCAACAGGAGCCCAATTATATAAAGCCAAAGCACTTTCATTAAATGGCCAAGATTTATAATATTCCTCCCACTTAATTTGATCTAATCTTTTTTTAAAACTTATTCTTGCCTCATCAACAATCTCTGCGGGCATACCATTTTCTAACTCTTTATTGAGAATATTATTGTAAATTTCAGATGCTTTGTCTGTTTCCTTATAATTATAAAAAACATATAAATACGAGATTGTATAAAATGACAAATCTTGAAGAGATATTGCATAAATATTCCACTTTGCAGTATTTATTGAAGTTAAGAACTTTTCGTCATCAAAATGCAGAACCCACTTAGTTCCCATTCTCGTTTTTAAATAGTTATATAAAGTAACTTGAGATACCCAAGCAGATTTTTGCTGAATAAATTGCCTAAGATCATCAATGTTCTTAATTTTCTTCTTAGGCAAAATGCCTTTAAACATCGCAACTAAATAAACTTTAAAGTCTTCAAGTTTTATATCTTTAAGATTGAATCTGTATTTGAGGGCCATTTATCTACCTAATATGTTGATGTATAATGTAAAAATGCCACAATATCGAGTGTTTTTAAGGGTTTAAATAAATTTGATTATCAGTAAGGTTATTTCTTTAACCTATAGGGAGAGAAAAAAATGTCAAAACAAGAACAACACTGGGAAAAAACCAGAAATTTGCTTTTTATTACATTGGCAATTTGGTTTGTTTTCTCAATTGGCATCTTTCTCTTCGGAGCCGAAATGCAAGAATCTAGCATTAAACCATTTGGATATCCTTTAACGTATTGGTTTACATGTCAAGGATCACTTGCGATCTTCGTCATTTTAATTTTCTGGTTTGCGGGTCGACAAGAGAAAATAGATGATGAGTTCGGGTTTTCTGAAAGAGAGGGTGACAAATGATAAAAGGTAAATTTATAGATAATTTACCAAAGGTCTACGGAATATATACCGGAGGATTTCTTGTATTTATTATTCTGATGGCAATAGCTGAACAAGCTGGAATGTCTGCAAAATTGATTGGTATCTTTTTTGTAGCTTTTACAGTATTGATTTATGCTTTAATTGGTTGGTTATCTAGAACACTACAAGTTGATGCTTATTATGTAGCTGGAAGACAAGTTCCAACTGTCTTCAATGGTATGGCAACTGCTGCTGACTGGATGTCAGGTGCATCTTTCGTTGCTATGGCAGGTGGAATTTATTTCAAAGGCTATGGATATATGGCTCTACTTGTTGGGTGGACTGGCGGATATGTACTAGTTGCTTCGTTATTAGCACCGTATCTTAGAAAATTTGGATGTTATACTGTTCCAGATTTTATAGGAACACGTTATGGTGGTAACTTAGCAAGATTTAGTGCAGTCATAGTTTTAACAGTAGCCTCATTCACTTATGTAACAGCACAAATTAATGCAACAGGTACAATTGCATCTGTAGCATTAGATATTCCATTTGGGATAGCTGTTTATGTAGGGTTAGCAAGTATTTTGATGTGCTCAATGCTTGGTGGAATGAGAGCTGTTACTTGGACTCAAGTAGCTCAATACATTGTATTAATTATAGCTTACTTACTTCCAGTATTTTGGATTAGCAGTAAGTTGGGAGCAGGTTTCTTCCCACACTTTATGTTAGCTGATGAAGTTGCAAGAATTGCAGAACTAGAAGGTCAATTTGGTTTTGTTAAAAACTCTGCTGCTGATTTAGCAACAGTTCCAAAAGGTTTAGCTGGAATAACTAAAGCGCATTCTTCGGTTAATGCAACTCCTTGGGCATTTATTTCATTAGCAGTGTGTATGATGGCAGGAACTGCATCACTACCTCACGTTATGATGAGATACTTTACAACTCCAAGTGTAAGAACTGCAAGAAGATCAGTAGGTTGGTCACTATTCTTTATTTTCCTACTTTATTCTTCTGCACCGATGTTAGCTACATTATCTAAACTATCTTTAATAGACCCAACGCTACCGACTGGAATTATTGGTAAAACAATTGCGGAAGTTCAAGCTATTGATTGGTATCAAAATTGGAACCAAGCAAACTTAATGTTTATCAGTGACTTTAATGGTAATGGAACTCTTGAACTTAATGAGTTCTTTATGGGTGGTAAAGCTGTTGTATTAGCAACACCAGAGATTGCAGGATTACCTTATGTAATTTCAGGTCTAGTTGCTGCTGGAGGTATGGCAGCTGCCATGTCAACTGCAGATGGATTAGTGTTAGCAATATCAAATGCGTTATCTCATGATATTTACTATAAAATAATTAATCCAAAAGCTGAGACAGCGAAAAGACTAATTGTTGCAAGGGTACTACTTGTATTAATTGGTTTTGCAGGAGCAACAATAGCCGCGTTAGAGATACAAGGTATCTTAGGTTCGGTAATTTGGGCTTTTGACTTTGCTATGTCAGGACTATTCTTCCCACTTGTACTTGGTGTATGGTGGAAGAGAGCTAATGCACCAGGCGCTGTTGCGGGAATGCTACTAGGACTTATATCTGGAACTGCTTACCTAATATGGGTAAGAAGTGGAGGATCTGGTTTCTTGGGCATAACTCAACTTACGTTTGGAATAGTTGGAGCAGCTGTAAGTTTAGTTTCTATGATTGTTGTCAGTTTAATAACTGCAGCACCAGATGCAGCTACTCAGAAAATGGTTGATGATGTACGAGTACCAAGCGGTAAGACGGTACTAGCACAGAAATAAATAATAAAACTTAGGGGCGATTAAGTTCGCCCCTTTTTTCTTAAAATTATGTCTGCTAACTTTCATCCCTTGGTTTATATAATCGATTACATTTTAGGAGTCATTATGTGGACATTGATTGGAAGAGTAGCGATGAATATATTTCAAAGAGAAGATTCACAATTCTTCTTTATGAAAGTTTTTGTAAAACTCACAAATCCTCTAATAAATGTGTTTAAACCGATTACCCCAAGCTTTTTGGTAGGGCCTTTAGTACCACTTTATGTAGCTTGGTTCTTTTACATGGCTCGTTTCTATTTAATGCCTTATTTACTTGGTTATTCAGTAATGGGAATGCTGTCATTTCCATTAGAAAGTGAGATAGCTCAAGAATTATACAAAATATTTAGTAAAAATTAATTCAAATAAAACAAAAAATTGATACTAATATTTTTAGTATCAAATGAAAAAAATACAAATTTCTCCATCAATATTATCTGCTGATTTCAGTCAATTAGGTAGTGAGATAAAGAAATTAGAGGAAGGTGGAGCTGACTTAATTCATGTCGATGTTATGGACGGTCACTTTGTTCCTAATTTAACAATAGGACCCCCAGTAATAAAGAACCTAAGAAAGTATACTAAGCTTCCATTTGATGTACATTTAATGATTTCACCGGTACATAAGTACATAGAAAATTATGCAGAAGCCGGAGCTGACATAATTACCATTCATCCTGAGGCTACTGAAAATTTAAAAAACTCAATTAATTTAATAAAAAAGTTTGGTAAAAAAGTTGGAGTCTCTTTGAATCCTAAAACGGAAATTAGTGCCTTAATAAATGAAATTGAAAATATTGATTTAATATTAGTTATGAGTGTTAATCCTGGTTTTGGTGGTCAAAAGTTTATGCCTGAAGTATTAGATAAAATTAAGGAGTTGAAAATGATTAGAGATAAAAATCATTATCACTATGACATTGAAGTGGATGGTGGGATTAATTTTAATAATTCAAAAACAGTTCTTGAGGCTGGGGCTAATATTTTAGTATCAGGTACTACAATCTTTAAAGAAAATAATGGAAATATCAAAAATAATATAGAAAAACTTAAATCAATGTAAAATGTTTCTTAAAAGTTCTCTAAATTATATCAATGAATTTTATTATATATTTAAAAATCAAATAAGAAAAATTTACTTAAGTTCATCTATTTACAACAAAAAGATTTCAAAAATTGATGAAAATATTTTAGTCTATCAACCAAGTTTTAAGATACTTAGTTCTTTAATAAAATATGAAAAACAAAAGATTAAAATTGAAGATTTTAATGTCCAATCCATATGGAAAAATAAAAATTTAAATTATAAAGATTTTAAAAAACTGCATAGTTTTTATTGGTTATTTTCAGTTGATCTAAAATCTTCTAATAAAGTCACTCAATCAATTATTGAAAGTTGGATTTCACAAAATCAAAATTATGAAACAAAAAGTTGGGAAGTAGACATACTCTCTAAACGAATAATAGCTTGGATTTCAAATTCAAAAATAACTTATAATGAGTCAGATAGTAAATATAAAAATAGTTTTAATGTAATAGTAAGTAAACAAGTGAATCATCTAATAAACGAGATAGACAGATCTTTAAACCTAAATGATAAAATGATTGGATGCTCTGCGATACTAATGTCAGGAATTGCTTACAAAAACCACAGATTTTTAGACTATGGATTAAGTTTACTCAAAAAAATTATAAATACCTCCTTTGATAATAACTATTTTCCAAAATCAAGAAATATAAGACAAATGGTTTTTTATTTAAAATATTTTATTCTTATAAGAGAACTTTTAAAAGATTCATTAAATGATATTCCAGAATACTTAGACGAAATAATTTTTTATCTTGGTAAATCTTATGATTTTTTTTGGGGATCTTTAAAAAAAGATTTATTATTTAATGGAAACAACAATTCTGCTAATAAAGAATTTGATAAATATTTAAATCTTTTTAGATATAATTTTAAGTCTGACAAATTCGATACATCTGGATATACAATTTTAAAAAATAAAAATGTAGTACTCGCAATGGATACGGGAAGTAATCCAGTAAAAAATTTCTCTGAAAATTATCAAAGCGGACCATTATCTTTCGAATTTTTTTTTAAAGATAAAAAACTCATTACAAATTCAGGATATTTTCAAGATCATAATCATCAGCTAAATGGTATTTCAAAATCAACCGCAGCTCACTCAACTTTAACTTTAGATAATTCCTCTGCTTGTAATTTTAAAAAGAATAGTAAAGGTCTAAGTACAATTTCGAAAGGATTTAGGACTTTTGACAATCAAGTAGCTTATGGAAGAGATCTTTGGAGTATAACATGTTCTCACGATGGATATTTATCTAGATATGGGGTAATCCATCAAAGAACATTAGGATTTAATCCAAATAAAAACATAATTTTTGGAAAAGAAAAATTAATTAAAAAAAAGAATTTCAAAAGTACAAATTTTGAAATCAGGTTCCATCTTTTGCCAAATTTAAAAGTTACAAAAATACAAGATAATAATTCTGTTTTAATTGAATTGGAAAACTCTGGTTGGAGATTCTTTTCTAAAGATGGATTGATTGGAGTTGAAACAGGCCTTTATTTTGGTAATAAAAATAATTATATTGAAAATCAAAATATTTTTATCTCAGGTATTACCCAGAATGATGAACAAATAATAGAATGGCAGATTAGTAAAATATGAGTAGTAAGATTAAAAAAGCAATTATATCTCTATCTGACAAATCAAATCTTAGATTAATTTTAAAAACACTCAAAAAGTACAATGTAAAAATTATTAGTTCTGGAGGAACTTCTAAAGAAATTAAAAAATTAGGTTATAACTGTACAGAAGTATCAAAATTCACAAATTTAGAGGAAATCTTAGATGGTAGAGTGAAGACCCTACACCCAAAGCTATATGCTGGAATTTTAAGTAAAAGAGACAACAAAAAGCACAAAAAAGAGCTCAAAAAAAATGATTATCATGAAATAGACTTGGTGATAGTTAACTTTTATCCTTTTGAAAAGATATTAAAACTTACAAAAAATCATCAGAAACTTATTGAAAATATAGATATCGGTGGTCCTACTCTAGTTAGAGCAACAGCCAAAAATTATGAGTTTACAACTGTTTTAACATCTCCAGAACAATATAAAGAATTTGCAGCGGATATAGAAAAAAACAAAGGTTCTACCAGTCTTATGTTTAGGAAAAAATTATCTCAAGAGGCATTTAATCTAACAGCTTACTACGACTCTGTAATTTCAGAATATTTAACTGATAATAATAAAAATTATTTTTCTAAAAAAAAAACTTTTCATGGAAATTTAATTGAAATATTACGTTATGGTGAAAACCCACATCAACAAGCAGCGATATATGGAAAAACCAACAATTTAGAAATAATTCAACTTTCTGGAAAAAAATTAAGTTATAATAATTATAATGACATTTTTGCAAGCTTAAGTATTTCACAAACTCTTCCAAAAAATACTGGCACAGTAGTTGTTAAACATGCTAATCCATGTGGAGTCTCAATTAATAAAAGTAAAATAGATAGTATTAAGGAAGCTTTGGCATCAGATCCTATAAGTGCATTTGGTGGAATTGTTTCATGCAATTTCAGAGTAACGAAAAGAGCTGCACTCGAATTAAATAAATTATTTTTAGAGGTTATAATTGGTGTTGGTTTTGATAAAGACTCTTTAAAAATATTAAAAAAAAAGAAAAATTTAAGATTAATTGATGCATCTAAATTACAAAATCAGAATGCGAATGATCTGACTAGTAACTTCAATTCTTTTTTATATCAAAGTACAGATAAAAAAAAATTTACAAAAGATAATTTTAAAGTTGTATCTAAAATTAAACCAACAAAGAAAATATTTGACGATTTATTATTTGCTTTTAATGTCTGTAGAAATGTAAAATCTAATGCAATTGTTTTAACAAAAAATAGCACGACCGTTGGTATTGGATCGGGTCAACCGAGTAGATTAGACAGTTGTAAAATTGCAATTGATAAAATGAAAAAATTTCAAAATATCAGAGAAAACGACACAATTTTAGGTGCATCTGATGCATTTTTTCCTTTTGTAGATGGAATCGAAATATTGGTTCAGAATGGTGTGAGCGCAATCATTCAACCATCAGGTTCAATCAGAGATAAAGAGATAATTCAATTTGCCGATAAATTAGGAGTAATACTAGTTTTTTCTAAAACTAGGCACTTTAAGCATTAAAAATTAAATGATTTTGTCGATCTTTGCAGCTAAAACAAAATCACTTTCGTGTAATCCATTAATTGCATGAGTTTGTATTTTGACTCTAGCATATCCCCAACCAAACCAAATATCTGGATGATGCCCTTCTTGTTCTGCAATTTCACCAACCTTATTTACAAAAGTTTGGCTTTCTAAAAAATTTTTAAATTTAAAGTTTTTAATAATATAGTAGTCTTTATGATCTACAGACTCTACATCCCATCCATCAACCTTTTTAAGGTATTTATGAATTTCATCTAAATTAAAACTTGGAATTCCACCTTCGCAAGGAATACATTTTTTATCTGCTAAATCACTCATTTAAATTATATCCTAAATCATTTAATTCATTTTGCAAACTATTATTTATTTTAAATAAAATATCTTGAGGTAAAATTTTTTGCCACCTATTATTAAACCCTAAATTAAAAAAACGTTTTTTTTTCCCAGTTCTAGAATAAACGCTTTCCTCAAATCCTTCATTTTCTTCTTTATTTCTTAAGTTTGAAAAATTTGTAGAATTAATTGAATTAATAAGTTTTTTCTCATTAATTAAAGAGTTTTCACTTTTTAAACTATTTACAAAGTAAATTATTTTTTTAAATGTATCTAATTTATTATTTTCAAAGTCTTCATACTTAATAAATAAAACTTTGAATTTATCTGTATTTTTCCAAGAATTGTAATGTTTTGACCAAGAACCTAAAAAGGTAAAATTGCTATAATCACCATCTGAAGATTTTTCTAGAAGTGTTTGTTTTTCGTTTATTAATTTGGAGTAAGCTTCATTATAATCTATTGAGTAATGATGAGTCATTGATGTAATTAAATTTCTTGGATCTCTTACTACATATATAGCACCAAGAGATAAATTTTTTGTTGTAAAATCATTTCCTTTATATTGATTAAGACAATTATGTGTTTTTATGAAATGAATTTTGTCACCGGAGAAAAATTGCTGTTGGTTGTAGATCCAATTTTGACACGCCTCGAGTTCAGAATTAATTTTTTTTTTTGAGAATTTTATAGATGGAAATTGTAGTATGTTTAAGAGTAGATCAAAATCAAATTTTCCTTTTTTTGAAAAATAATATGATGCAATAAAAGATCTTAAATATGTGTTCCCACTTTTAGGGTAGGAGGCGATCCAAATAATCATAATTTTGGAGCGGGCAATGGGACTCGAACCCACGACCTTCTCGTTGGCAACGAGACGCTCTACCACTGAGCTATGCCCGCTTGTTCCAAAGCAAGAGCCTAAAAACCTTTACTGCCAATGTAAATACACTCCAACTTTAGTTCCTATATTATCCCACACTGAGTCGAACAAAGCAAGATTCTTCTGTGCCGAGTGTGGCCGAAACTGAGTCGAGAAAAAGATACTTAGAGGGATCCTAACGCAATCCTAAATATGGTTTTTAACTTCGACCCCTATACCCGTTTTTGTAGATAGGGATCCTAATAGTCAGACTATAGTCTAACATCTGCAAAGTTAGTCTTTACAAAATCGTTTTGGAGTCCCATAAAGGGATCCTAACATGGCATGGTATAATATAAATTCTCAGGACAAAATAACCGCTGAAACATTGGAAAAACCAAACACGGCTAGGTGTATTTTTTGTAGTAGAGAAAAACCTGTTCACACTATTCAGAAAATTTATTTTTCAGATTTTGAAATGAATGAAGGCCCTATGTGCAAAGAGTGCCACCATGAACATGCAAAGAAAGCTATTGCCTCATGAAGTGGTTAAAAGGAATGATTGAAGATAAGGACATGTGGGGATGGTTAATGGTATTTGCATCAGCGCCATTTTTATTTTTTGGAATGATATTTCAATATGATTTTGAGTGGTCTATCTATGTATCTTATGTAGGCGGTGCATTAGCCATAGTTGGTTTTCTTTATAGTGCAATTAGATCAATGTAACTTACTCCGAAACTTACTTTGAATTTATTGCAACTTAACCTGAATTAACCCGCATAAAGACTCATGAACCAGGGATTTTCAAGTTAACTTCGGTTAAGTTTTTAGAGTAAATTAGAGTAAGTTTTGCATGTCACAGTACCCTTGAATTATTTCTGGAGTCCCAGGGACTCGTTACGTCGATAACTTTAAAATAAATGGCTCTATGACTCAGTAATCGATATCTTTTAACGTAACTTAGCGTAACATATTTAAATTATCTCAGGGTGATATAGGGTGACTTTTTCCTACATATTGGGGTCTCTTGATCGCCTCCAAAACTTTATGAGATTAGCAGGCTCAGTAACCAAAGTAAGCTAATTTGCAAAGTCAGAAAAAAATATTTAACAATCTTGGCGCAATTAAGATTTTGGCGCAATTATTTTTTCGTTACTTTGACTCTTAGATCGTAACATCTCTTTGGTTTCATGTCTTAAAAACTTAAATTCATTTGGATAATATTTAAGCATTTGATTTATAGGCCCCTCAATCACACCATATAACTTCGCATTATATGTATTATTTATTTTTACATGTTTAGTTTTTGTAAAAATTTTGACTGATTTATTACCGTATGATACTCCCATTATTTCCCTCCTTTTTTACTGTCTTCATAGAATGGAACATACTTCTTGCCTAGTTCCGCTGCGGTTAAGCCTTGATATTCCTTATGATTTCTTATTGTCCAAATAGTTACATGATCGCCAACGTTAGTTACTTTGCATCCTTTTTTCTTAATGCCACCTAACAAACTTAATGCGTTAGCTACTTCACGCTCTCTAGTTAGTTTCAATCTTTTTTCTATTTTAAGATACTCAAACAACTCAGTAACAGTAACCATGTCTCTATCAAATGGATGTACCTGTTGTTCAAACTGTTCTTTGATGTAATCATTAACGGGTCTATCTGCTAACTGACTCATCTCATCTCTGAATGTTGTATGCGGTGCAGGCGCTAATGGATTAAATTTACTTAGATCTCTATCAAGAAGTTCTGCCAGGACTCCTCCTGCTAGATTGTAATTATCTTTTGCAAAGTGAAATTCATCAAGCATTTGTTGGTTTCTTTTAGCAGGACTAAAATATACCCAGTATCTAACTTCATTGTATGGAAGTGGGAATGCATCTCGATAGTTTGTATTAATCCAATAGTTAGTACATGTATCTTGCTCAGAATATTCTTTGTAGAGCTGCCTAACCCCAATCGTACCTTCAGTAATAATTGTTTTGAGTGTGTTTATTAATTGTGCTTTCTCAGTCCAACTACCGCTAGACTTAGCCTCATCAATTAAAACTGTTTGTGCATTAATTAAATATCCTTTTCCTTTATCAAGTGCCTCGGCTAGTTCTATCTTCCTGGTGTTGTTGTGGCCCAACATTAATCTATGTAAGTCAAATAAACTTCCCTTACCTAATTGAAACTCATCTGATTGTAGAATGATTGCATGTCTAATCTTCATCCCTGGATTTTGTAGAGGATAAGCATACCAATCTAAGAAGTGATTACGTTCTGGCTCATGTGGAATTATATGTTTTATTAATGCCCAAAAAATATCTGTATCTGCTTTTGGATCTGGTTGTAGATCATGCTTTTCAAAAACATTTATCATTAATTTTTTATTAACTTTAACAAATCTATTTGCATCATTAGGTTTGTAAGTGAAGTCCACACACACTCTACTGTCAGGATGCATCTTCCAATGTTTTAATGGTGTATATTTATCGTTCTGAAAATACTTTGCATACTTCACATCAATAGCCTCAGCATCATACATTTCTTTGTCTTCAAGATCGTAATACTTCTTTTGTTTCATCATGTAGGCAATCCGAGTTACAAAATCATTTGTGTATGCAGGTAATGCGTCTCTACCAGTTATCTTTAATAGCAATTTCTTGAAGTCTTTTACTTCGCTTTCATGCCAGTTAAATTCTTCTGCTAGCTTTGGTAAACCTGCAATATGATCTGTTCTATCTTTGCCGTATGTAGTCTCTATTTTAGATAGCTTACCTTCATTACAATTCTCACATTCATGACCTGCAATAACTGCTTTCAATATACTCGTGCAATCTTCTTTTGTTACTTTGTGATGCCATAATGTATTAACAACTAAACGTAAGTATTCATCATGCGTTCCTGAAGGTGGATACTTCCTTAAAATAACTGATGCTACACTTAACAATGCGCAGGCTTTATTTAATGCATCCCAGGTAATTTCAGTTGGATCTCCATGTTTAGTCCAGGTAACTTTCTCGCCGTTGTCGTATTGGCCCCAACACATTGTGTAATGTTTGTTAGCTCTAACTTCTACAAGCATTGCTTTCTTTGGTTGTGCAGGATCTTTGTAGTCAAAATATTTTCTAGTATCTTTTGCTTTTAGATCCAGGACTTTGAATAACCTATGCGCTCTTGGTGTACTTTCTCTACCAAACTCGCAATCAGTTTCAGGTAAAAAACTATCTGCAAGTTTCTGAGTTTCTTCACAATCAAGATCCACATCTACAATTAAACTTTCTCTACCAGTTGCAATGTTTAAGTTTTGGAATTGTTTAACTTGGTCTAACTGTTTGATCTGTTTATTTAATCTTACTGTCCAACTTTCAGTAATTGCTTTAGATCCATAATCCGACCAAAACACAGTAGCATCAGTCTTTAAAAGCGCTGATATAGGGTCTAAATTAACTTCATGCATTATTCATACCCCTTCTTTAAAACTGGACATTCCATCCAATTTGTTTCTCTACTCTTAACAGTCATTATGGTTCCGTCTTTGTTGTGTTTGTATGGACATGGCCCACTACTAAACCAATGATCGTCGCAAGTTTCTTTCTTAACAACTACATTTGAAGTCATGCTATCACTCATGTTAATCCTTCATGTGCTTTAATGTTCTACGTAACAAATCATTTACAGACTCCAGTTCTTGTGGCGTTAAACTAGCTAAAGTTTTTGCCTGATCTGCAAACAAACTAGCTAGATCTAACTTCTTAATTTTAGGATCTTTCATCTTTGCATAGTCAGCGAAGTTTATAACTTTACCTCCCTTGTCCAGGCTAATACGTCTGAGATAATCATCCGGTTTAGATTTTAACCAATCAGAAAACGTTTCATTGCCTTCACGTTCTTCCATGTATTTTTCTCTCAGTGTTTGGATAAGACCTGTTTCAAAATCAAATCTTTCTTTTTCTGCATCAGCTAACTTCAGCAGCTCTTTTTTCTCAGATAAGTTTCCTTTACCTTCTAAACGTTTAGATACATTTCCTCCTTTTGAATACATTTCAAAATATGGATCTTTAATCATTCTTTTAGTCATTAGTTCATTCCTCCTTTTTGTTTTAGTTTTATGGATAATTCGTTGATTATTTGATCTCTACTGATTACAGCTTTATCCGCTGCATCAACATGTTCTGAGGCTTTCTTAGTTATGTACTCAACTGTCTTTGCATTTTGAGTAAACTTCCGTTCCATATTGTTAATAGCCATAGCCATTCTGTTTATTATGGTTAACTGTCTATCAACTATGTTGTGCAAGTCTTTGTAAGCCACCATGTTATGCTCACAAAATTGTGGTTTACGATATCTTGTTTTACCTCGTAAGATATCCCAAATCACTTCTGACTTGGGATACTTATCTGCTAAGGATCTATGTTTAATTTTACTGATCGTCATAAACCCCCAGTATTGTATTTATGCCAGTTGATTTCCTGGGCTTAGGTTCAGGCTTATAGGTTTTCATTTCCTCTAAACCCTCTCTGATCTTTGCTATCTCATTGTAGAATAGATCAGTATCAACAACAGGTGCAGACTCTTTCGCTTTATCTTCTGCCTTAATAAATGCGGCGTGCCTTTGCATCCCTTTTGCTTTGTTGAATTGTTTTTTGCCAAACGCTAATGACTTCTTCAATCTTTCAGTCTTTGTTTTTGGTTGTCCACTTCCAAAACCTAAACAGAATTTATAGATATCGTCATTGTGTTTAACTGCATCTTTTGCATTATCAAATGTTTGTCCGTTCTCACTTTCAAACTTACCTGTACTTGCAATAAACTTTACAGATAATTCGTCGTATAGTGGTTGAACATTTGGATTGAGTTGCTGATTATTTCTTTTGTTCATCTGCAATCCTCCTGTCTTCTTCTGCACATTCTCTATTCCATTTCTGACGTGCAGACTCGACTTCTATTCCGTATTTTTCTTTGAGTGCTGATTGCAAATTATCTTGCTCATCAGCTAAGTTATTCACCATTTCTTGGATCATTTCATCACCTTCACGTCTTGCATCTTCGACATGATGCGGTAACAACTTTTTGTGTCTTTCCCAACCTCTGCCTTTAGCGCTATAGGGATACTTAGTTGATGCCTCAAAATATTTTTGTTCTATGACTCGAATATTATTCATTACAACATCAGTGATGTGCAACAATCTATTTGAGATTTTCTCAACAGTTTCCTGAGTGATAGATCTGTTTGAGTTGTGTCCTATCTTAACAACGTTGTTTGATTGCTTTGGATTTTCCATTGCTTTCTCCTTGAATTAAGACCACGCATGCAAGTGATTAGTTTGCATGCATGATCGGTTAAATCATCAAGAAGTTCGATAGATGGTTTGATGAAGACAGTAGATGAGGAAAGATTATTGTAGTGGCCACCACTAATCCCATGAATTCTGTTATTAAATTCAAATATCCTCTCGTTATTTCTTTTCATCTTAAACATATTGAACTCCTCAAAGTTTTTTAATCAATCCAACTTTTTTCTGGCTAAGTTAGCGAACGCCAATTTCGTGCTGTATGATTTCTTTCCTTTGCGATCCGTCCAGTGTTCAAGGTGTCTATTACGATATTGAGACAAAACCGAGAGGCTTTCCGACTTGTCACTAAAATTTAAAAAAGCCTTCTACAAAATTTTAGTCTAGTTACGATTGCCACCGCAACTAGACCTTATTTAATTACTTATTAAAATTATTCAAGCGTTTTGTTTTGTTGATTTAGAGTCATTATTTAATTTGTTGGCAACATGACTCACCTCTAAATTATTATAAATACGCAATAACATTCTTGGATCTGAATGCCCTGCAATCATCATTGTTTCAGGTACATTTAATCCCTTATCCTTCATGAAGTTAGTCAACGCCTGGTGACGTAAGTCATGAAAGTGTGCATCTTCTATTCCGTAGTATTTACATAGCTTTCTGAATTGCTTATCCAATGCATACTTCGTTAATGTAAATGGTAGATCTGCATTACGGATCTCGGCCAATGCATCAGTAGTTAGTGGGATTATACGTGGCCTAGTTTTTGCTACTGGTATTTTAATTGTACTTCCTTCTATTAATCGAGCATCAAGCCTCAGGATTTCAGACATTCTTAAACCAGTTTCCAATGCAATCTTCATTATGGATCTAAGCTGCGGTGAAGTTCTATTCCCTTTGATTAACTTATCTAACTCCTCATCAGTAAAACGTCTGTCCCTTGGTTGTGCTTTCTTAGGTCTACGTATCGACAACACTGGATTGTCTACTGGATATCCGTACTCCTTTTTAAATGTAGTGAACATGCTAGAGATAACATCAAGTCTTCTATTGATTGTGCTACCACTAACAGTCTCAGATAACTTCGCCATGTAGTTATTGATAGTAGTTGGTCTAATCCTATGTATTGGATAACTAGACCACGCCTCATGGAACAGGCCCAGGATTGTATAACGTTCATCCCTATGTGATCTCTTATGGATTGATACTTCCTCAACATATCGACGTGCAACATCTTCAAACTTAGGGAATTTTATCTTTGCTATCCCTGCATCTTCTCGTCTTAGTTTGAGTTCAGTTTCAACTCCCCACCGTTTTGCATCTGTTCGACTCTTAAAGGATTTTGTTAAGGTAGGATGACCTTGGATCCGTACAATAGACTGCCAAGATCCATAGTGTTTTCTTAATGTCGGCATTGCTTTTTCCTTTCTAATTTGTGCCGAAGTGTGGCCGTCAGTGTGGCCGAAAACATTTACATGTCGAATAAGGATTGATTAGTCTTGCAAAAGGAACGTGGACTACCTCGTTGGCAACGAGACGCTCTACCACTGAGCTATGCCCGCTTGTTCTAATAGTATTGAAAATAGTAGCTTTTTTTTAATTTGGCAAGAATTAAAATAAGAAATTTAAATTAATTATTTTAAAAATTAAAATTTAATTTTTTTTTCGATAATACAATATTTCCACAAGTGTCATGATCATCGTCTAAATGATGAATTTTAGACTCTAATAACTCACTACTCATCTCTTTCCCATAAATGTCATAAAGTTTAAATCCTTTTTTTAGAAAAAAATCAATATCATTGATTGAATAGTCTCTTTGATTCATAACCATTTTTGAAAATTCAAAAATAACTGTACAGTCATAATTTAAAATAATATTTTTTGCTCCATTGATTGCTTTAAGGTCATATCCCTCTAAATCAATTTTTATAAAAATACTTGTCTCTTTATCAAAATTTTTATTTTTAAAGAAATTATCTAAAGTAATAATTTTAACTTTATAATTATTTTCTGTTTTTGCACTATGTGTCGTAACAAATCCACCGCCACTAGAATTGTTAATTTTATCATCTCTAGTATCATTAAATATTACAATATCGTCTTTATCACCAACAGCTAGGTCTACAATTTCAACATTAATAATTTTATTTA
This sequence comes from uncultured Pelagibacteraceae bacterium, assembly GCA_902612575.1. Taxonomy (GTDB): domain Bacteria; phylum Pseudomonadota; class Alphaproteobacteria; order Pelagibacterales; family Pelagibacteraceae; genus Pelagibacter. Next base: position 97,565 of record CACMDZ010000002.1, on the reverse strand, counting down.
AATCAAGATTATTTTGTAAAAAAACTTTTTCTTTTTTTGATGGCTCAAAAGCATATGTGGTAACATTTTCTACTTTTGTGGCTACATCCAAGCTATAGAAACCTGCATTAGCACCACAGTCAATAAATATATTATTTTTGTTTTTTAGGTTTTGGATAATTATATTTCTTTCTCGAGGATCTGGTAGACTAGCTCTAGTTAATAAAAATCTCGTATAATCACTTTTAGCAGGATAAGTATAAATTTTGAAGTTCCCAAAATTTAAAATAAATGGTCCCTTTAAAAATAATTTGCAAATTGAAAAAAATATATAAAATAATTTTTTTTTATATTTTTTATCTAATTTGAATGCAGGGAAAATATTACAGACTGTTTGAAATATAGTATCCATTTTATTAGAAATTAATTTTATTCTTTTTTAAAATTTCTTGCATAATATTTAGAAAATCTTTGTATTTTTTCCATTCCTCAGATGTATTTTTTTTTATATTCCCTCTCACTTGTAGTAAAGAAGCAGTTTGCACTGGCCTTTTATTTTTATTAAAATTTTCAAGATTTTTCTCCCACTGAACACCAAGTTGTTTGATTATATTTTGAGTTACATTTTTAAAATCGTTTACAAAATTTTCATAGTTGATATGGATAATTTTTTTTATATTAGTTGACCAAAATCTCATTAAATTGTCATACAATAAGTAATATTCTGCAGTACCCTCTTGACTTAGTGAGAAATCCATACCTGGATCGGGAAAGTTAATCCTATAATTTGACCAACAGACAGCCATCGGATTTCTATGAACATGAATTATTTTTGCCTCCGGAAAAGCTTTACTAATAAATCCAATCCATCTAAAATTCATTGGTAATTTGTCAATTATAAATTGTTTATTGCTTAATTTTGATACCTTCTCATGGTATTCAAATCTTAAGGTTTTTAAAAAATTATCTAAATTGTCAGTTTTATCTAAATTAAATCTATCAATAATTTTTGGTAAACAATTTAACTCACCAGCACCATGAATATAAGAGTGTGAAGATAAAACTTGTTCTAAGAGAGTTGTTCCCGATCTTGGCATGCCAAGGATAAAAATAGGTGTAAATTTCAATTTTTCATCATAGTAAGTTATTTCATCTAACTTATGATTAAATAAATTTTTTATCTTTTCAAAAAGTTTTTTTTCTATTTCAATACTAAATTTAGAATTTTTTCTCTTAATTTTATTTGACTCATCTAAGTACTTTAAGGCCAAATTTGAATTATTTAAATCAAAATTACATTTACTAAGACTAGTATATGCAAATATTTTATCTTCGTTTTTAACATTTGATAAATTTAAATTTTCTAATTTTTTTAAAAATCTGTTGTTACTTTCTACTTTTGTAATTAAAAAATAATTTTTAAATGCTCTAATATGTTTATCATCAATATTAAGAACCTTTTCAAACAATTTTCTACCTTCATCTATATTACCTAGTATTAAATTTAAATAACCTAAATCATTTAATGCTGTCGTATTATTTTGATCAAAATCTAAAACATCCTCAAGTATTTTTTTAAGATCATCAAATCTTTTCTCTTCATTATATATATTAGCTAAATTAAAATATGCCTGTAAATTGTCTTTTCGAGAGTGAATTGCTTTCTTATAATTATCAATAGCCTCATTAGTAAGGCCTAATTTTTTTTTTATATTTCCCAAATTATTGAATGCATCTGAATAATCTGACTTAATATTTATAGCACTTTCAAATGACCTAGCTGCTTCAGTAAAATCTTCTAGTTGTTTTTGTATGTTACCATATATGAAATAATGTTCAGCTGTAGGTTTTAAAGATATTACCTTTTTAAATGCTTTTTCTGCCTGTAGGTAATTTTTTAAACTCAAATAACTTATTCCTAATGCATAAAATAATTGGAAATCATTATTCTTTTTTGTTAATTTATTTGCAAATTTAATGACTTTTTCAAAGTTATGATTTTTAAAATATTCTAATACTTTTTTTTTATTATCTAAAAAGTTATTTGAATTCATTTCAATCATAAAAAATAATCTAAGCTATTTGATAATTTAAGAAGCAAAATCAAACCAACCTGTAATTATATATTTAGTACCACTTTTTAAAACTGATCCTGTGTGAGCATGTGTCCATTCAGCTGGCCATATCAACGTTTTGTTAGTTTCAGGTCTAATTTTTAGTCCATAATGATCAAAATCAGTTGTTCCACCATGATCAACATCATTCAAATAAGTCATGAATGCAAAAATCCTATGTAATGTTGATAAACCAGTTCTCTCTGAATGTAATGCTGCAAAATGATCTCCAGGAAAATATTTTTGCACATTAAAAGGTCCAACATTAACTTTTGTTAAGAATTGCTTTACAAAAGGCCATTGTTCTCGATAGTCCAAAAAACATTTTTGGAGTTCAGAGAAGTAATCCTGGAAAACTTTATATTTTGGATCTGATAACTTATTTGGACTTATTGTAATGTCCGTAGATTTTTTTCTTGTTTCTTCTACACCCTTAGCTGTCGAACCTTTTTTTTGTAACTGTTTATTATTTTCAAAAAATTCAATTATACCTTTACTTATGTTCTTATTTTCAAGATACCAACAGCCAATAAAATTTGGTGATTTTTCGTTTGTTATATTAATTCTTTTCATCTTACTAGTTTTATTCCTTGATCATCTATTTGTATAAATCCTGCTCCTTTTTTTATGTAAGATAAACCCTCTTTGTGAGAATTTAAAGCTAACAAAGATTGTCCTAATAGATTATTTAAAGTTATGTTATTTGGATATTTGGAGATAATTGTTAAAACAAAGTCTTTTAGATCTTTTTTTTTACCAATTTTAAACAAAGATATTGTATAATTTTCACAAATTTCTTCATGCCTTGACTTAAAATAAATTATTTTTTTGTAATAATTTGCTGCTTCAATATAATTTTCTAAAAAAAAATACAGGCTAGCAAGATTATAACAAGCCTCTAAATTAGTTTTTTTTAAATTTATAGCTTTTTTATAATTTATTATTGCCTCTTCATATTTAAATAATGACTTTAGTAAACTCCCTAAATTATTATATGCCTCTGAAAAATTCGAATTTAACTTAATTGCTCCCTCAAAAGAAAGTATTGCCATCTCGAATTTTTTTAGTTTTTTTTGAATATTGCCTAATGTGTAAAGATTTTCTGCACTTCTATTAATTAATATAAGTTTCTCAAAATATTTTTCAGCATTAACAAAATCTTGAATATGTATTGATGACAATCCTAACATATATATTAATTGTGCATCATTTTGTCTCTGATTTAGTAAATTATTACCCTCTGATACAACCTCTTTAAACCTATTTTCTTTAAAATTTTTTAAAATTTTTTCTTTTTCTTTTTCTGTATTATTTGTATTCATTAATTAGATGTTATAATTTAAATTATATGAAAAAAGAAGATCTTCCAAAAATTTTGCCTGTTTTTCCATTATCAAATTTTATAATTTTTCCACGTACTACAGTGCCATTAAACATATTTGAACCTAGATATATTCAAATGATAGATAAAAGTATGAAAAATGATCGAATGATTGGAATGATACAACCAAAAAAAACTGGTGAATTAAAAAAACCAGATTTGCACGAAATAGGTTGCGCAGGAAAAATAACAAGTTTCAATGAAACAGACGACGGTAGATATTTAATAATTTTAAATGGTGTGTGTAGATTTAAAATAGTGAGTGAAGTTGATAATGGAAATTTATACAGAGAATGCGAGGTAAAATATGAGGATTTTTCAAATGATTTAGTCGAAAAATCAGAGGAAATAAAATTTTCAGATTTGAAGTTAATATTTCAAAATTTAAAGAGTCTTTTTAAAAAACAAGGATATGAAATTAACTGGAAAGAAGTTGAAAAACAAAGTTTAGATCAAACTATAAATACTCTATCTATGGCCTCACCTTTTTCTTTAGAAGAAAAGCAAGTTTTGCTTGAAAGTAAAGATTTGAACATGAGAAAAGAAAAGTTAGAAGAAATACTGAACACTTATATTTTAGACAACTTTAATAACAAAACCCTACAATAAATATTTTTATTTAATTTGACAAAAATGTTGCATACTTGTTTAAAAATTTATTGCCTTTTAAAATTTTAAATAAAGGTTCAGAAAAAGAATTATTTAATTTGCTGTCAAATTTAAAAAAGGAATTAATCGTATCAATTCCTAATCCATAAATTAAATTTAAATGTTTATTATCTTCTTGAAATTTTTCCGCTATTTTTTGTCCATCATTTATTCCCAAGTTTGCATATTCTTCTATAATATTTGATAATGATTTAATGTCTCTAATTGTCATATTGAAACCTTGCCCTGCTAGCGGATGTACTTTATGTATTAAATCCCCAAATGATAAAATGTTTTTATAAAAATAATTACGCAACATTAAAAATTTTATGGTGAAGGCCTCAACATCACTTATTTTATTAATTTTATATTCAGAACTATATTTGTAAATAATTTGTAAAAGTTTTTCCTTATTTATTAATTTTGTTGAATTATTTGAAAATACGATTGATGTCTGTTTATTAGATAAAGGCAGAAATGCTAATGGTCCATTCATTGTAAAAATTTGCTTTGCAATTTTATTATCTATTTTATCATGTTCGATAATAGCTGTATGAGCTAAAGACGCATAATTTTTTAATATTTTTTTTTGAAAATGTTTTTTTGTTATTAAATTAGTAGATTCAGTATTAATAACTAAATCATAATTTCTCTTATTAATAGTATTTAAATTATAATTTTTAAGTTTTATAAATTTCAGAAGTTTGTTTTTTTTAACTACATTGTAAAGAGAAATATATTTGAATAAATAAAAATTGTTTTCATTCTTATTACTAAACTCAAATAACTCTGATGATTTATTTCTATAAGAGTAAATTTTGATTATTTTAGTTGGCCATCCTAAGTTATTTAGTCCTTTGATATTTTCTCTTAAAAACTTATAATTTTCATTTGAAATAGCGATTGTTCTTATAGTTTTTTTTAACTGAGATTTTGATGATGACGAAATAATATCAATGCTAATATTCTTTTTAATTAATACGTTCGCTAAAACCAAGTTAGTTAAATTGTTTCCTAAAAGACAAATATTCATAATTATTATTTAATTTTAACAACAAAAATTAAATGATACAAAGTGACAAATCATTAATAACAAAATGAAATTTAAAAATATCTTAGAAAAAACTAGTGATTTTATCTTTAAAAGGCTATCCGAATTAGTGGGTTTAGCAATGCTATGTCTATCAATATTTCTTATAACCTCTTTGATAAGTTATTCACCTGAAGATCCTAATTTTATTTTTCCAGAAAATTCTGAAATAAAAAATTTGTTAGGTGCAAGAGGTAGTCATTTATCTGATATCTTTTATCAATCAATTGGCTTAATAGCTTTATTAGTTCCTATTTCAATTTTTTTTATTTCTTTATCAGTAATAATTGAAAAAAGAATTTTATATCTAGTCGAAAGTTTTTTTTTTATAATTTTATATTCAGTTCTAGGATCGCTATTCTTCACAGTATTTCATACAGAGACATATTGGTTAACAATTAATGGTAATAATGGATTTATAGGTAATTTATTTGATGGAACAATTTTAGTAAATTTAATAAATTTAAATCATAGCATAAGTTATTCAATTTTAGTTATTTTAATATTTTTACTTTTTCTTTTTAGTATTAATTTTAAACTAAAATATGTAAAAATTATTACAAAAACTTTTTATAAATCTAAAAAAGAAACACCCAAAAATATTATTGATACTTTTAACGAAAATATACTAAGTGAAACTAATTATGTTAATAATGAAACTCGTATTCAAGAGAATTTTTCGTTTGATACTAATACAACATCAAGTAATAAAAAGTCTATAAAGTACAAACTTCCATCTTTAAATTTTTTAAAAATACCCTCTAAAAAAGATAAGAATTTGACGGAAAATAAAATAGATGAGAAAACCTTAGAAAAAATTTTGTTAGATTTTGGAGTTGAAGGAGAAGTTAAAAAAGTAAGTCAAGGTCCTGTCGTTACTTTATATGAATTTGAGCCAGCGCCTGGTGTGAAGGTATCAAAAATAATTAATCTCTCTGAGGATATTGCTAGAAATACTAGTTCTGAGTCCGCTAGAATTGCAACCATACCTGGCAGCAACACAATAGGAATAGAATTGCCTAAACCACAAAGGGAGAATGTTTTTTTAAGCGAAATAATTTCTGATACTAATTTTAAAAAAAAAGATATAAAGCTTCCAATTGCATTAGGCAAAAGTATTTCTGGATTACCAATAATTGGTGATCTAAGTACAATGCCTCATCTGCTTATAGCCGGAACAACAGGATCGGGAAAATCAGTTTGTATCAATACAATAATTTTGTCACTTTTGTATAAACACTCTCCAGAAAAATGTAAGTTTATATTGATTGATCCAAAAATGTTAGAACTTTCAACATATGAGGGTATCCCACATTTGTTGTGCCCAGTTATAACTGAAGCAAAAAAAGCTGCTTCAGTATTAGGATGGGTAGTTAAAGAAATGGAAAATCGATATAAACTTATGACCAAAGTAGGTGTGAGAAATATAGATGGATATAATGAAAAACATAAGATTTCTATGCCTTATATAGTTGTAATTGTTGATGAAATGTCAGATTTAATGTTGGTCGCTGGTAAGGATATAGAAAATTATATTCAAAAACTTTCACAAATGGCTAGAGCTGCAGGTATACATATTATAATGGCAACACAAAGACCAAGTGTTGATGTCATTACTGGAACAATAAAAGCTAACTTTCCTACTAGAATATCTTTTCAAGTTACCTCTAAAATAGATAGTAGAACAATTCTAGGCGAGCAAGGCGCTGAGCAATTACTTGGAAAGGGAGATATGCTTTACATGACTTCAGCGAATAGAATGACAAGAATTCATGCACCATATGTGTCAGAGGATGAAATTGAGAAAATAAATAACTTTCTTAGAAGTCAAGCAGAGCCAGATTATGTTGATGAAATTCTTAATTTTACAGATGAAAAGGAAGATTCAGTTAATACAAATGATAACGAAAATTTAGATGAATTATATAATAGAGCATTAGAAATTGTTAAATCAGAAAGAAAGGCTTCAACATCTTTTTTACAAAGAAAATTACAAATTGGTTATAATAGAGCTGCACGGATAGTTGATCAAATGGAAGCAAATGGAGAAGTTAGTCCAGCAAATCATGTTGGAAAAAGAGAAGTTCTTAAATGAAAAAATGTTTAATTTTTATTTTTGTTTTTTTCTTTGCATTAAATGCTTACGGTACTCCAAATCAAAAAATAATAAATCATTTTAAAAATATTAATTCTTTGAAATTTAAGTTTTCTCAAAAAATAGATAATAATAAAATAGAATATGGAGAATGTATTATATCATATCCTAAAAAAATTTTATGTGAATATGACGACATATATAATAAAATATTAGTTTCAAATGGCAAATCACTGATTATTAATTCTGATAAAATAAAAAATTATTACAGATATCCTTTAAATAAAACACCTTTAAATATAATTCTTGATAAAGAATTCTTAATTTCAAAGATGGATGAGGTTAAAGAAGACGTATCATATCCATTTTATCATGTATATAACTTTAACTATGAGAAAATCTTAGTTAAAGTTTTTTTTGATAAAAAAAGTTTAGATTTAATTGGCTGGGAAACTAAGGACGTTTATCAAAATTTAGTTCAAACTTTTATAAGTGATATAAAAACCAATATTGATGTTGAAGAAAAGGTTTTTTCTATTCAGAGGTATATTAATTAACTTCAATTTTAATTTTTTCAGATTTAAAAATTTTCATGCCTCTAGCAAGATAATTTTTAATTGCATTTTCATGGTCTAAAGTACAGGTATGAAGCCAGACTCTTATTATACCTTCATCAAATAATTTTTTAATAGCCTCGGATAGCAAATAACCTCCACATTTTTTTCCAAAATACTCTTCCAAAATTCCAAAATATGCGATCTCTGAATAATCATTATCAGCATCTCGTATTGTTTCATAATATCCAGCTAAGCTAGTATTATCCATTAAAACAAAGGTTTTTACCCTAGGATTTTCAACATATTCAATCCATTTTTTGTCTTCCCAAACCAATCTATCTATCCATCTGTGTTTTTTTCCAATTTGTTTATAAAAAAACTTGTTAAGTTGAAAATCAGGCGGATTAACTTCACTTACTTTAAAGTTAGGACCAGGACTCTTTGATCGATTTAGATTTTTTAATGAGTTTATTTCTAAAAAACTTCTGTCTACGTTAATGATCACGAGACCATTTTACCAATTTTCTCTCCACCAAACAAATGAAAATGTAAATGTGGAACCTCTTGTCCTCCATTCTCACTTATGTTTGCTAGTGCTCTATATCCTTTACCAGAATCAACTGATATATTTAATTTCTTTGCAACAGCATTAATCCCTTTTAGTAATCCAACCATTTCCTCCGGTGACGCATTTTGACTAAAATCATCTAAGTCAATGTATTTACCTTTCGGAATTACCAATGCATGAATTTTTTTTTGAGGATTAATATCATGGAAAGACAAAACAAATTCATCCTCATAAATTTTATCACATGGTATTTCATTTCTTAATATTTTGGCAAATATATTATTATCGTCGTAACTCATAATTACATTTTTTCTAAGACTGTTTTTACTGTATCTCCCATAACAGATGGATTTTTAGAAATTGTAATTCCACACTCTTTTAAAATTTCAACTTTTTCAATTGCACTTTCTCCATAAGCTGAAACTATTGCTCCAGCATGACCCATCACTCTACCTTTTGGAGCAGTCAAACCTGCAATGTAGGCTATAATTGGTTTTTTCATATTTTCCTTAGCAAATTCTCCAGCCGCAACCTCTTGGGGACCACCAATTTCACCAATCATTAATATTGCATCTGTTTCATCATCTGTTTCAAACTTCTCTATTATATCTCTAAATGAACTACCATTTATTGGATCTCCTCCAATACCTACACTAGTTGAAACTCCAATATTTAAATTTTTAAGTTGTTGAGCTGCTTCATATCCTAATGTTCCTGATCTACTTATAATGCCAATTCTTCCTTCTTTGTAGATATGTCCTGGCATTATACCTAACATTGACTTACCTGGACTAATAATCCCTGCACAATTAGGTCCAACTAAAGTCATTTTAGAACTTTTAGTGTATCTTCTCATATATCTCTTAATTCTGATCATATCATGTGAAGGTATACCATCTACAATTGCTACACATGTTTTTATTCCTGCATCTGCAGCCTCCATTGCTGAGTCTGCTGCAAAAGCTGGTGGTACAAATAAAATTGATGCATCTGCTCCAGTTTCGCTGACTGCATCCTTGACTGTGTTAAACACTGGCAAATTTAGGTGTTTCGAACCACCCTTTCCTGGAGTAACTCCACCTACAACATTAGAACCATACTTTATCATCTCATCGGCATGAAAAGTGCCCATTTTACCAGTAAAACCTTGAATAATAATCTTACTGTTTTTGTCAATTAATACTGTCATTTTCTATTTATTCAAGGCTGCAACCGCTTTATTAGCTGCATCCTCTAAAGTGTTTGCCTCAATATAATTTATCTTACTCTCTTTTAAAATTTGATTTCCTTTTTCAACATTTGTACCTGCTAATCTGATAACCAATGGAACATTAACTTCTATTTTTTTAAGAGCTTCTACTATTCCTTCTGCAACCCAATCACATCTATTTATACCAGCAAAAATATTTACTAAAATTACTTTTACTTTTTCATCCATTGTAACTAACTTAAATGCTTTAACTATTTTTTCTGGAGTAGCTCCACCACCCACGTCTAAAAAATTAGCAGGACTTCCGCCAGCTAGTTTTATCATGTCCATTGATGCCATTGCTAAGCCAGCACCATTTATAATATTACCAATGTTTCCATCTAAACTTACATAGTTCAATCCTCTATCAGATGCAAAAACTTCTTTTGAGTCCTCTTGTGTTTTGTCTCTTAGTTCAGAAACTTGATTTCTTCTAAACATTGCATTGTTATCAAAACTCATTTTACAATCCAAAGCTAAAATTTGTTTTTGTTTTGAAATAACTAATGGATTAACCTCAACCATTGTGGCATCTAATTCACTAAATGCCTTGTAACATCCAATAATTGTCTCAGATGCTCTTCTAATTAAATCAGGTTCAATTCCCAAGCCAAAAGCTAATTCTCTAGCTTGGAAACTTTGCATTCCAACAGCAACTTCAATTTTTGATCTTATTATAGTTTCTGGTTTCTCTTTTGAAATTTCTTCAACACTCATCCCACCTTCTGTTGATGCAACCACCATAATACTTTCTGAACTTCTATCAAAGACCAAACCAAGATATAGTTCTCGCTCTATATCTGTTGCTTCCTCAATATATATTCTATTTACTATTTTACCTTCAGGACCTGTTTGATTTGTAACTAATTTTTTTCCAAGTAATTTATCTGTTGCTTGGGCAACTTCTAAAGGGGTATTACAAACAATTATTCCACCTGCTTTTCCTCTAGCACCTGAATGAATTTGCGCTTTTACAACCCATTTAGATCCACCAATTTCTCTAGCCTTATTCTCGGCATTCTCTGGACTATACACAATTCCACCTCTTGGAATTGTTACTCCAAAATCTGAAAGTATTTTTTTTGCTTGGTATTCGTGAATATCCATAATTTTATTTATTTATTATGGATTAACTTATCGATGTTTACAATATTTTCAGCCATTCTAGCTGATGCAGCATCAATCATCCTACCATCAAGCTGAGCGGCACCTTTTCCCTCATTTGCTGCCTTTTCTAGCTCTTCGAGGATCCTTTTAGCCTTAGTAACCTCTGCTTCTGGTGGAGAAAACACATTGTTTGCTAATTCAATTTGTGAAGGATGTATTGCCCATTTACCTTCAATACCAATTGCAGCTCCTCTTTTAGCAGCCGCTGTATAAGCATCGGGATCATTAAAATCTCCAAATGGTCCATCAATTGCTCTTATTCCATATGCTCTACAAGTCATAACTAACTCAGATAAACCATGATGCCACTGGTCTCCTGGATAATTTTCGTTGAGCCCACCTATAACTGTTGTTCGCGCTCTCAAACTTGCTGCATAATCTGCAACACCAAAATGCAATGCCTCTAATCTTTCACTCGAAGTTGCAATTTCTTTAATATTCGACATACCTAATGCTGTTTCAATCAGACATTCAATTCCAATTTTATTTTTTAATTTTTTATTTGTTTCAATTTGTGTTAATAAACAATCAACCATGTAAACATCGCTTGCTGTTCCTGCCTTTGGAACCAAAATCGTATCTACATTCTCTCCAGCTTGCTCAACTATTTCAATTAAATCAGAGTACATGTAATGAGTATCTAAACTATTTATTCTAACAGAAATAGTTTTACCACTTCCTCTCCAATCCATTTCATTCAAAGCTTTAATAACATTTGCTCTTGCAGTAATTTTATCATTTGGTGAAACGGCATCTTCTAAATCAAGAAAGACATAATCAGCAGGAGAATTCATGGCTTTCTCAAACATTTTAGGAGATGATCCTGGAACTGCTAATTCACTTCTTTGTAATCTTGATCGTGCAGGTTTATAAAATTTATGGCTCATTTTTTTCTTTTATCTAATTCACTCATTACATCTTCAATTTTTATATTATTTGCCTCAAGGTACATTATTAAATGATAAAATACATCAGCTGCTTCATGGATTTTATTTGAATCTTTTTCAACTGCCTCGATAAGTTCATTTATTTCTTCAAGCACTTTTGCTTTGCTCAAAGATTTATCACTCAAAAGTTTATTGGTATAAGAGCCATCAACTGGAGCTGATTTTCTTTCTCGAGCAAGATTAAATAGACTTTCTAGGGTATTTAGCATCTCAAATCCTAACAGGTATACCTTTTGAGTCCAGATATTCTTTAGCTTCTTTCACAGAATATTTTCCATAGTGAAATATGGATGCTGCTAAAACCGCGCTAGCATTGCCTAATTTGATGCCATCGACTAAATGATCAAGATCCCCAACCCCACCTGATGCTATTGTGGGTATGTTTACCATAGATGAAATTTTAGACATCAAATCTATGTCATAGCCTACCTGAGTACCATCTCTATCCATTGATGTAACAAGTAACTCACCTGCTCCGCTCTCTTCCATCTTTTTTGCGAACTCTAAAGCATCAATTCCAGTATTATTTCGACCCCCATGAGTAAAAACTTCCCATTTGTCTCCATTTTTCTTAGCATCAATTGCAACAACGATACATTGTGAACCAAATTTTTTTGAACTTTGAACTACAACATCAGCGTTTTGAACTGCAGCTGTATTAATTGAAACCTTGTCAGCCCCACAGTTTAAAAGTTTGCTAATATCATCCACACTTCTAACACCACCACCAACAGTTAAAGGTACAAAACATTTTTTAGAAGTATCTTTAACTACTTCATAAATTGTATCTCTATTTTCATTTGAGGCAGTTATATCTAAAAAACAAATTTCATCAGCTCCACCATCACTATAAATCTTTGCTTGCTCAACTGGGTCTCCAGCATCTTGTAAATCAATAAAGTTTATACCTTTTACAACTCTTCCATTTTTAACATCTAGACAGGGTATAATTCTATTTTTAAGCATCTATTTCTTTTGCAAGTTCATCTAATTTAATATCACCATCGTATATGGCTTTACCAACGATAATTCCCTCAATATTTTTATTTCCTAATTCTTTGGCCTTTTTAATATCATCTATTGAAGAAACACCTCCAGAGATAATGACTGGACAATTTGAATTATTAGCTACATGTTCTGTTTCATCAAAATTTGGACTTAACTTCATTCCATCTCTATTAATATCTGTATAAATTAATCTACTAGCTCCATAATCATATACATCCTTTAAAAATTCTAAAGTCTTTAAGTTAGAATTTTCTTTCCATCCAGATACAGATAAATAACCATCTTTAGCATCTAGTCCTAAAGCAATTTTATCTGGAAATTTTTGACAAGCTTCTTTTAAAAAATTTTTATCTTTTATTGCAGCACTTCCTAAAATAACTTTCTCAACTCCTGCATCAGTATATTTTTGAATGCTTTCAAAGTTTCTGACACCACCACCTATTTCAATTTTAAGATCAAATTTACCAACAATTTCTTCAATGATATCAATGTTTACAGTCTCTCCAGTTAATGCTCCATCCAAATCAACTATGTGCAAATTTTTAAAACCGTGGTCTTTATATTTACCAGCTTGTTCAACTGGGGACATGTGATATTCAGTTTTGTTATCAAAGTCTCCTTTGATCAATCTCACACACTTTTTGTCTTTAATGTCTATAGCTGGAAGTATTTTCATAAATTAAGTTTGAAATAATTGTTGTTATAAAAAATTTCATCTTGTCCTATTCTGTCAAAAAATGAAAAGTTTTTCGATTTAAAGAAAGAATTATAATTAAATTTATCTGGAACATTATTTTCTACAGAAATTACTTTGATACGATATTTATTAAAATCGACTGATTTTAGTAAATCTAATTCTCCCCCTTCAATATCAATTGATAAATAATCAATTTCTATATCACTTTTTATTTCTTCCTCAAAAGTAGTTGTTGTAATTTTGGACTTTTTCGTTTTACTTTTTTCACTTTTTTTTATTAATTCAACTGCAGTGTAATTTTCATTGTTAATTCCACTCATTTGAGTAAGTCCTTCTACAACTTCTAAAAACTCAACATCCTTTACCTCATCACTTATCGCTTTATTTATGGTCTTGCATTTTCGATTACTTTTAAGTTTGTCATATTGAATATTAGATGGTTCAATTGCAATTCCTTCCCAATTTAAAAATTTCTCAAAATGATAACAATTGCTACCAATAATTCCATCATATGCACCTACCTCTATAAAAAAACCATTTTTTAAATTTTGGAAAAAGTGGTTTTTAATAATTTTATCTTGTCCTGCTTGTGAGTAGAATTTTTCATTCCAAAAGAAATTTTTCTCACATTTCCAGATTTTTTCTCTCAAAATACCTCTTAAAACATGAAATTTCTTTTCTGAATATTCGTTTGGTACTTGATCTATCAAATGGCTATAAATTTTGTGTGCATTAATTTTTCCCTCTAGATTTTGCTCAAAAAGCTCCTCAGCTTCTTTAAAAGCGACTGAAATATCTTTACCTACTAAATGACTCAAATCTATATTTTTCATTTCTTTCTAAAGTTTTAAAAAATTATTAATTATTTTAAGTCCAATTTTGTCACTCTTTTCAGGGTGAAATTGAGTTCCAAAAATATTTTCCTTTTCAGCAGCGCAAACTACATTAGATGAATAATCAGTTGTTGCTAAAATTACAGATTTATCTTCAGGTACAAACTCATAACTGTGAACAAAATACATGTGAGAGTTATTTTCTATACCTTTAAAAATCTTGCTATCTTTCATAATATTAATTTCGTTCCAACCAATGTGTGGAAGCTTAAATTTACCGCCTTGGTTATCAATTTTAGATACTTTTCCTGAAATCCATCCTAAACCTTTTGTCTCAACTTCTTCGTAGCCAATATCTGCAAACATTTGAAGTCCAACACAAATTCCAAGAAGTGGTTTTTTGCTTTCTAATACGAATTCATTAAGAGTATCTATCAAGCCGTTAATACTATTGAGACCATCAATACAGCTCTTAAAAGATCCTTGTCCAGGTAATACAACTTTATCGCTAGTTTTTATTGTTGCAAGATCTGCTGTTACTTCAATGTTTACTTTATCTTTTGCAACTTCTTTAAAGGAATTAATTACAGAACTTATATTGCCTGAATTGTAGTCAACAATTGTGACATTCATTAAATTTATAAAGAACCTTTTGTAGAAGGTATTGTAGTTTTATTTCTTGGATCCATTTCTAAAGCAGCTCTTAATGATCTAGCTAACCCTTTAAAGCAAGATTCGATAATGTGGTGACTATTATCACCATAAATATTTTCAATGTGCAAAGTAATTCCTGCGGCTTGTGAAAAAGCTTGGAACCATTCTTTAAATAGTTCCGTGTCCATCTCACCTAATTTTTCTACTTTCAATTTTACTTTCCAAATTAAATAAGGTCTGTTTGAAACATCAATTGCAACCCTAGTTAATGTTTCATCCATTGGTATCATTGCATGGGCATATCTTTTTATACCAACAAATTTTTTAGATGCTTTTTTCAAACATTCACCAATTGCAATTCCAGTATCCTCAGTTGTGTGGTGAAGATCAATGTGCGTATCACCTTTAGCTTTAATAATCATATCCATGGAAGAGTGTTTTGATAATTGCTCAAGCATGTGATTTAAAAAACCTATACCTGTGTCAACTTTGTACTTACCCTTACCATCTATATTTAAATCAACGCTGATGTTGGTCTCTTTTGTTTTTCTACTAATTTTGGCTTTACGTTTCATAATTTGAAAAAGGTATATATCTATTATTCAATTATGGCAATAATTCTAGCCTTGGTCTTGAACTCTAGAATTTAGTATCCATCTATATTCCATGACAACAATAGTATTAATAAGAAAAAACAATGAAGTAGTAGTTGCTGGTGATGGCCAAGTTAGTATGGGAAATACAGTAATTAAGAAAACTGCTAATAAAGTTCGTAAGATTGAGAAAAGAAATGTGATAGCAGGATTTGCAGGATCTACTGCAGATGCATTAACATTATTTGAAAGATTAGAGTCTAAGTTGGAGAAACATGCTGGAAATCTTGCAAGAGCAGCTGTTGAATTAGCTAAAGATTGGCGAACAGATAAATATTTAAGAAGATTAGAAGCCTTGATGGCAGTGGGTGATAAAGAAAAAAGTTTTATCATATCTGGAACTGGAGATGTTTTAGAACCAGAAGGTGATGTGATTGGAATTGGATCAGGTGGAAATTATGCATTAGCGTCAGCTAAAGTACTTATGGATACAGATTTATCTGCTGAGGAAGTTGCTAAAAAAGCGATTAAGGTTGCATCTGAAATATGTGTTTTTACAAATGATAATTTAAACATTGAGAAAATTTAATATGGAAAAATCAAACGTTACAACTTTACCAAACGCTAAAGTAAAAAAAGAAAATAGTAACATTCAAAATTCATTATCTCCAAGAGAAATAGTTTCAGAATTGGACAGATTTGTTGTTGGTCAAAACAATGCAAAAAGAGCTGTAGCAATCGCTTTAAGAAATAGATGGAGAAGACAAGCTCTAGAAGGAGATATGAAAGATGAAGTTCTTCCAAAAAATATTTTAATGATGGGACCAACAGGTGTTGGTAAAACAGAAATATCTAGGAGGTTATCCAAACTAGCTGAAGCACCCTTTGTAAAAGTTGAAGCTACAAGATTTACTGAAGTAGGTTACGTAGGAAGAGATGTTGAACAAATAATTAGAGATCTTTTAGAAATTGCTATTGCAATGGAAAAAGTAAAGAAAAGAAAAGAAGTCCACGCAAAAGCACAAAAGTTAGCAGAGGATAGAGTTCTTGATGCTATTGTTGGAAGTAAAGCAAGTGTAGCAACGAGAGAAAGTTTTAGAAAAAGATTAAGAGATGGCGATCTCGATGATAACGAAATAGAGATTGCTGTTACTGAGAGTGGTGGGGGCATGCCATCATTTGAAATTCCTGGAATGCCTGGAGCTAATGTTGGAATGATTAATATTTCAGATATGCTAGGTAAATCTATGGGACAGAAAGCAAAAAAGAAAAAAATGTCAGTAAAAGAGTCACATGAAATTTTACTAAACGAGGAAGCTGATAAATTAATTGAACAAGATAAAATTATTAAATCAGCAAAAAATACCACTGAGAATAATGGTATCGTATTTTTAGATGAAATAGATAAAATTTCAGCGAGAACTGATAGAGTTGGAGGTGATGTATCAAGAGAAGGTGTCCAAAGAGACTTACTTCCATTAATAGAAGGAACAACTGTAAGTACTAAATACGGTCCAATTAAAACTGACCATATATTATTTATAGCTTCAGGAGCTTTCCAATTAGCAAAACCATCAGATCTTTTGCCTGAGCTTCAAGGAAGATTACCAATCAGGGTTGAGCTAGATGCGTTAAATAGTGAGGATTTTAAACGAATTTTAAAAGAGCCGGACAATAGTTTGATTAAACAATACAAAGCTCTACTAAAAACAGAAAATGTTGATTTAGAATTTACCGAAGATGGAATTGATACCATCGCAACAATTGCAAGTGAGGTTAACACAACTGTTGAAAACATAGGTGCTAGAAGGCTGCACACTATTATAGAAAGAGTTTTAGATGAAATTAGTTTTACAGCAACAGATAGAGCTGGTGAAAAAATTAGTATAGATTCAGATTACATTAAGAAAAATATTGGTGAACTAGTTAAGGACGCAGATCTGTCGAAGTTTATTTTATAGTTCTTATTTTTTTTTTCTTAAATAAATATCAAAATTTCCAACGGAAAGATTTTCAACAGCCTCAAAATCAATACTTATAATTTTGCTCATTAAATGATCGCTACCTTTAATAAAATTAGGCACTGAAAACTTTAAAATACTTAAGTTATGAGATTGATATGGATCATTTAAGTTTTTAGATCTTAATCCCTTGCCAGTAATGACATTTATTTTATTAACACCATTTGCATAACATTCCTCTATATAAGAAGTCATCTTTTGGTTAGCCTCCTCTAAAGTGTAACCATGCAAATCAATGGTTTTTTCAATATATCTCTTAGGTGAAGAATATATTTTTTGATCTTTATTTTCTAATTTATCTGAACTATTTATGAATTTTTGCCAGTCTTGTTTATCTTTATCTGATATTTTTTTAATCAACTAAGCTTGTGTATCTACTATTAACCAATTAGGATTTTTTGAAGTACCATCTTTAGTAAATTTCCATGTATCGAGTACTTTTTTAACTTTTTGTGAATCCCCAGATACAATTTTATTATCTTTATCTTTAATGCATGAAATAATTTCACTTACAAACTCAACGCTTACTTCAAGCATATTTTTATTTTGAGAATGCTCTTTTATTTCTGCAGAATTAATACCTATAAACGTAGTTTCAGAAGTAACATTTCTAGCTTTTTTATCTTTGATAGCTTCATCAAATTGATCATAAACACTTTTGTGTAAAAGATTTTTAATAGATTTTAGATCACCTTTAGAAAAACTAGTTATTACGGTTTCGTAAGCTATTCTTGCACCATTCAAGAAATCTTTTTTCGCGGCATCGTCAAAAGTTTCAGCGTTTAAAATAGGAGAAGACTTCTTTTCTTGAACTTCCTCGTGTGGAAATGTGGAGTTTATATTCTCCTCAAAGCCTGTTTTTTTTCCTAAAATACCCCTTAATCTAAGGAAAATAAATCCAGCTATCATTGCCAATAATATAATATCGATGTATTCAAAACTATAACTCATAGAATTATAATATTTACTATGTTGATTAATTTCAACCTGCAATTTACACTATAGACAAATGAACACAGCATTAATTCTTATTTTAGGAATACCTCTTGTTGAAATCTACTTATTCATAAAAGTTGGGTCTCAAATAGGAGCTTTAAATACAATTTTGCTGATTCTTGTTACTGCAATTCTTGGTATTTGGTATGCAAGATATGAGGGTTTTAACACTTTAAGATCAGGAATGTCTCAATTAATCAAAAATGAACTACCTCTTTATGAGATAGTTTCTGGAGCAGCAATAGCATTTGCGGCTTTATTATTAATATTACCAGGGTTTGCAACTGATGTTATAGGTATTCTTTTAGTTTTCCCGGTAACAAGAAAAATAATTTTAAGAAAATATTCAAAAAAATATTCTACAACAAATAAAAACAAAACCAGTGAAAAAAGTTTTATAGAAGGTGAGTATGAGGATATAGAGGATAAAGATGGAAAATAAATACAAAATAATAATAAGTTATATACAAGATTTATCAGTTGAAATACCAAGTCCTGAAAGTTTGATAACGATTAGAAACACCACACCAGAATATCGAATGAGCGTAGATATAAGCACTAAACCTGCAAAAAGGAAAATGATAGAAGTTCTTACTACTTTAACCTACGCGAATCCAAATAAAAAAAAAGCTCAAGGTTATTTTCAAATCAAATACGCAACAGTAATTGATATTTTAGATTTAAAAATTGAAAAAAAAGAATTGGAAAAAATTATTTTGTGTGATCTGCAAACAAAAATATATCCTGATTTAGAGCAAAAGTTTTTGACCATTCTTAAAAATTCAGGTCTTCCTGATTTAAAGTTTGGAAAAAAAATAGATTTTGAGGAACTATATAAAGCTAGACTAAATTAGAAATAATTTTTTTTTAAATTTTTTTTTAAAAATTCAGAGTGATCTGTTAATTCCTTGTCAGTTGGCAAAATAATTTTTTTACAGTAGTCGCGTTTGTCATCCAATATAATTTTTGATTCATTATTTTCAGCTAAATCAAAGCTAGGTTCTTTTTGATCAATTAGATTAATATAAACTTTTGCAAGTAATTCGCAGTCAATCAAGGCAGTATGCTTTTCCCTTTTAGAATTATCAATTCTAAATCTTTTACACAATGCATCTAGGCTAATCCCAGAACCTGGAAATTTATTTCTAGCAAGTTCTAAAGTATCAATTATGTTTGAATTATTTATTTTGGGCTTTCCAATTAAGGATAATTCGTTATTTAAATGCCCAATATCAAACTCAGCGTTATGAATTATAATTTTTTTATCCTGAATAAAGGATAAAAAATCTTCAGCAACTTCTGAAAATTTTTGTTTATTAGACAAAAATTCATCAGAGTAACCGTGGACCTCAAAAGCTTTTTCAGAGACGTTTCTTTCTGGATTCAAATAAACATGAAATACATTATTAGTTGGGACTAGATTGTCTAATTCTATACAGCCAATTTCTACAATTCGATGTCCATCTCTTACGGACAATCCTGTAGTTTCTGTATCAAGAACTAATTCTTTCATTAAAAATTTTTCTTTTTATAATTTTAATATTTTTTTTTAAGCTTTGAAGTTTAAAATTGTTCTTAATAACAAAATCAGATATTTTCTTTTTATAAGCTAGAGATCTTTGTGATTTTCTAAGGCTATCAATTATTTTTTTATTGTAAAATGGTCTTTTTTTAAGTCTTTTATTTATCTCATTTTTGTTTGAATGAACAAATATTAAATAAAAATTTTTATCATACAGTTTATTTTCAACTAATAAGGGTATGTCTAGTAAAACCATCTTTTTTCTTTTATTTTTTTTAAAAAAATTGACCATTCTCTTTCTAACGATGGGATGCACTATGTTCGATATTTTTTTCAGATTTTGTTTATTTTCTTTAATTACACTTCCAAGTTCATTTTTTTTTAAATATTTTGACTTGATAAATTTTGGAAATTTTTTTTTAATTTTTTTGTAACAAGATTTATCGTTTTTGTATATATCGCTAACTTCTTTATCAGCATTAAAAACCGGATAACCAAATTGTTTTGCAACAAAGCTTTTACCTGAACCTATATCACCTAGAATACCAACTTTAATCAATTTAGAAGCTCCATGACCTTATAATCTACTTTGGGCTCTAAGTTATTCCATATTTTAAAGGAAGCTTGAGCTTGATAAATAAACATTTTTTTTCCATTCTCTATTTTATTTCCATTTTTTTTTGCAGATTTTAAGAAATTAGTTTCTGAAGGATTGTATATGACATCATAAAAAAACTTTTCTGGGCTAATTTTAGAATAATCTAACATAATATTTTCGTCATTTTTCAAGCCTAAGCTAGTTGCATTAATAATCATGTCAAAATCTGGCATTGTTCCCCACTTAATAATTTCGATTTCATCAAAGTTTTTTTTTAAATTTTCAGATTTGCTTTGGGTTCTATTGCTTATAAATATTTTTTTGGCACTCATATTTTTTAAAGCCACTATTATTGATGGCGAAACTCCTCCCGCACCCAATATTAGTATATTTTTCCCAACAATATCATAATTTGTATGTTTAATGGCCAACTCAAATCCTTCTATGTCTGTATTATGACCTATTACCATTCCATCTTTCAAATATATCGTATTTACTGATTGTGTTTTTTGAGCCTCGTTGGATAGTTTATCTAAAAAAGGAATTACAGAATTTTTAAAAGGAACAGTAACATTAATTCCATCAATTTTTTTTTCTTTTACTTCTTTAATCAAATTTTCTAATTCTGATACATCTAATTTTTTTTTATCGTAAACTGCTTTTAAATTATTAGATTTTATCCAATAATTATGCAGTTTTGGAGATAAAGAATGTTCAATTGGGTTTCCTATAACAAAAAATTTTTTCATTTTTGAAGTTCTAGATATTCCTTAATTTTTTTAATAGGTAAGCCCATTATCGTGTCTTCATCGCCATCAATATTAGAAAATAAAGATCTTCCTTCTCCTTCAATTTGATAGACGTTGTAAGCATACAAAGCTTCATCACTTATTTTATTCAGATACGTGATTAATTCATTTTCAGAAAAATCCTTCATGGTCAAGTAAGCTTTATCAGTATAGTTCCAAACCATGGATCCATTTTTAGATATACAAACCGAACTGATCAAAGAGTGTTTTTTTCCATTAAGTTTTTTTAAAATACTTAAAGCCTCTTCCCTATTTTCTGGTTTTGATATTAACTCACCTGTCAGATCAATGACGCTATCTGCTCCTAAAACTAGAGTATTATTCACTTTTTGACTTACCTTATTTGCTTTCAATTCTGCAAGATTTTTGGAAATAATTTCAGGTGTAGCTCCCTCTTTTAATAAAATTTCTTTTATTGGGTCTTCATCAACATTTGACACTTGGACATGGCAATTGATGCTATGATTATCTAGTATTTCCTTTCTTACCTTACTTTTTGAAGCTAAAATAATGTCAGGCATTCTTTTTATTCTTTATTTCATAAATTTTAATTACAGAAGCTGCTGTTTCCTCAACTGATTTTCTCGTTACATCTATTGTGGGCCAATTATTTTCTTTAAATAATTTTTTGGAACTATCTAATTCATCCCTAATTTTGTCCATGTTTACGTACTCACTATTTTGATCTTCTTTAAGAGAGTTCAATCTGTTTTTTCTTAAATCGTATAATCTTTCAGCCTCAGTTACTAAACCTACAACACAGGGAGAAAAGTTTTTTTCAATAATCTTCGGCGGAACTGAATTTTTGTTTACTAATGGAATATTTGAAGTTTTAAAACCTCTATTAGCTAAATAAATTGCTGTTGGGGTTTTACTTGTCCTGCTTACTCCTAGCAGAATGATATCAGATTTTTCAATATCATCAGTTTGATTACCATCATCATGATTCATAGTAAACTGAATAGCTTCAATTCTATCGTAGTATTCTTCATTTAGAATATGTTGACCACTTGGTTGGTGAGAAGCTTTTTGATTAAGCACTTTTGAAAAATTTAATATTAAATCTCCAAGAACTCCGAAACATGGTATTTCTCTTTCATAAGCTTTTTCTGTAAGATACTTCGCAAGCTTACTATTAACAATTGTATATAAAATTATAGAATTTTTTTCTTTCTTAGCTTGTTTTAAAATACTTAAGGTTTGACTTTCAGTGCGAGTGAAAGAAAAATGATTAGTTTCATATTCAAAATTAGGAAATTGGGCCTTTAACGCCAAAAAGATCCTGTCCAGTGTCTCTCCGGTAGAATCTGATATTAAGTAAATTTGGTATAAGTTTCTCATGTATAAGATGTTTATAAACTATTAGTAAAATAAGAAAAACGCAGATTTATTGTTTGAGCACATAGAACTTGATTTTTTTCCTATAAAATCAACTGAATTATAAAATCAGATGATAGTTATTCAAATTGTATATAAAATGTGAGAATTATTGAATTAACCCCTATTATCTCATTTATTTAAGACAAAATTTGTTAATAATCGGTTAACTAAGTGTGGAAATTGACTAATTTACGTTATTCACAATACATAATACTAATAAAGTAAATAATATATATCTAATTATATGAGTCTCATTACTAATTGTATTAAAAATCAAGACACTAAATCTAATCCTATATGGTTAATGAGACAAGCAGGTAGGTATCTACCAGAGTTTAGAGAAATTAGAAAAGAAAACCAAGATTTTATTAAACTTTGCCTAAATAGTGATTTAGCATCTGAAATTACTCTACAACCAATTAAAAGGTTTGGATTTGATGGGGCGGTAATATTTTCAGATATTTTAATGTTACCGTACGGACTTGGTCAAAAAGTAGAATTTGAAAAGAATTTTGGTCCTAAATTGGGAGATATAAATTTAGAAACAATAAAAAATGTTGATGAAATAAGTTTTACCGAAAAAATTTATAAAGTTTATAAAGCAATCGAAAAAACCTCTAAAGACCCTTTAATGAATAATAGAGATATGATTGGATTTGTTGGAGCTCCATGGACAATACTAGTTTATATGATTAATAAATCTTCTCCCAAAAAAGGGTTATCGAATGATTTTTTTAAAGATGATTTTTTAATTAATAGATTATTAATAATAATAGAGAAATTCTTGAAACTTCATATAAAAAATCAAATTGAGGCTGGAGCTCAAGTTATTCAAATTTTTGATAGTTGGTCTGGATTGTTAGAAGACAAAATCCCAGAATATATTTATATACCCACTCTTAATATAGTAAATTATGTAAAGAAACTGGGAGTCCCTGTTATTTGTTTTCCTAGAGGTATAAAAGATTATAAAAAATTTTGTGAAATTGTTAAACCTGACGCTGTAAACATAGATTACGATGTTGATCCAAAGAAAATAGTCGATGAAATCAAAATACCAATACAAGGCGGCCTTGACCCAAAAATATTATTAACTGATCAAAAAACTCTTAAAATAGAAGTTGAGAAATATCTTAGCATTTTTAAAGATCATCCATACATATTTAATTTAGGCCACGGAATACTCCCCGAGACTAAAATTGAGATGGTTGAAGAACTAATCAAAATTGTAAGAAATTTTAAATGACTCCAGATCATCCAAAAATAAACTATGGCAAGACAGGTATTTTAATTATAAATCTTGGCACACCTGACTCAACGAGTTGGCTGGATATCAGGAAATATTTAAAAGAATTCTTATCAGACAGACGAGTAATTGAGGTTAATCCTTTAATTTGGCAGCTAATACTTAACTTATTTATACTTACTTTTAGACCTTCTAAAACAGCGAAAGCCTATAAAGAAATATGGATGAATGATAAAAATATGTCTCCTTTAAGATATTTTACAGAAAGACAAGCAGAAAAACTATCTAATCAAATTGGTAAAGAAGATTTAATAGTTGATTTCGCAATGAGATATGGAAATCCAAGTATTAAAAGTAAAATTCATGGTCTTCAAAAAAAGGGTTGTGAAAATTTAATTGTGCTTCCATTGTATCCACAATATGCAGCAGCAACGACAGCAACAGTTTGTGATGAAGTTTATAGAACTTTGATGAAAATGAGGTGGCAACCAAATCTTAAAATAATTCCTCATTATGAGTCTGAACCATTATACATTGAGGCGATTAAAAATAGTATTTTAAAAAAGATAAGCGAAATTAATTGGAAGCCTGATTTAATAATTGCATCATATCATGGAATTCCAAAAAAATATTTTGATAAAGGTGATCCTTATCATTGTTATTGTCATAAAACTTCCAGATTGATCTCAGAGCAGTATCCAGATATTGAAATAAAGACTACCTTTCAATCTAGATTTGGTCCACAAGAGTGGTTGCAACCTTACACAGATAAAACTTTTGAGGCTCTACCTAAAGAAGGTAAAAAAAATATTTTGGTTATTTGTCCTGGATTTTCATCTGACTGTGTAGAAACCCTTGAAGAAATATCGATCCAAGGAAAAGAAAGTTTTATCAAATCTGGAGGTGAAAATTTTGAAATGGTACCATGTTTGAACGATAGCGAAGATCATATTTCATTGTTAAAACATCTTGTTGCAAAGAACTTATAGCTTATGAGCGGATATCTTTTATTTAAATCTCTTCACTTAATTGCAGTTATTTCTTGGATGGCTGGACTGTTATATTTACCAAGAATATTTGTTTATCATGTAGAAAACTTTGAAAAAGAACAAGCTACAGAAATCTTCGAGACAATGGAAAGGAAGCTTTACAACTACATAATGAGACCAGCTATGATTTTATCTTGGCTATTTGGAATTATTTTAATTTGGATTAACGGCATAGAAAGTTTTGCTTTTTTGTGGGTTCAGATTAAAATAATTTTAGTTATAATTTTGACCATATATCATGAATACCTTGGTAAATGTATGCGTTTGCTTAAATTAAAAGAAAATAAAAAATCCTCAAAATTTTATAGAATTATCAATGAAATTCCTACGGTTTTACTTGTTTTTATTGTATTTATTGTAGTTTTTAAACCTCTCTAGGGTTGAAATTTTTAATTCAGTATATATATTTAACTCATCTTTAATCAAAATTTCCACACATGAATATTCAAGAACTAAAAGAAAAAAGCTCTGAAAAGCTAATTACTGAGGCTGAAAAGCTGGGCATAGAAAATGCTAGTACATTAAGACGACAAGAAATTTATTTTGCCATTTTAAAAAAACTTGCAGAAAAAGGTGAAGAGATTACAGGAGGAGGTGTTTTGCAATTACTCCAAGATGGTTTTGGTTTTCTAAGAGCAATGGAGTCAAACTACTTACCAGGTGCAGATGATATATATGTTAGTCCAAGTCAAATAAGAAGATTTGGATTAAGAACTGGAGATACAGTTGAAGGACCTATCAGATCTCCTAAAGAGGGAGAAAGATATTTTGCGCTTCTTCAAGTGAGCAAAATCAACTTGGAAGAACCAGATAAATTTAAACATAAGATTGCATTTGATAACTTAACTCCTTTATATCCTAATAAACAATTAGGAATGGAAGTTGAGTCAAATAAAGTTGAGAAAAAACCGGACTTAACACCTAGATTGATCGATTTAGTAAGTCCGATCGGTAAAGGACAAAGGTCCTTAATTATATCACCACCAAAAGCTGGGAAGACAATGATTCTGCAGAGTATTGCAAATTCAATAACAGCAAATCATCCCGAATGTTATCTCATGGTTTTACTAATTGATGAAAGACCTGAGGAGGTGACAGATATGCAAAGGACTGTCAAAGGAGAAGTTATAAGCTCAACTTTTGATGAACCAGCCCAGCGCCATGTGGCTGTAGCTGAAATGGTTATTGAAAAAGCCAAAAGATTGACTGAGCATAAAAAAGATGTTGTCATCTTATTAGACTCTATAACAAGATTAGGAAGAGCTTATAATGCAGTTGTCCCGAGCTCTGGTAAGGTTTTAACAGGTGGAGTAGATGCAAACGCATTACAAAGACCGAAAAGATTTTTTGGTGCAGCAAGAAATATAGAGGAAGGTGGCTCACTAACTATTATTGCTACAGCTTTAATAGACACAGGTAGTAGAATGGATGAAGTAATTTTTGAGGAATTTAAAGGGACAGGTAACAGCGAAACAATATTAGATAGAAAAATTTCAGAGAAAAGAATATTTCCTGCTATTGATATCACTAAGTCAGGTACAAGACGTGAAGAATTAATTTTCGATAAAAATGATCTTCAAAAAATGAATGTCTTAAGAAGAATTATCGCTCCGATGGGCTCAATGGACGCGATAGATTTTATAAATTCAAAATTAAAAACTACCAAAAATAATGCTGAGTTTTTTAACTCAATGAACAAACCATCATAGAGTTTAAAGATATTTTAATTCTTTCATTTCTTCTTCAAATTTTTTCTCTATATCATCAGAAATCTTTCTATCTAAAATTTTTTTCCAATCGTTTTTTGGACCAAGAAAAAAAAATTTATTTTTTTCCCCTTCTTTATTTACAGTGCTTTCTGTAAAACCATTCTCTTTTTCCATCTTTTCTAATTTTTCAAATGAACTCAAGTTAATTGCACTATCAATTTGATCTTCAGTAAATTTTAATTTCAATAAATTTCCTACAAAATCAGCAATTTTTGTAAATTCGTTTTTTGGATTTTCCGTTAAATCCTCATATTTAACTAATAGATAGTTATAACTCATATGTTTCCAAGATAAATAGTTTGTTTTCCAGGAACCTACAAATTGTTTGAGAGGAAATATTTTACTTTTCATGAATATTTTTTTTTGTCTTTCAGACATAGCTAGAATCTTATTTTCATCAAACAAAAATTCTTTCGCTTCAATATAATTAGATAATGAGTAATGGTTTTTCAATGAAGTAATTACATTTCTTGGATCTCTTACAACATAAATAGCTCCAAGTGTATTGTCAGCATTGGTAAATGGGTATCCTTTGTAATTACCTAGCATATTGTGCGTCTTAAAAAATCTTAAATGTTTATTTGAGTTCACTTTGTTTTGCGACGCTATCCAATTCTTTGCTATTTCATCTAAATCAAAAAAATCAGAGACCAAACCTTCATATTGAGTAGAATGAGGGTAGGCCATGATTGCTTTTAAGTGATTTAAATTAAGATCAGTCCTCTTACCCATCAATAGTGAAAGTATGTAAAATCTTAACCAAGTATTTCCACTTTTAGGGTATGAAGCTAACCAAATAATCATTTTAAATATATCCCAGTTCAATCATTTCGATTTTAAACTCTTTTTCTATATCTTCTCTCAACTTTTTATCTATTAATTTCTCCCAATCATTATCAGGTCCTAGATTAAAAAATCTCTTTTTCTCACCAGTTTCTTTGTCACTTACAGCTTCAGCAAAGCCATTTTCTTTTTCTAATCTTTTAAGGTTTTCAAAGGAATTCGACCTTACTGCTAATTCAATTTTTTTAGCTTCAAATTTTAAATTTAAAAGTTTAGATAAATATTCTACAAGTTTATTAAATTCTTTATGAGGATCTCGAATTAAGTCTTCATATTTAATTAGCAAATAATTTTTTTTAAATTGTTTCCAAGAATTGTAGTGACTCTTCCAGGAAGATATCACTGTAAAAATGTTTCTATTAACATTTGGATCTTTTAAATCAAATTTTTTACCTAATGCTTTGTTCTCATCAAATAAAAAATTTTTTGCCTCAGTATAATTATTTTTTGAATAATGATACAATATAGATGATATTACATTTCTTGGATCTCTTACAATATGTATAGTTCCAAGTGATACCTCTCCATTTGTAAAAAATGAGTTTTGGTATTTGCAAAGAGCATGGTGAGTTTTAAGAAACTTAATTTTATTATCTTCATTTAAAATTTTTTGTGATTTTATCCAATTTAAGGATAACTTTTCTAGATTATCAATTTCACTTACCAAATTTATAAAATGAGATCTTTTAGGATACTGATCTATTTTACCTATTTCGCTTAAATTTGCTTCACTATTTTTATTAAATAATAGTGAATTCAAAAACGACCTTACCCATGTATTTCCACTTTTGGGATATGAAGCTAACCAAATAATCATTAAGATAAATATATAATTTAGCTAAATATAAAACTATAATAATTAATTATGACAATTTATGCTCTATCCTCAGGACCTGGTGTATCGGGAATTGCAGTTATTAGATTATCTGGTTCTAAAGTAGAAAAGATAGTTAAATTATTAACAAATGGTCAACTTCCAAAGCCAAGGCAAGCAACTGTAAAAAAATTCAATAAAATCAACAATTCTGAGCTTATAGACGAGGGTATATTAATATGGTTTCCAAGCCCTGAGAGCTACACAGGTGAGGACATGGCCGAAATTCATGTCCACGGTAGCATAGCTGTTGTTAGATCAATTTTGGATCAACTATCTAAAATTGAAAATTGTCGACTTGCTGAGCCTGGTGAATTTACAAAAATTGCTTTTCAAAATGAAAAAATAAATCTTTTAAAAGCTGAGAGTATTTCAGACTTAATCTCTGCAGAAACAGAAATTCAAAGACAGCAAGCAATTCAAATTATGAGTGGAAGAAGTTCAGAAAAATTTAACTTACTTCGAGAAAGTCTTTTAAAAATATTATCAAATGTGGAAGCTAAAATTGATTTTCCTGAGGAAGATCTCCCAGATGATGTAATTAAAAATATAAAAAATGATTCTGAAAAAATAAGATTGGAAATTGAAAAAATTTTGGATGATCAAAAAGTTGGAGAGAGAATTAGAGAGGGTTTTAAGATAGCAATTATTGGACCAGCTAATGCAGGAAAATCTTCTTTATTAAATCATCTTTCTAATCGTGATGTAGCTATCGTTTCAGAAATTGCAGGAACAACAAGAGACGTTATCGAAGCTCATTTGAATTTAGATGGTTATCCAGTTGTGATTTCTGACACTGCTGGGATAAGGGAATCTCACGATGAGATAGAAAAAAAAGGTATTAAATTAGCTCTTAAAAGAGCTGAGGATGCTGATCTCAATATTATAGTAATAGAGCCAAAAAGTGTCGATTTTACTGGATTTTTGAACGATTTGGTTAGTGAAAAATCAATTATTGTAATTAATAAAATAGATCTTGGTTATAAAAATGTAAATCAACAAATTGAAAAGTTTAATCCAATTTTTTTGTCAATTAAGAATGAAACAAACTTAGATGAGTTAATAAATAGAATTAAAGATAAACTAAAAAATAAATTTGTAAGATCAAACGAAACTCTAATTACAAGAGAAAGACATAGACAAAGTTTAGAGGCGTGTGTTCAAAATTTAAAAAATTTTGAGGAAAAAAATTCGCAAGAAGATTTTGATAAAGCTGCAGAGGATTTAAGGTTAGCAACTAGACACCTAGGGATGATTGTCGGAAAAGTAGATGTTGAAGAAATACTTGGTTCTATTTTTAATGATTTTTGTATAGGTAAATAAGTATTGATTTTACTTACTTTTTTTACACTTTTAACTGTTTCCTTGTAAATTTTAAGATCAATAATAAATTACAGCTATGAAAAATGAGATATCATTTGATGTAGTTGTAATTGGGGGTGGACATGCTGGCTGTGAAGCAGCTGCAGCATCAGCTAGATTGGGCGTAAATACTGCCTTATTCACTCATAAATTTGATACAATTGGTGAAATGTCATGCAACCCAGCAATTGGAGGATTGGGCAAAGGGCATCTTGTTAGAGAGATAGATGCATTAGATGGCGTAATGGGAGAAGTTGCAGATAAATCAGGGATACAATTTCGATTATTAAATAGAAGCAGAGGCCCTGCAGTGCGTGGACCTCGTACTCAAAGTGATAGATCGTTATATAAGAAATATATGCAAGAAAAACTGATAAAGTATTGTAATTTATACATTTTTTCTGATCCTGTAATAGAGTTTATTTTTGAAAAAAACAATATAATTGGTTTTATTACGCAAGAAGGTAAAAAAGTACTATCATCTAAAGTAATCTTAACAACCGGAACTTTTTTAAATGGTTTAATCCACATTGGTGAAGAAAAAACACCTGCAGGAAGATTTAATGAAAAACCTTCAACAGGTTTAAGCGAACAGTTAGAAAAATATGATTTTAAAATTGGAAGATTAAAAACAGGAACACCACCAAGATTGGATGCAACGACAATTAATTTCGAAAAACTCGAAGAGCAGTACGCAGATGAAGATCCATATTTTTTTTCTTTCCTTACAAAAAAAAATATCAACAGACAAATTTCATGTAGGATGACTTATACCAATCCAGCAGTTCATGATATCATATCTAAAAACATTAAAAGTAGTGCTATGTATTCAGGAAGTATCCAAGGTGTCGGTCCTAGATATTGCCCTTCCATAGAGGATAAAATTGTAAAGTTTGCTGATAAGCAAAAGCATCAAATATTTTTAGAGCCAGAAGGTCTAAATGATAAAACAATCTACCCTAATGGAATTTCTACTTCTTTACCTGCTGAAATACAGCAAGAAATATGTAATAATATCAATGGTTTAGAGAATGTTAAAATTTTAAGGCCTGGATATGCCATAGAATATGATTTTGTGGACCCAAGGGAGCTATTCCTTACTTTAGAGACAAAAAAAATTAAAAATCTTTACCTTGCAGGACAAATAAATGGAACAACAGGTTATGAAGAAGCTGCAGCACAAGGATTGATAGCTGGAATAAATGCTGCTCTCTCTATTAAAGGTAAAGAACCATTCATACTTGATAGATCTGAGGCATATATAGGTGTTATGATAGATGATTTAGTTACAAAAGGAGTTGCAGAGCCTTATAGAATGTTCACCTCAAGGGCAGAATACAGGTTATCTTTGAGATCTGATAATGCAGATATAAGACTTACCCAAAAAGGAATTGATATTGGTTTAATACTGGATGAGAGGAAAATGTTATATAAAGACAAAGCTTTAAAATTGGAAAAAAGTATTAAAAATATGGAAAATTCTCTAATTTCACCATCAAAAGCATCTCAATTTGGAATTAATATTGCTAAAGATGGTGTTAAAAGAAATGCACTAGAAATATTGAGCCAAAAGTCAGTAAATATGAGTAAAATAAGGGAAATTTGGCCAGAAATTAAATATGTTTCACGTGAAATCGATGAGCAAATTGAGATAAAGGCACACTATAAAGGATATTTGAAGAAGCAAAATGCAGATATTTTAGCATTTAAAAGAGACGAAAATCTTAAAATACCAGAAAACTTAGATTATGATCAATTCTCAGGATTATCAAATGAAGTTAAGTCAAAATTTAAGAAAATAAAGCCAAAAACACTTGGTCAAGCACTCAGAATAGATGGGATTACACCAGCTGCAGTATATATTTTGTTGTCTCATGTGAAAAGAAAGTCTATTAAGCATATAGCTTGATTGATTCGAAAATAATAAAAAAAAATAAAATTTTTATCCCAAATGTTTCACGTGAAACATTAATGGAGCTTGAGGAATATTCACAGTCAATTCTTAATGCAAACAGGAAAATTAATTTGATAAGTTCAAGTACAGAAAAGTCAATAAATTCAAGACATATTTATGATAGTGCGCAAACCATTGATTTTATTGACAAAAAAGACATTAAGCTATGCACTGATCTAGGATCAGGAGCAGGGCTTCCTAGTATAGTTTTGGGTATTTTAATGAAACCTAAAAAGCAAGGTTTTAAGCTGATTTTTTATGAAAAGAGTTACCATAAGAGTAATTTTTTAAAAGAGATGGTAAAAAAATTTAAATTAGAAGCAAAAATTTACCAAAAAAATATTTTTGAAGAGAAAAACTTAGTGACTGATGTAATAATTTGTCGAGCATTCAAACCGTTGCCTGTAATTTTTGATATTGCAACAAGGAATTTTAAAAATTTTAAATATATAGTCATGTATTTAGGAAAGAGTGGAAAAATAATTTTAAAAGATGTTTCTGAAAAATGGAAATTCGACATAGAGCAAATGAAAAGTCTAACAAGTGATGAATCATCAGTAGTAAAAATTTCTAATTTGAAAAAAAAATATGAATAGAAAAATTATTTCAGTTATAAATCAAAAAGGTGGAGTAGGTAAGACTACTACTGTAATAAACCTTGCTGCTGGTTTGGCGATTAAAGAAAAAAAAATTCTTGTAATTGATCTTGACCCACAAGGAAATGCTACAACAGGACTTGGATTGTCCAACACAACAAGTTCTGATCAAACAATTTATAATGTTTTGAATGGTAATAAAAGAATTCCAGAGGTAATTAAGTCAACAAGTTTTGAAAATATAGATTTGATATCATCAAATGTTGATCTGTCTGGACTAGAGATCGAGACAGCGAGTGATAGTCGTAGAGCCTTCAAATTAAAAGATGAATTGACCGCTATTTTAAACAATTCTGAGCCATTTTATGATTATGTCATAATTGACTGTCCTCCATCATTAAGTCTACTTACAATCATGGCACTGGTAGCCTCTGATGCACTTGTGGTACCACTCCAGACAGAATTCTTTGCCTTAGAGGGGCTGACTCAGCTTATGAAAACAATTGAGAGGATAAAGTCGAACTTAAATCCATCATTATACATAAGAGGGATACTTCTGACAATGTACGATAAGCGAAATAAATTATCTGGCCAGGTAGAAACAGAGGCTAGAAACTATTTCAAGGATAAAGTTTACACTACAGTAGTGCCAAGAAATGTCAGATTGTCTGAAGCTCCATCACATGGCGTCCCGGTACTAATTTATGATAAGGTCTGTCCAGGCAGCAGAGCATATTTCAATTTCACAGAAGAATTTTTAAATCAAGATAAACCAGTGGAGAGCGCAGCATGATAAATCCGTTTAAATCAAAAAAAGGACTAGGAAGAGGATTATCTTCTCTAATAGGAGATAATGAAAAAATTGTTGATAAAAAAAAAATTTCAATCAGTTCATTAGTTAGAAACAAGTATCAACCTAGAAAAAAATTTGATGAAGTTAGTTTAGAGGAATTAACTAACTCAATAAGAGAGAATGGTATTATCCAACCAATCATAGTCAGACCATCTTCAGATGAAGAAGATAAATTTGAAATAATAGCTGGAGAGAGAAGATGGCAGGCAGCACAATATGCTGGTCTGCACGAAGTGCCAGTAGTTGTAATTAATGTTGATAATCTTAAATCATTAGAATTCGCAATAGTTGAAAATGTTCAAAGAAAAGATTTAAATCCAATTGAGGAAGCAGAGGGCTATAAAAGATTAATTGACGATTTTAATTATGATCAAGACAAAGTATCAAAATTCATTGGCAAAAGTAGAGCGCACATATCAAATTGTTTACGTATTCTTTCCCTCCCACAAGAAATATTAGAATTAATAATTGAGGAGAAATTATCCCAAGGCCACGCAAAAATTCTAGTAGGTTTAGATAATGCTATTTTATTAGCCAAGAAAATTATCTCAAAAAAACTATCTGTTAGGCAAACTGAAAACTTAGTTCGTATGTTAAAATTAAGCTCTAATAGTTCTAACAAGAAAAAAGATCCAAATATTATAAGTCTTGAGGAGGAGTTAACAGACAAAATCGGAATGAGAGTTTTTGTCAAAAATAAAAAAAATAATTCTGGAATTATCAGTTTAGAGTATAAAGCTGCTGATCAGCTTGATAGGTTAGTAGAAGTTATTAAGCAAAATTATTGATAATTACTTACAAAATTAGAGACAAAAAGTATTGAATTTGCTGTATTTTTCTTAACTAATGCTTCTAAATCATTTAATTTAATTATTATTTCCTTAACTTCTTTTGTGGACCATGATTGAGCTTGTTTTTTTACAATATCTTTTTCCTTCCAAAAAATAGGAGGTTTAAAGCTGGAAACTGCTTGATCAATACTCAAATCATTGTCAATCTCATTTCTTATTTTTAAAAGTCTTTTAGATTTATTAAGCATTGTTCTTAAAATTAAAATACAGTCTTCAGAAGAATAATTATTTTCATTTAGAATATTCGAAACTTTCTTTGAGTTTTTTGCTAGATAATGATCTGATAGTTCAAAAACACTGTAGTTTTCTGAAAGATTTGAAAGTTTTAAAACATCCTCAGTGCTAATTTTCTTTTTACTGATTTGTAAATTTCTTAATTTTGACAGCTCATTATATAAATTAATCCTATCACCTTTCGATCTTTCTATTAGTATATTTTTAATTTCTTGAGATAATGTAAATTTAAATTCTTTTAAAAAAGTGTTTATGACATAATTCAAAGATCTAGAGTCGTCTTCATAAACTGGAGTACAAATTAGATGCTTATCTTTCTCAAATAAGTTCCTCAATTTAGATTTTTTTTCTAAATTTGAACACTTTATTATAATTTTTGAATCTATTTCTCTTTTGTTTAGGACTTCATCTATTATATTAATTAATTTATCTGTAACTTTTGAAATCACTATTAATTTTTTAGTTTCAAAGAGAGATTTAGTCAATAAGCTAGATATGAATTCATCCTGATTATTTAAAACTTCATTCTCATAATATTTTAAAATCTCACCCTCAAAATTTTTTAGATAATAATCATTTATAATATCTTGTTTGATACCCTCATTATTTCCATATATTAAATGAATATTATATTTTAAAGAGCTTACCTTCTCTAATTCAAAACTTTTAATTATCATCTAAGTTTATAATTGATGAAATAATAATATCACTTATGCTTCCTGTTAAATTTTCTATAATAATCTCTTCTGTCTGTTCCAATTTGAATTGATCAGAATCATTATTGTAAATATTATTTTTTTCTACTTCATTTTTTAATAAAATTTTCTCATTATTCATGATCTTATACTCAACTAAAATATTCATTTCAAATTTTAGAGGGTCACCTTTAGAGTCATTAGATACAATCTCTCTTTTTTTTGTTGAAGTTAATTCGATTGTATAACTTTTCTTTTTTCTATCTTCACTTTTTTTTATAAATTTAAGTTTACTATCAATGATCCTATTAATATCTTTTTCACCATTAAAAAAAACTTCATTAATCTCAAAATCATAATTTTTGTCTAAAAAAATTGGTTTATATGAACATGAATTCGCTGCAAATATAAAAAAAATAACTAAAATTTTTTTTAAAATGTTATTCATTTATCAGAAGATTAATTAATCTGTTTTTCACAAAAATTATTTTATTAATAGGTTTATCTTTTAAATACTTTTCTGACAATTTATTTAATTTTATTTTTCTCATTAGACTATCTTGGTCCATATCTCTGCTTTCTTTTAAAATTGCCCTTTTTTTTCCATTTATTTGTATTACGTAATCTATTTTATCGTCCTCCAAAAGATCTTTATCTATTATTGGCCATTCAATCTTTTCTTCGAAGTTTAAGTCTTCTAAACATTCAGCTGAAAAGTGCGGTATAGCAGGTGAAAATAAAGTTAATATTTTTTTGTAATTATCTTTAAGGGTTTTACTATCTAAATCTTTCTCAATTATTTTATTTATAAAATTATAAGTTTCATAAATGTTCGCTATAATCACATTATAATTGAAACCTTCTAGATTGTTAGTTATTTTATTTATCATTTGATTAGTAAATTTCTCTAAACTTTCATTTCCCTCTATGCCATTGTTTTGAATTTTAATTTTTTCTTTAATTCTGTTGTGCAGCATCCATAATTTTTGCAAAAATTTATAAGATGCAATCATTCCTTGGTCAGACCATTGGACATCTTTTTCAGGTGGACTATCGGATAATATAAATAGTCTTACCGCATCAGCTCCATAACTCTGAATTATATTTTCAGGGTCAATAACATTTTTTTTTGATTTTGACATAGACTCAGAAGGGCCAACTTTTACTTTATTATTTGGATCACCTTTTTTATGAAATGTATTTCCTACCAATTCTATTTCTTCAGGACTCAACCATAAATTATTTTGATCTTTATAAGTTTCATGACATACCATGCCTTGTGTAAATAAACCTTCAAATGGTTCTCGAAATTTAAAGTTACTGTTTTTGTATCCTAATGCTTTTGTAAAAAATCTAGAATATAATAGATGTAGTATAGCATGTTCTACTCCACCTATATATTGGTCGACTGGCATCCAATAATCAATTTCTTCTTGTTTGTATCCATACTCTGCATTCTTTGATGAACAAAATCTTAAATAATACCAAGATGAACATACAAAAGTATCCAGTGTATCAGTTTCTCTGACATATTTTTTTCCATTTATAGTAATATTCTTCCATTCTGTTTTTGCATCTAGCGGATTACCTTTCGAATTCAAATCCACATTTTCTGGAAGTTTTACAGGTAAGTCTTTTTTTGGAATTGGTATAACATTTCCATTTTCATCATAAGCCATTGGTATAGGGCACCCCCAATACCTTTGTCTCGAAACCCCCCAATCTTTCAGCCTAAAATTAATTTTTTTATTTCCCAATTTTCTTTCTTCTAAAATATCAATAGTTTTAATAATCGACTCATCTGGGGCTTTAAGTTTGTTGAGGAATTCTGAGTTTATTAATATTCCAGGACCTGAATAAGCTTCGTCTTTTACTTCAAAAGTGTCTTCTTCACCCTCTGGTTTAACCACGGTTTTAATATCAAGACCGTATTTTTTTGCAAAATCAAAATCTCTTTGATCGTGCGCTGGACATCCAAAAACTGCTCCAAATCCATAGTCCATTAATACAAAATTAGCAAAGAAAACCGGTACTTTTTGGCTCGGGTTTAATGGATTTACTGCTTTCAGGTTTGTTTTAAAACCAATTTTTTCTCCAATTGCAATCGCTTCTTCAGTGGTTCCTGTTTTTGAACATTCTTTTTTAAATTCCTTAAAATCTTCATCATCAGAAAAATACTTGGAAATTTCATGATCAACAGATAGGGCTAAAAATGAAAATCCGAATAATGTATCAGGTCTCGTTGTGAAACATTTTATCTCTTTAACTGGAAGATTGCCTTCTGTTTTAAAAGTAATTTCACATCCAAAAGATTTCCCAATCCAATTTTTTTGCATTACTTTAACTTTATTAGGCCACTGCTTCAAATCATCTAAGCCATCAAGCAGTTCTTGAGAAAATTTTGAAATATTAAAAAACCATTGATTTAATTTTTTACGTTCGACAATTGCACCAGATCTCCAACCTTTACCATCAATAACTTGTTCGTTTGCTAACACAGTTTGGTCAACTGGGTCCCAATTTACATAATTTTCTTTTCTGTAAACCAATCCTTTTTGATAAAGTTCTAAAAAAAATAACTGTTGATGTTTATAATAGTCTTCAGAGCAAGTAGAAATTTCTCTATCCCAATCAATTGAAAGACCGAGTTTTTTTAATTGTTCTTTCATGGTCGAAATATTTTTATTCGTCCACTCCTTTGGGTCTAAATCATTTTCCCTAGCTGCATTTTCTGCAGGCATTCCAAATGCATCCCAACCCATTGGATGCATTACATTAAAACCTTGTAAGGATTTATAACGTGATAATACGTCACCAATGGTGTAGTTTCTAACATGCCCCATATGAATTTTTCCTGAAGGATATGGAAACATTTCAAGACAGTAGAATTTTTTTTTGGAATGATCTACTTTAGATCGAAAAACTCCGGACTCTAACCACTTTTCTTGCCATTTTTCTTCAACAGTTTTAAAATTGTATCTATCCATTAGCTTAAACTAAAACTTACTTCTTAATTATTTTTTTCTAGTGGTTGTCCCACCTTTATAGGGCTTAAAATTTTTATCTTTATTTTGTTTTTTATAAACTGTCGCTTTTGATAAAATTTGTTTTTTTAACTCTGCTGATAGTGATCCTGTTTTTTGCGAAATCTTACAACTTGCAACTTGATTACATTTTTTATAGAAAATTTTTACGTCTAATGCATCGGCTCTCACTTCATTGGTTAAAAATCGAATAGATATTTTTACTGATTCATCAGGGTTGTTACCATCAGAGTACCAGTCAGTTATAATTATCCCACCACTGTAATTTACTGAGGAAAGAGGCATGAAGTCCAATGTATCAAGCGAAGCCCTCCATAACTCGTTAGCGCTAGCAAACATAAAATCTCCACCTTTTTTCCCACCACCTTGTAGAGCAGTGTCCAATCTAAAGCCTCTTCCTTCTTCAAGATTTTTTTTTACTCTTTCTTTAGGATCTGGTGGATTTTTTCGAGCATCTCCCCCTGGTAAACTGTCTAAATTTTTACAAGAATTTAATGCAAATAAAGCTAGGAAAAAAATTACAAAGATTCGTGAATTTAAAATTTTTGGCATAAATGTTCTTAAAAACTAAGTAATAGATGAAAAAGTATAATAATTAAAAGATTTTTTTTGAAATTGCCAAAAATGTTAAATAATTCAACAATTTTAAGTGATGTAAAAATGCAACACTAACCTAAAAAATACCTCTATAAATGACAAAAAACCATAAAAATTTAAGAAAATTGATAGAGATTACCTGTTTAATATTAAACTATAAACGAAAGGTAATAATATGAACAATCTAAAAAAAATCGGATTGACAGCATTAGGTACTGCGTTAGTAGCGGGTTCAGCACAAGCTGCTACAATGTCTGTATCTGGTGGTACGTCACTCTTTTTTGGTGGAGAAGATAACAGTAACAGTGGAAACGGTTGGTCAATGACTGACCAAGTTACTTTCTCTGCAAGTGGTGAAATGGATAATGGTTTCACAATATCAACTAGCCTTCAGATCGACGGAGTAGGCGCTGCACAAACTACTAACGGTACGTTTGATGACAGAAGCTTAACAATTGATACTGGTGATATGGGTACTTTAGTATTCTCAGGTCACGGATCTTCAGGTCCGGTCGGTGCATGGGATGACTTAACTCCAAGTGCAAACGAAGAGTCATGGGGAACATCTATCGGTGGAACAGTTGATGGACCAACTAACGCTGCAATCGGTGATAATTCATTTATTTGGGATTACAGTGTATCTGATGCAATTGCTCTTAAAGCAGCATACAAACCTTCAAAAGGTACTGCATTAGAAAGTTCAACTGAGATCGGTATTGCATACACAGGTATTGAAGGTTTAACGGTTAAAGCTGCAATGGGTGAAAATAACACTGCTGCTGACCAAATCGACTTAAGTGTATTCAGTGCAAATTATGCAGCTGGACCAATTACAGTTGGTATTCAAACTAACGAATCTGACAGAGGAACTGGAACAGATGAAGAATTTACAGCATACGGTGTATCTTATGCAGTAAGCGATGACGTTTCAGTATCTTATGGTGTATCTTCACTTGACTACTCTTCTACTTTAGAAGATCAAGAGTCATCTGCAGTATCTGTTTCATTTACAGCAGGTGGTGTAGCAATTTCAGCTTCTCATCAGTCTACTGATAACGTTGCTGGAGCAGCTGCTACAGATAACACATCATACGAAATTAACTTCTCTTTCTCATTCTAATTTAAGCAGAAGTAAATTTTTTATAAAAAGGGCCCCTTTTAGGGGCCTTTTTTTTATCTAAAAAATGAAATACCAGCAAAACTAGTGGATTGAGTAAGATTAATTAACTTAAAATTCTCCTTAGATATTCCTCCAAGAGCAACAATTTTTTTATTTGAAAGTTTTGAAATTAAATTAAATTTATTAATTCCTAGGAAGTTTTTATTTTTTTTAAAAATTGATGATATAAAAACTTCGTCTACTTTTTGTTTTTCTTTAATTCTCAATTCTTTTAAATTATGTGCTGAACCAAGTATTAAAAATTTTCTTTTAAGTTTATAACTTAGATGAGAAAAGTTATTATTGAAAGAAGGTAAATAAACGCCATCCAAGTCTAAATTTAAAGATAATTTGATGTTATTGGATAGGATAAACCTAAGTTTTTTGCTTCTACAATAATTCCTTAAAAGTAGAATTTCATCAACCTTATAATTTTTTTTGTAATTACGGTATATTATTGTTGTATTTAAATCTTGTTTATCAATATTACTTTTTTCAAATTTTTCTATAAAGTAATATTTTTTAATAAATTTATAATGCATAAAACAGTTCAAAATTTAATATCGATTCAAAGTTCAATTAAATCAAAATTATTAGACTTAAAAGTAAAAGAAAGAATACCAAAAATTATTGCAGTTTCAAAAACATTTAAGATCAATCATATTTTACCTTTAATTGAATATGGTCACCTAGATTATGGTGAAAATAAAGTTCAAGAAGCCTTAGAAAAATGGACGGAGATAAAAAATAAAAATAGTAAAATTAATCTCCACTTAATAGGTAAATTACAAACTAATAAAGTTAAATTTGCAGTAAAAATTTTTGATTACATTCATTCTTTGGATAATGAAAAATTAGCCAAAAAAATTGCAGACGAGCAACTAAAACAAGAAAAAAAACTAAAAATTTTTATACAAATTAATCTTGGAGAGGAAAGTCAAAAATCCGGGATTTTGAAAAAAGATTTAGTCGAATTTTACAATTTCGCAATAAATCTTGGGTTAGATGTTATTGGATTAATGTGTATTCCACCTTTCGATAAAGATTCTACTGTTTTTTTTTCACAAATGAGCGAACTTAATGAAATCGTAAATCTAAACCAATTAAGTATGGGAATGTCCTCAGATTACTTGAAAGCTTTAGAATATAAAGCTACATTTCTGAGAATTGGTTCAAATATATTTGGTCAAAGAGGCTAAGTTAATTTAATTTTAGTTTTTTTGTCAATTAATTTAATGAGTATTAAAAAATCTTTCTTTTTAAGCGCTATACATCCTGCTGTAGGTTTAAAATTTTTTGTTAAATGAAGAAATATTGCACTTCCTTTACCTAATTTAGTATTTTTTGTATTATAATTAATTGGTATTAGGAAGTCGTATTTACTGTCCTTTCGGAATAATTTTTCATGTTTAATTTTTCTATTAATCTTAATTAACTTATTATAATGTTTTGAATTTCTTACATCATCACACCACCCCATTTCCTTATTTATTGGGATACATTTTAGTTTAGTGATTGGTTTTGA
The DNA here is from genome assembly GCA_902612575.1 of uncultured Pelagibacteraceae bacterium. Classification (GTDB taxonomy): domain Bacteria; phylum Pseudomonadota; class Alphaproteobacteria; order Pelagibacterales; family Pelagibacteraceae; genus Pelagibacter. The sequence continues at coordinate 56,008 of CACMDZ010000002.1, read as the reverse complement.
ATTTCTATCTTTCCTATAATATAAATTTCCTAATGAAAATTTGCCAACTGGAGTTTTTCCATCTCCTTCAATCTTTTTTTTCCCTAAACCTTTTTTACCGATACAACATCTAAAATAAAAATCATCAATTTTAAGAGTTTCTTTATTTTTTAGAATAATTGTCATATCCTAATTATATATGAATAATCAAACATTAGTAATTTATGATTTTAATATAATTTATGAAATTCTTAAGGAAATTGAAGATCATCTTAACTTTAGAATAATTAATATACCTAAAAATAAACTTCAAGATTCTAAACTAAAAAATAAGAGTAATTTTCTGATAATTTCTACAAAAAAAATTAAAAATGAAGATAACTTAATTTTAATTGATAAGCTTCCAATTGAAATACCCAAGTTAATAGAAAGTATAAATATAAAATTTTTAAAAAAAATTTATAATCAACAATCAGAAATAGATTTGGGAAATTACAAACTTAATTTAAATTCAAGAATAATTTTTAATAGTGAAAACTCGATAAACTTGACAGAAAGGGAAGCAAATATAATAGTTTTTTTAAGCAAATCTGACAAACCCGTTAAAATTTCAAAATTACAGACTGAAGTATGGGGTCACAATTCAAAATTAGAAACACATACAGTGGAGACACATATATATAGATTAAGATCAAAAATAAGTAAGAATTTTAAAGATGACAATTTTATATCAAGTACTAAACAGGGTTATGTTCTAAAAAATATTAACTATGAATAAAAAAAATATTTTGATTAAAGAACTATTTTCTAAAAAATATAAGCCACAAAAAGTTAAACCTAAAAAAGGAAAAGGTTCTTTTAAAAGAAAAAAAAAATAGATATTTATTTAAAGTCTAGCACCTATTTGTTGAATCACTCTAGATGACATCTCGGTACCTTTATCTAGGCTTTCCTTTAATGATAATTTGTTTACATGGCCATGTAAAAAGCCTGCTGCAAAGAGATCCCCAGCACCTGTTAAATCAACTATTTTAAGACCCTCTTTTACACCACATTCAACAACTTCATCTCCATTAATTGCAACTGCACCTTTTTCACCTCTAGTTAGTACAATAATCTTTCCAAGTGTTTTTGAGAATTCTATAACTTCATCAAAAGATTTTGCATCAATTAAAGAAATTATTTCCTGCTCATTTGCAAAAGTTATGTCTAATTTATTCTTAACTAATTCTAAAAAATGAGGTTTATGCCTATCAACACAAAATTGGTCTGATAATGACATAGCTACTTTATTTGCACTTTGAATTGCTTTTTCAAATGCTCTTTTAGGGTCACCTTCATCCCAAAGATATCCTTCTAAAAGTATTATCTCACTCTTTTTAATTACATCTGGGCTCACATCATGCTCGTTAATCTTTCCTGCAGTTCCTAAAAATGTACACATTGTTCTCTCAGAGTCTGGCGTAACCAGAATTAAGCAAGTTCCTGTTGGTAATGCCTCTTTTTTTTTAGAATAAAAATATTCAACATTTTCTTGTTTAAGACCATCCTCATATTTACTACCAAGTTCATCATCATTTACTTTACCTAAAAAACCAACTTTATTTCCAAGTTGAGATAAGCCAACGATCGAGTTTGCAACTGATCCTCCTGAGACAGTTTTTTCAATCTTAAGACTTGATATTAGTTTCTTGAATTCTTTATCATCAAAAATTAATTTCATAGTACTCTTTGTTAAATTATTTTTGGTTATGAAATCATCTTCAACTTTGCAAATTACGTCTACAATTGCGTTTCCAATTCCTAGTATTTTCATTATTTATGCTTTCTTAGTTATAAGTGGTTTTTTTCTCTTAGGATAACAAGTGGTACAGATTTTACAAGATAAACCATAGCACTCTCTTGCTTTACAGTATTCTCTTCCATAATAAATTATTTGAAGATGTAACTTATTCCAATACTTTTTTGGAAAAAGCCTTTTTAAATCTTTCTCTGTTTGTATAACATTTTTTCCACTTGTTAGACCCCACCTTTGTGCAAGTCTATGTATGTGAGTATCGATTGGGAAAGCAGGATATCCAAATCCTTGAGACATCACCACGCTTGCCGTTTTGTGTCCAACACCTGGCAACTCCTCAAGTTGTTCAAATGTTTTAGGAACTTTTCCATTATATTTTTCGACTAAGGTTTTTGATAAATTGTAAACACTCTTCGCCTTAATCCTAAAAATACCAATACTTCTTATTAGTTTTTCAATTTTCTTTCTTCCAAGCTTAACAAAATGTTCAGGCTTATTATATTTTGGATATATTTTTTTAGTGACATTGTTTACATTAACGTCTGTGCACTGAGCAGATAGAAGAACAGAAACCAATAAAGTAAACATGTTTCTGTGTTTGAGAGGTATTGGTGTTTTTGGATATATTTTATTTAATATTCTAAGAACAATTTTTGCTCTCTGTTCTTCGCTCATTTAAAATTTAAAACATCACGCATTGAATACAAACCAGGCTTTTTTTTCATCAACCATTTTCCAGCTGTTAAAGCTCCTTCGCTATATAAAGCCCTATCAAATGCTTCATGATTTAATGTAATAATTTCTTTTCCACTTGAAAATTTTACTTCGTGTTCACCAACAGTCTTACCTTTTCGTATTGAATTAAAATTTATTTTTTTTCCATAAGGAAAACTTTTCTTATTTAGATATTTTTTTCCAAGTAAATTATAAAAATTTTTATTTTTGCCAATTGCAATTCCTTTGCCTAACATTAAAGCGGTTCCTGAAGGATGATCTATTTTATGTTTATGATGAACTTCATATACTTTACTTAAAAAATTATTTCCTAAAGATTTAGACGCGATTTCAGTTAAATACATTAATAAATTTATGCCCAAACTCATGTTTCCAGCTTTTAATATTGGGATTTTTTTTGAAAATTTTTTAATAAGACTCTCTTCTTTTTTAGTAAAACCAGTTGTACCAATAACAACTCTTTTTTTTAGTTTTGAGGCAATTTTAAGAATTTCAAAAGTACAATTAGGAATAGTAAAATCGATAATTAAATCAACATTTTTGAAAGAATTTTCATTATTTAAACTAGGTTTAATTCCAGAAATTTTTTTTTTAATTAATCTATTTTCCGTAAGAGTTGTTAGTTTAAAATTTTTATCAACTCTAGAGGATTTCACAAGTTGTTGGCCCATTCGTCCCATGCAACCAGATATCGCTAATTTTACTTTGCTCATTAAATTATTTTAATATATTTTTTAACTAATATACAACAATTATGGTTATTAAATACCTATTAAAATTTTTTCTGGTCTTATTTTTTTTTGTGTTCCACAATCATTCTAAAGCAGACTTTTTTAAAGATATTACATCTCAAATTTATGACAATGACTTTAGGCTTAGTTATGGTATTTCCGTTACAGATGTTAACCAAGACAACAAATATGAATTTGTAGTCACTGGATTTGGATTTTCAAATTTAGCACTAACTTATCAAAATGGTAAAATGATAAACATTAATAAAGATGAAATATTTGATGATGCTAAAAGAAAAACAATTGGGGTAGCTGCGTGTGATATAGATCAAGATGGTTTTGAGGAAATTTATTTTTTAAACACAGACACATATAGTGGAGAGAAAAAATATTCAGATAGATTGATTGATGATAGTAGCAATGGTTTTATAGATTTGTTTGAAAAACAGATCAATAAAAAGAACTTGAATTTAACTGCTGGCAGATCAGTTGTTTGTGTTGATAGAAATGGTGATGGAAAATATGGAATATACGTTGCTAACTATGGAGGACCTACGAGATTTTATGAATTTCGTAGTGGACATATTCTAGATTTAGCAGAACAGCTTAAAATCAACAAAATAACTGGCGGAAGAGCAGTGGTTGCAGGTAATATTTTGTCAGGAAAAACTGATATATTTGCCGCAAATGAGAGAGGTAAAAACTTTTTATATTACAATTCTGATGGATATTTTCAGGACATTGCCGAAGATTATAAAGTTGACGATCAATATGAAAATGGAAGAGGCACAACTTTAACTGATATATTTTATAGAGGAAGATTAGATATAGTTACATCTAATTGGAATGGCTATCATAGGGTCTTCGTTTTAGAGGACAACAAATTTCGAGATATTGCTACTCCAACTTACAATATTCCAACAAGAATTAGAACTGTAATATCAGCAGACTTTGATAATGATGGTTATGATGAGATATTTATGAATAACATTGGTGAACCAAATAAATTATTCAAAATAAAAGAAAATGGATTTTTTGAAGAAATTAATATTAAAAATGCTTATGAAGCAAATGGTCTTGGAACAGGTGCAGCTGTTGCAGATATAGATAATGATGGAATTTTAGAATTGCTGATTGCTCATGGTGAGTCTGGAATGCAACCATTAACAATGTACAAAGCTGATATTAAAAAAGATTTTAAATATTTAAGGATAAAGCCATTAAATAAATTTGGAGCTCCTGCTAGAGGAGCTACTGTTATATTAAAATCAAATTTGAGAAATCATGCTAAAACAATTGATGCTGGATCTGGTTATTTATGTCAAATGGAACCAGTGGCACATTATGGAATTAGAGATGGTGAAAAAAATATTTCTATTAAAATTATTTGGACGAATGGTTTTACTGAGACTGTAAACATTGATGAATTAAATAAAACAATAGAAGTTACCCAAAAATAATAGGACAATAAAACCCAATTAATTAATCATAATTAAAAGTATACTTGAGTAAATAATATGAGTTTATTAAAAAAAATTAAAAATTTAATACTATTTAGTCTTTTAATAAGCTTTAGTATGTCTCAACCTACTCAAGCAACCCAATTTAATTATTATGCTGATTTAGTTGGTGACTGGTCAGAAATTTTTCCTGATCAAAATAGAAATGCAGCAGGACCAAAATTTTTTAAGCATATCTTAGGTAAAAAAATTACTTTTCAAGATTTTTTGGAATATAACAAACTATATTGTGCAGTGTCTGGTTCGTTGATAGACCCGAATAACAAGCCTGAATTTGTGTATCTTAATAGCGTTGAAAATGAAGAGAAAATCTGTGGTTTTTATCATAGATGCTGTGTCCCATGTTCATGTGATTTGATGAAATATTCAAAAGTTAAAAAAATGAATTACACCTTTACAGATGGTGAAAAAGAATTTTTTGTTTTAACAATAAGTAATCCCTGTGGAAAAGATGACTTTCCAATGGAAGTTAATAAGAATTATTTTTGTAACGGTAAAAAACTTGATGACAAACAAGTATATGTTCTAGATGATAGGTTAGTTATTGGTTTATTTCACAATGCATCAAAATGTAATGAACAAAGCATAGCAGCAATCGATAAACACGAGATAACTGGCCAATTTTGTGCTTTTAGAAATACTGCACCTCTTGAGGAAGTAAAGGGGGGCATGGGAGATATCTTTATTAGGCTAGCAAAAGATAATTAAATTATGCCAATTCCTTCTTTATAGAAATAGGCACCTAATATTAAAATTGCTAAAATATAAACAATGCCAAAAATAATATATTTAATTTTTTTTTTCATTTAACTTTTCCAGAAATTTTTAGCTTTTTGAAAAAATCTTTTTATACTTGGATTTGATCTATCATTTTCAATTTTTCTAAATTTTTCAAGTAATTCTTTTTGTTCTTTATTTAAGGATACTGGTACCTCAGTGTTAACTTGGACGTATAAATCTCCATAGTCTCCTCTTCTCATAAATGGCATTCCTTTACCTTTCAATCTAAATTGTTTTCCACTTTGAGTTCCGTCTGGAATTTTTATTTTTGCTTTGCCTCCATCTATTGTAGGTATTTCGATTGTTGTTCCTAATGCTGCATCTGTAAATGATATAGGAAATTCAAAAAATAAATTTACTTCAGATCTTTTAAAAAGTTCGTGTGACTCAACATTAATAAATAAATAAAGATCACCATTACTTGCTCCTCTTGATCCAGCTTCTCCTTTCCCAGATAATCTAATCCTTGTTCCATCATCTACACCTTTAGGAATAGTTACAGAAAGTCTTTTACTAGCTTGCTTTTTGCCTTGCCCTCCGCAACTTGTACATGGATCGGTAATCTGTTCACCAGAACCAGCACATTGAGGGCATGTTTGCTGAACTGTAAAAAAACCCTGACTTGATCTCACCTGTCCATGACCACCACACATTGAACAAGAACTTGCACTATGACCTGGTTTTGATCCTGAACCGCTGCATGTACCGCATCTTTCGGAGGTTGAAAATTTAATATCTTGTTTTTTTCCAGTATAAGCTTCTTCCAAGGTTATTGAGAGATCATATCTTAAATCAGATCCTCTGTTATTAGATCTTCTTGATCTTCTTCCACCTCCACCAAATCCTTCTCCAAAAAAATCCTCAAAAATATCTGAAAAGGAGCCAGAAAAGTCAAAGTTTCCAAATCCTCCTCTGCCACCTCCACCATTTTCAAAAGCTGCGTGTCCAAAATTATCATAATTTTGTTTTCTCTCTGAGTTTGATAAAACGTGGTATGCTTCTGAGGCTTCTTTAAATTTTTCCTCAGCTCCTTTATCACCTTTGTTTTTATCAGGATGATATTTTACTGCTTGTTTTCTGTAGGCTGCTTTAATTTGGTCAGGACTAGCACTTTTCTCAACACCTAATACGTCGTAATAATCTCTTTTTGCCATAACTAGTTATAGACAAATGGTTGATAGTTTAGGCGCTCTTTTCTTTATCGTCTTTTACTTCTTCAAAGTCTGCATCAACAACATTATCGTCTTTTTTCCCTTCATCTTTTGCATCTTTAGGTGCCTCACCAGGTTTAGTACTTTGTTGTGATTTGTAAATAGCTTCTCCAAGTTTCATAGAAGCTTGAACCAAATCTTGGGTCTTCTTTTTTATCTCTTCTACATCAGTCCCTTTTAACGCATTTCTAACATTTGCAGAGGCATCCTCGATAGCTTTCTTATCTGCATCAGAAACTTTACTACCATGCTCTTTTAAATTCTTCTCTGTAGAATGAAGCAAAGTATCAGCTTGATTTCTGGCATCAACTGCTTCTCTTTTCTTTTTATCAGCCTCTTTGTTTGTTTCAGCGTCCTTAACCATTTGATTTATTTCATCTTCACTTAAACCCCCAGATGCCTGGATTTGAATTTTTTGTTCTTTACCAGTTCCCTTATCTTTTGCCGATACATTTACAATACCGTTTGCGTCAATATCAAATGTAACTTCAATTTGAGGAACACCTCTAGGTGCTGGCGCAATACCTACTAGCTCAAAATTACCTAGAACCTTATTATCTGAAGCCATATCTCTTTCACCCTGTAAAACCCTTATTGAGACCGCAGGTTGGTTATCTTCTGCTGTAGAGAAAACTTGACTTTTTTTAGTTGGAATTGTTGTGTTTTTTTCTATTAGTTTAGTTGAAACTCCACCTAATGTTTCAATTCCAAGAGAAAGCGGTGTAACATCAAGTAAAAGGACATCTTTAACGTCACCTTGCAAAACTCCTGCTTGAATAGCAGCTCCCATTGCAACAACTTCATCAGGGTTCACTGATTTATTTGGTTCCTTACCAAAGAAGTTCTTAACCTCCTCTATTACTTTAGGCATTCTTGTCATTCCGCCAACTAGAATTACTTCATCAATTTCACTTGCGTTTAAACCAGCATCTTTAAGAGCTGTTTCACATGGTGGGATCGTTCTAGAAATAAGATCTTCAACAAGAGCCTCAAGTTTCGCTCTTGTCATCTTCATATTTATATGTTTTGGACCAGTTTTATCCGCAGTTATAAATGGTAAATTTATTTCTGTTTGTGCAGCTGAAGATAGTTCAATTTTCGCTTTTTCGGCTGACTCTTTAAGCCTTTGTAAAGCTAATTTGTCAGATTTTAGATCAATACCATTTTCTTTTTTAAATTCAGATAATAAATATTCAACAATTGTGTTATCAAAATCCTCACCACCTAAAAAGGTGTCACCATTTGTTGATTTTACTTCAAATACTCCATCACCAAGTTCAAGTATAGAGACATCAAAAGTACCTCCACCTAAATCATATACAGCAATTTTTTTATTTGTTTTTTTATCTAATCCATATGCAAGGGAAGCTGCTGTTGGCTCGTTAATAATTCTTAAAACTTCTAAGCCTGCAATTTTTCCAGCATCCTTAGTAGCTTGTCTTTGAGCGTCATTAAAGTAAGCTGGTACAGTAATTACAGCCTGTGAAACTTCTTGACCTAAATACTTTTCTGCAGTCTCTTTCATTTTTTGAAGTGTGAATGCAGAAATCTGGGATGGTGAATACTTATTTCCTTTAGCTTCGATCCATGCATCACCTTTGTCTGAATTGACAATCTTAAATGGAGCAGTTTCAACATCTTTTTTTACAGATGGATCATCAAAATTTCTTCCAATTAACCTTTTTACTGCAAAAATTGTATTTTCAGGGTTTGTTACTGCCTGTCTTTTTGCAGGTTGACCTATTAATTTTTCATCATTATCTGAAAATGCTACAACGGAAGGAGTTGTTCTAGCGCCTTCAGCGTTTTCTAATACCTTAGCCTGTGTACCTTCCATCACAGCGACACAAGAATTTGTAGTTCCAAGATCTATTCCTATAACTTTGCTCATAAGTTTAATTCCTTTCGGTCATATAAGTGCTAATTTTTATACTACAACCATATTTAATATTTAAATTTTCGTTGTATTTACTGGTTTTTTTCATCTTTTTGATTTTCTTTTTTACTTTCCTCAGTTTTTTTCTTTGAAACTCCAACTAAGGATGGTCTTAATAATCTGTCTTTCATCATAAAGCCTTTTTGAATTTCTTGAACAATTGTGCCAGGTTCTTTTGCATCATCTTCAACTTCCATCATTGCTTGATGTAGATTTGGATCAAGTTTTTCATTAATTGATTTGATTGGTTCAATATTATTTTTCTTAAATATTGAAAGCATATCATTATTAATAATATTTAAATGATCTACAATTTTTTTAAGTGCATCAGTATTTTTTAATTTTTCGTCATTTTCTAAAGCAACTTTTGATCTTTCAAGATTATCTAACAAGTTCAGAGCTTCTTTAGCAAATGAATATCCTCCATATTCATACGCATCATCTTTTTCTTTCTCAAATCTTCTTCTTTGATTTTCCATTTCTGCAAAAGTTCTTGCAAGTTTATCTTTAAGTGCTTCTAACTCTTCCTCTGGTGTTAGTTTTCTCTCTTTTTCTTTGTCTACACTATCGCTACCAACTTTTTGGTCCTCAACAACTTGTTCTGATGACTGTTCATCATTTTCAGTATCCAGAGATGAAGTGTTGTGTTGATTTTCTTCCTTGTCCATATATGTTTATATGGTAAGAAAATACTTAATTTCTAGATGTCCAAAAAAAAAATTAAAGAGATATTTATTGGCTCAAATAACAGAGGAAAACTTAAGGAAATTGGAGATTTACTACCTAATAATTTAAATTTGTATTCTAATTTAGACTACAAAATTCCGAGTCCTATAGAAACAGGAAGCTCATTTTATGAAAATTCACTTCTCAAGGCAAAATATTTTTCAAAAAAGACTAAAAAAATTTGTATGTCTGATGACTCTGGAATTGAGATTGATATTTTAGATAAAAAACCAGGAGTATACTCAGCGGACTGGGCTGGGAAAAAAAGAAATTTTGATTTAGCCATTAAAAAAGTATACCGAGAAATTTCTAAGAAAGATAAAAATTGGAAAAAGAAAAGAATTACAGCTAGATTTATCTGTGTCTTAACAATATTTTGGCCAAATGGAACATTTGTGAGTAAAACTGGTATGATTGAAGGACGTATATCTGCTTCAAAAAAAGGAAAAAGAGGTTTTGGATATGATCCAATATTCATTCCTAATGGAAAAAAACTAACTTTTGGTGAGATGAAGCCTGAAAAAAAATACAGAATAGATCACAGATACAATGCGTTCAGAAAAATTAAAAAATTTTTTTAAATTTTTTGTTCTCAATAGTATAAAAGTAAAGTTGGTGAGTAATTGTATTTTTACTAATTTCAAAAATTCCTATTTTCCCTTTAAATTTATTTTTTTTATAAAAGATTTTCTTAGAAATATTAAAATCATTTTTATAAATCAAAAAGTATACTAAACCTATTAAATCATAACTTAGAAATGAAAGTTGATCACCTTTTAGACCATAGATATTTTTGAACTCATCCATGAATATTTCATAATTATTTTTATTTATTGATGGAAAATATATAGGATGTAATGAAGTTTCATTTAAAAGAGTTTTGTCAAACCATTGATTCAAGGTTATGTAAGAAATTCTTTTGGATGAAACATCTGTATATAATAGGGATGTGGCTACACTTTTTAAATTTTCATCAAAGTCAGCAATTATAACCGAGTCAAAATCTATATTTCCTAATGTATCTTTCTTTCTTAAATTTTCTATTTTTTTTTCTTTATCTTTAAATGATAGTCCTTCTAATCTATTAATTTCATTTTTAAGATTATTTTTTCTTATTTGATACTTCGTTAAATCTTCAATCTGTTTAGTAAGTTTGGTTGGCTCTCTGTCATAATAAAAAACTTCTTTATGTTTAATTTTTGTTTCATTAATCGCAATTTCTATTTCTTTTTTATATTCTGACCTTGGAATTAAAAAAATACTCCTTGATAAACTATTTTTATCAATAAACTTCTTAATTGTTTGTAACTGCGATACTGCATTAACTCCCGCACTAATAACATTCTTTGGATTATCAATTAGTTTATTTGTAAAAGATATAAAAGTAACTTCTTTAAGATCATCAAGATATTTAATACTTTCATTGAAAACTGGTCCTATTATAATTCTGACGCCAATATCATATAATTCTTTTGATACTTTTAGTGCATCAATAGGATTTGACTTTGTATCTTTTGGAATTATTTCGATTCTTTCATCATTAATTTTATTCACTGCCATTCTTAAAGATTTTATAATTTTATCACCAATGATGTAATTTTCACCACTAAGAGGAACAATTAATCCAATTTTAATTTTTTCTGTTGCATAGGTATTTAGGCTGAAAATACTTGATATAAAGATATTTATAATAACTATTTTTATAAAAGTTTTCATTTAAGTTTTAATAATATATTTAAATAAATAATACATATGAATGTAAACAATAATAATTTCAAACCTGGGCTATATTGTGTTGCGACACCAATTGGAAACATGGGAGATATTTCCTTTAGATTGATAAAAATTTTGAAAGAATCAGATTTAATTCTATGTGAGGATACAAGAATAACAAAAAAAATTCTTCAAAAATTTGACATTAACAAAAAGCTTATTTCAAACCACAAATTTAATGAAAAAAAAAATTTGGAAAAGGTATTGGAAATTTTAAAAGAGAATAAAATAGTATCATTAGTTTCTGATGCAGGCACTCCAGCGATTTCGGATCCTGGAAGAATATTAATAAATGAATGCATTAATAATAATATAGATATTTTTCCAATTCCAGGTATATCAGCTGTGAGCACAGCACTTTCGGTAAGTGGATTTTCTGATAATTTTTATTTTTGCGGATTTCTAGATGAAAAAAAAAATCAAATAACAAAATTATTTCAATCTTTATCTCAGCTTGATTGTTCTATAGTTTTTTTTATATCTCCTAATAAATTAGATAAAAGAATCGATTGTATTAGAGAATTTTTTATAAATAGAAAAATATTAATATGTAGGGAAATGACGAAGTTTCATGAAGAATACATACGGACAACGGTTAAAGAATTATCAAATGTTAATTTTTCAAGAAAAGGTGAATTAACGGTTGTTATTTCTGAAATAATTAAGGAAAATTTCAGTTTCAAGGAACTTGATGAGTCAGATAAAAAAAAAATAAATAAATTAATCAAAAAAATGTCAATTAAAGACATTGTTAAAAAAATTTCAGAAGATAGAGATATTCCAAAAAAATTAATATATAACTATTGTCTTAAAACAAAAAATGAAAATTAAAAAAATTTTAATATTTTTTAGTTTAATAATAATTACAGGCTGTGTTGGGTATTCTTCTACTGGAGTTTTAGGTACAGGTGTATCAATAGCACTTGATCCAAGAAGTTTTGGAACACAAATAGATGATTCAATAATGCAACAAAATCTAAGGGCAAAATTATTGTCGGCAGATAAAAGTTTTATTATATCAGTTAAAACAAAAGTTCTTGATGGAAGAATATTCCTCACTGGAAAAGTCAATTCAGTTGAAGATAAGTTAAAATTGACGAAATTAGCTTGGGAAATTAAGGGTGCAAGATCAGTAAATAACGATTTACGAATAAAAGAGGAATTTAATTTTAAAAGATCAGCAAAAGATTTATTAATTACTTCACAGCTAAGGGCAGCCTTAATAAGTAATAAGAAAATAAAATCAGTTAACTACAATATCGATACTTATAAAAAGAAAATTTATATTTATGGGATAGCTCAAAATAAAACCGAAAGAGATAATGTGACCAAAGAGGCAAAGCAGATTTTAGATGTTGAAGATGTGATAACAAGTATTTTTTTGGTTGATGATTTGAGGGTTGTTAAAAAATAATAAATATTTTTAAAAGTTTTTTTTGTAATTTATTACACCAGCTGAATAAGCTGCAACAGATGCTAAATTTAATATTTCAGAGGTAGATGATCTTAATGGAGCAATCTCTATTGGCTGTGCTAGACCAATCAATAATGGCCCAATAACTTTGGCACCGCCTAAAGTTTTCATAATTTTGTAGGAGATAGCAGCACTGTGTTGACCTGGCATTATTAAAATATTTGCATTTCCAACTATCTCTGAAAAAGGATACAAATCAGCATATTCTTCATCGAGAGCTACATCGGGCTGCATATCACCGTCAAATTTGAAATCTACTTTCCTTTTTTTCAATATCTGTACTGCATCTCTAATGTGTTTAGTTCTACTTGTGATAGGCTGACCAAATGTTGAATGAGATAAAAAAGCTACCTTTGGATTAAAGCCAAACAATCTTACCACTCTTGCTGCTGAAATTGCCATATCAGCTAATTGTTCGGATGAAGGATATTCATTTACAGAAGTATCTCCAATAAAAACTGTTTTACCTTTGCTAACCACCATATTTAATCCAAACATTATTTCACCTTCTCGGGGAGGTATTACTTTTTTAATTTTATCTAATGATTGAGAATATCGCCTTGTATTTCCGGTAACCATTGCATCTGCATCTCCACATTCAACCATACACGATGACCAAATTACTCTGTCATTTCTTATCATTCTGTCACAATCTCTTTCTAATAATCCTTGCTCTCTATGCATTTTTTGAAAAAGAAACTTAACGTATTTGTCTCTCATTTTTTTATTTGTGGAATTTATAATTTTAATGTCAAGATTCTCTACGAAACCTATCTCCTTTAATCTTTGTTTAACAATTTTTTCCTTTGCAACAATTATTGGGGTTCCTAACCCGCTATTTTTAAATGCTATTGCTGCTTTAAGTGTATTTTCATCTTCACCATCCGCAAATACGACAGTTTTAGGATTTTTTTTGACTTGAGAATTTATTCCTTGGAGAACAGTTAATGATGGATCTAATCTTTGTTTTAGTTGTTCAGAATATAAATTAAAATTTTCAATTTTTCTTCTAGCAACTCCAGTTTTGATAGCAGCTTTTGCTACTGCTACAGGAATTACACTTATTAATCTTGGATCAAATGTGGACGGAATTATATAATCCTTACCATATTTAGGTCTATCCCCACCCATTGCTGCTGCAACTTCATCTGGAACTCTTTCACGAGCTAATTTTGCAATTGCATAAGCTGCAGAGATTTTCATTTCTTCATTGATCGTTTTAGCCCTAACATCAAGTGCTCCTCTAAATATATAAGGAAAACCGATTAAGTTATTCACTTGATTAGCATAATCAGACCTTCCTGTTGCAATAATCGCATCTTTTCTTATTTTAAATGCATCTTCGGGTAAAATTTCTGGATCAGGATTAGCACACGCAAATATAATTGGATTCTTTGCCATTCGTTTAATCATTTCTTTTTTAAGTATACCAGCTGATGATAAACCTAAAAAAACATCTGCATTTTTTAATGCATCGTTAAGATTTTTATTTTTGGTTTTTTTTGCATATTTTAATTTCCATTTATTTAATCCTTTTCTAGTAGTACTAATCACACCCTTACTATCAATCATTGTTAAATTTGTTTTTTTCACACCTAACTTGATAAATAAATCTGAGCATGCCATTGCAGATGCTCCTGCACCATTTACGACAACTTTAATTTTAGAAATTTTTTTTTTTGTAATATGTATTGAATTAATTAGGGCTGCTGATGTAATTATTGCTGTCCCATGTTGATCATCATGAAATACAGGTATATCTAAGATCTTTTTTAGATTTTCTTCAATAATAAAACATTCTGGAGCAGCAATATCTTCAAGATTAATACCTCCAAAACTAACTGCAAAGTTTCTTATACTATTAATTATTTCTTCGGGATTTTTGTTATCAATTTCTAAATCAATTGCATCTATGTCAGCAAATCTTTTAAACAAAACTGCTTTACCCTCCATTACAGGTTTTGAAGCAATTGCTCCAAGATTTCCCAATCCTAAAATTGCTGACCCATTACTTATGACGGCAACTAAATTTCCTTTAGTTGTATAATCATAAGCTCTTTCTGGATTTTTAAAAATTTCCTTGACTGGTGCTGCTACACCTGGCGAATAAGCTAAAGCCAGGTCTCTTTTTGATGTCATAGGTTTTGATGAATTTATCTCAATCTTGCCTGATTTATTTGCATTATGAAAATCAAGTGCCTCTTTATCTGAATAATGTTCAATTTTATTTTTTTTCATGATGTAAATAAAATATACTATAAAGGTAATTTTAGGACTAATATGATTTATGAACCTCATTAAGTCAACAAGCACATTTAGTCTTTTTGTTTTATTAAGTAGAATTCTAGGTTATCTGAGAGATTTTTTTATTGCAATTTACCTGGGATCAGGCCCTCTAGCTGACGCTTTTTTTGTTGCATTTAGAATTCCAAATACCTTTAGAAGATTATTTTCTGAAGGAACTTTTAATGCAGCTTTTGTTCCTTCTTACTCTTCAGAACTACTTAAAGGAAAAAGAAATGCAAATTCTTTTGCAAATTCAATTTTTAATTTGTTGTTATTAGGCTTATTTTTCACAATCCTTTTAATTGAAATTTTTATGCCTACATTTGTTAAGATTATTGCACCAGGTTTTTCAAATGACGTAGATAAATTAAAAACTGCAATTGAATTAACTAGAATAACTTTCCCTTTTCTATTTTTTGTAAGTCTTGCATCATTTTTTTCAGCAATTTTAAATTCCCATAATAAGTTTGCTACTGCGGCTGCAGCACCAATAATTTTAAATATTTTATTGATAATTTGTTTATTATTTGCTGAAAGCTTAGATGACAATTTAGTATATTATTTATCCTATACAATTACTATTGCTGGAGCTCTTCAGTTTATTTTTTTATTAATATTTGTAAAAAAATATTTTATAATTAAAATAAATTTTAATCTTCAATTAAATCAAAAAGTAAAATTTTTTTTTAGTAAACTTTTGCCAAGTATTTTTTCGTCTGGTGTTACCCAAATAAATATCTTAGTTGGGACAATTATTGCATCTTTTCAAGCAAGTGCTGTATCTTATTTATATTATGCCGATAGGATCTATCAGATTAATCTTGCAATAGCTGGTATTGCTATTGGTACAGTTATACTTCCAAACTTGAGTAGACATATAAAAAGTCATAATTCTTTAAAAACTATAGAACTTCAAAATAAAGCATTAGAACTAAGTCTATTTCTAAGTTTACCTGCATCATTTGCTCTTATGATTGGGTCAGAACAAATTACATCTGCATTATTTGGATATGGATCATTCGATAAACTAAGTGTAGAAAATTCTGCAAAAGCATTGTTCTATTTTTCTTTAGGTCTACCTGCATTTTCTTTGATTAAAATTTTTTCAACTTTTTTATTTGCCAGGAACGACACTAAAACACCCTTTATGTATTCTTTGTTAGCAGTAATATTAAATTTAATTATAAGCGTAACATTTTTTTCAAAAATTGGTTTTATTATAATACCAATTGCGACAACAATTTCCTCATGGTTTAATGGAATTATTTTATTGATTTTTGTTATTAACAAAAATTATTTTAAATTTAGTTCGAATTTTATTAAACAAATTACAAAAATTTTTTTATCAAATATAATTGCAATAATTGTATTTTATATATTAATAAATAGTCTTGGAATTTTTTTGGAATATACAAATCAGTTCAAATTGATATTCATTATCTTTATTGTATTCATAACATTTGGTTCATACATTGGAATTTCAATTATTATAAAAGCCTTTAAAATTTCAGATATTAATTTAAAGTATTAAAAGATGTCCAAAAAAATTTTTTCTGGTGTTCAACCAACAGGTAATCTTCATCTTGGTAACTATCTTGGTGCTATAAAGAATTTTGTCGAATTAGGCAAAGACAAAGAAAATGAGTGCATATATTGCGTTGTAGATTTACATGCGATAACTGTTAAACAAGACAAGGATCAATTAAAAAATAACATACGTGAAACAGCTGCAACATTTATAGCTAGCGGAATAGATCCAAATAAAAACATTATTTTTAATCAGTCAAAAGTATACGCACATGCTGAAGGATCTTGGATCTTAAGTTGTTTGTCTCCAATGGGATGGTTAAATAGAATGACACAATTTAAAGAAAAAGCTGGTAAAGACAAAGAAAAAGCATCAGTTGGTTTATATATTTATCCTATATTAATGGCTAGTGATATATTACTTTATGATGCCACCCACGTTCCAGTTGGTGAAGATCAAAAACAACATTTGGAATTAACAAGAGATATAGCTCATAAATTTAATAAAGAATTTGCTTGTGAAGATTTTTTTAAAATACCGGAACCGTTAATTAAAAAAAATTTTTCAAGAATAATGAGCTTAAAAGATGGGTTGAAAAAAATGAGTAAATCTGACCCATCAGATTTAAGTAGAATTAATCTAACAGACTCAGAAGATGACATTATCAATAAAATTAGAAAAGCAAAAACGGACTCTTCTCCAATTCCAAATGAAGAGCGAGAATTAAAAGATAGGCCTGAAGCCGAAAATCTTCTTAGAATCTATTCTAGTATTTTAAATCAAACATTAAATAAAACTCTGGATGAGTTTGGGGGAAAAAATTTTTCAGAATTCAAAAGTCAACTAGCTGAGATTTTATCCAGTAAAATTTCTCCAATTTCAGATGAGACAAGAAAATTAATTAGTGATAAAGAATATTTGGATAAAATCTTATTAGAGGGAGCATCTAAGGCAGAAGAAATTGCTGGAAAAAAGATAAAAGAAATGAAGCAAATAATAGGATTTTAAAAATTCTTTAAATTTATGAATTAATAGTTATATAAACATTATGTTCATACAAACTCAGGAAACTCCAAACCCAAATTCTCTCAAATTTATACCTGGTAGAGGTGTATCGAATAATGGTCCTCATGAATTTTTAAATGAGAACGAGACTGAGATTCCAATATTAAAAAATATTTTATCAATTAATGGAGTAACAGGAATTTTTTTGAGTGAGGATTTTTTATCAATTAATAAGTCTCAAGAGGAAAATTGGGAAAATATAAAGCATTTAATTATTTCTCATCTTAATGAATACTACGAAGAAGGAAACGAGTTTATAATTGATAAAAAAAACCAATTTGACAATTCCAAAGATTATGGAGATATTGAAAAAAAAATTATAAAAATTTTAGAAACTAAAATTAGACCAGCTGTAGCAAAAGATGGTGGAGATATAACTTTCAAGAAATTTAAAGATGGCAAAGTTACTGTTGTTTTAAAAGGTAGCTGTTCTGGATGCCCCTCATCAACATTAACTTTAAAACAGGGAGTACAAAACTTACTTTGTCATTATATACCCGAAGTTAAAGAAGTTTTAGCTGTATAATATTGTTTCAATCATTTATAAGTAATATTAGTGGGTATGAAAAAAAAAATTAAAAAAAAAATCCAAAATATTAATAACCAGAGTTTTTTTAAAACTTTACTAACAAGTTTATTTTTAATATTAATTTTTTCAATTTTACCAAATTCAATTAGTTTTATAAAAAAAAATTTTAAACCCAATCAAATTGTAATTAATTCTTCGAAACAAAACTTTGATGAAATATTGGATAAGGAAAATAAAAAAAATAAAATAATTAATAATTCAATAAAGGATCGATTTTCCTGGAATATTTTTGATGATATTGATGTTTTTGGAAAGGACGAACAAAACGAAGATCCTCAAAGATTAAGTGCATCAACAATTGAGGAATTGTTTAAAGAAAATGGGTATAATCTTGAAAAAGTTAAAGAAACAAAATTAGTAAATGCTGGAAATCAGTTAACAAGACTTCCCAAAGAACTTAAAAATATTGAAAGTCCTAAGAAGAGAAAAAAATTATTTATTAAGATAGTACTGCCGCTTATCATAGAGGAAAATCTCAAAATTAAATTTGACCGAAAAAAACTTTTTGAAATTTTAAATAAAAATAATACAACAAATCGTGATAAGTCTTGGCTTGATTTAAAATTCAAGCAGTATGGAATAAAAAATAAGGATCTTACAAAACTTAAAATAAGAATGGATGAGATTCCAGTATCATTAGCAATAGCACAAGCTGCAAAAGAAACTGGATGGGGAAGTTCTAGATTTGCTCAAGAAGGTAATGCTTTATTTGGTCAATGGACGTGGTCAGGAGAGGGCATTAAGCCTTTAGAATTGGAAAAAGATAAAAATCATAAAGTTGCAAAATTTAAAATTTTAAAGGCTTCAGTAAGAGCTTATCAAAGAAACCTTAATACACATCCTAGCTACAAAGAATTTAGAATTGAACGAGCAATTCAAAGAGATAATGACGAAAAATTAGATAGTTTAAAATTAGTTGATTTTTTAGAGAAGTATGCAGAAACAGGCAAAGAATATACCGAAGTACTAAAAAAAATAATTAAACAGAATAAATTAACTGATTTTGATGATGTAAAAATTTTACCGACAAGCTTAAAAATGAAAAATTTGATTTAGTTTAGAGTAAATTGGGTTCCAAACCATCTCCACCCTTTATCATCTT
Organism: uncultured Pelagibacteraceae bacterium; assembly: GCA_902612575.1. GTDB lineage: Bacteria > Pseudomonadota > Alphaproteobacteria > Pelagibacterales > Pelagibacteraceae > Pelagibacter. Next base: position 36,775 of record CACMDZ010000002.1, on the reverse strand, counting down.
TCATTGAGCAGTTAATTCTGCCTCTTCTAGGTAAAAATTTTTCAGTAAAGATTACTTCAATTTCTGAATTTTTGTAAACTAGTTTTGAATTTTTCCAATCACCACCCTCATTTGAAAAACAATTAATTAAATTTATATTATTTTGTTCCTTAAAAAACTTAACTATCATTGAAGGTGGATTATTAATATCTAGTAGAAATTTATCATTTGGTATTAATACTTTGTATTGAATTGGAAGTAGATTTATCAAAAAATTAAATCTTTCAAAGTCTCCATATTTTTCATTAATGGGAAATCTAGGTAACTCATATTTATCTTTATTTAAATCAATAACTCCTGAATGTTGACCAAATGCATATTCAAACTTGCTAGCAATATAATTTTTTTGCTCTAAACTGTATTCTCCAAATGGATAAGAAAAAAAAATTGGATTGTAACTTAACTTTTCCTGAAAAATTTTTATTGATAGATTGATATCTTTTTTAAAATCTTCATACTTATATTTGGTTAAATATTCATGTGAGTGTGAATGATTTCCTATAGTCACATAATCCTCATCGGATATCTCTAAAATTTCATTCCAACTCATATAACCTTTTTTCCCAACAGTCTCTGTGGATACAAATAGAATGAATGGAATTTTACTTTCTTTTAGGATTGGCCAAGCATTAATATAAAAGGATGAGAAAGCGTCATCAATAGTAAGTAAGATTTTCTTTTTTTTACTAACCTTATTAAATTCGTAATCAAAATTTTTTGGGTTTAAAAATTCAAACCCATTATTTTTAATTATATTTATATGCTTTTTAAAAGCATCAATTCTTATATTGGTTGAAGGATATTTATTCTCTTCAAACCTATGATACATTAAGGCTAATATTCCTTTTTCATCAGCTTCATATTTTTTGTTTACAGTTTCTGCATTAGCATTTAAAAAAAAAAAATAAAAAATGATAAATTTTATTATTGATGCTGCAAATGAAAAAATTATTTTTGCCATTATAGATGGGAAACGATCATACACTACCAGTTATGCAAACAGTAGAGAAAATTTTGATAATTTCATGAAGCATATTCTTAATTTTTTAAATAAGAAAAAAATGAAATTAAATGATATTCGTAGAATCTATGTAAATACTGGACCTGGTAAATATACTGGTCTAAGAATTTCTTTAACCATAGCAAAAGCAATATCTTTGTCAAATAAAGCTGAATTAGTCGGCTTTAAATCTGAAGATTTAGTAGATAAAAATTACAGAAATTTGATTAAATTAAAAAAAAAGAAATTATTTATTAAAAGTTTGATAAAACTCATGTATTCGAGTTAAAATAAATTATGACTGAAACTATAGAACAAATCTGTCAAAAGAAGGGTGTTAAACTAACTGATCAACGAAAGATAATTGCTAGGGTGCTATCTGAGTCAAAAGAGATTTACGGAGAGTCTGATCATCCAGATGTTGATGAATTGTATAAAAGAGTTACAAAGTTAGATGAAAAAATAAGTATTGCTACTGTTTATAGAACAGTTAAGCTTTTTGAAGAGTCTGGGATACTTACTAAACATGATTTTAAGGGTGGAAAAGCAAGATATGAAACAATAGTAGAAAGCCACCATGATCATCTAATTGATATTAAATCTGGTGAGATTATTGAATTTGTAGATGAAGAAATCGAAAAATTACAAAAAAAAGTTGCTGAAAAATATGGATACAAACTTGTAGATCATAAATTAGAGTTATATGGAGTTAAAAAAAAATAAATCCCAAACTTTAAAAATTCTATTTTAAAAGTTAAAAAATGTTAGAAAAAAAGATCTTTATTAAAACTTTTGGCTGTCAAATGAATGAATACGATTCAAACAGAATATATGACACTGTAAGAAAATTAGGATTTATAAAAACTGATGATCAGTCAAGTGCAGATTGTTATATTTTAAACACATGCCACATCCGTGACAAAGCAAAAGAAAAAGTCTACCATGAGATAGGAAGAGTCAAAAAATTATATAAAGATAAAAAAAAACCAATAATTGTTATAGCAGGGTGTGTTGCCCAGGCAGAAAATGAGGAAATGGTTAAGAGAGAACCTTACATAGATATTATTCTAGGTCCACAATCGTATCATAAAGTAAATGATCTATTAGAAAAACATATAACAAATTTAAAGCAAGAGGAAACTGAATTTGATACTATTTCAAAATTTGGATACTTTGATCAAATTAAAAATGAGGACAGTAAAATATCCTCTTTTCTCACAATTCAAGAGGGATGTGATAAGTTTTGCCATTTTTGTGTAGTCCCTTTCACAAGAGGTCCAGAGTACTCTAGACCATTTGATAAAATAATATCTGAAGCAGAACAATTAATAGAAAATGGTGTAAAAGAAATAACCTTACTAGGTCAGAATGTTAATGCGTATTCATATGTAGAAAATTCTAAAGAATACAGACTCTCTCATTTAATTAATTTTCTAAATCAATATTCAGAATTAGAGAGAATTAGATACACAACCTCACACCCTAGGGATATGAGTGACGATTTAATTGATTGTTATTCATCTAGTCAAAAATTAATGCCATTTGTTCACTTACCTATCCAGAGTGGATCTAATAGGATGTTAGAATTAATGAACAGAAAACATACCGTAGAAGATTATTTAAATATTTATGAAAGATTAAAAAAGATAAATAAAGATATCGAATTTTCAAGCGATTTTATCATTGGTTATCCAGGCGAAACCCAGCAAGATTTTGAGGAAACATATGAATTAATAAACAAAATAAAATTTATTAATTCTTTTTCTTTCATTTTTAGCCCAAGACCTGGAACAAAGGCTTCAACATTACAAATGATAGAAAAAAATACTGCTAAAGATAGACTAGCATTAATTCAGGAGAAGTTATTTGATAATCAGAAAGAAATAAATAAGTCAATGGAAAATCAAATTATTGATGTTCTTGTCGAAAACAAAATGGAAAATCAAAATAAATATTTTGGGAGAAATAAATATATTTCACCTGTAATATTTGAAGCAGATCATAGTCAAATTGGTAAGATTGTTAAAGTAAAAATTCTAAATAGTAACCAGAACACTTTATTTGGTTCAATACATAAAAATATGAAAGCAGCCTGAGTTGAGTAATTTAGATAAAAAAAAAATAATTTCTGAGTTAAAATATGTATATTCTGAAAATAACACTTTAAGTATAATATTTCAAAATAATGATTTGTTGCTTGGTGTAGCAGGTGAGTTTAACAATAATTTAAAAGAGCTAGAAAAAATTACTGAAACTAGCTTATATTCAAGAGGTAATTCCATACTTGTAAAGAGTGATCCAGAAAAAAACAATCTAATTAAAAATGCTATTCAATTTTTAACTGAAAGATATTTAAATAATGGAACAATTGAAAAAAAAGATATAATTTCATCTATAAATAAATTTATGATTAACGAAAAAAATAATTCTGATCAAAAAATTGAATATATTATTAAAACTCCTAAAAAATCTGTAATTCCACGTTCTGAAAAACAAAAAAATTATGTGAGCGCGTTAAAAGAGTCGGACATAATTATTTCAGCAGGTCCAGCCGGTACCGGTAAAACTTTTTTAGCTGTTGCTGTAGCATTAACAATGTTGTTAGACAAAAAAATTGAGAAAATAATTTTATCTAGACCTGCTGTTGAAGCAGGTGAACGACTCGGTTTTTTACCAGGTGATATGAGAGAAAAAGTAGATCCTTATCTGAGACCATTATATGACTCTTTGTATGATTTGCTAGATTTTGAAAAGATACAAAAAAAAATTGAAGTAGGCGATATAGAAATAGCCCCTTTAGCTTTTATGCGAGGAAGAACATTAAAAAACTCATTTGCGATACTTGATGAGGCACAAAATGCAACAGATACACAAATTAAAATGTTTTTAACCAGAATTGGAGATAACTCAAAGATTGTTATCAATGGAGACCCATCACAAATAGATTTACCTAATAAATCTCTTTCTGGATTAAGTAGATCAAAAAAATTATTAGGTCATTTAAAAGAGATTTCTGTTGTAGATTTTGATCATAAAGATGTAGTAAGGCATCCACTTGTTTCAAAAATTGTTAAGGCATATTCGGATCAAAGCTCAGACGGATGATAAAAGCCAATGTAATATCTAGCCATTCAAGCTGGAAAAGAATTATAAAAAAACCTAATGATTATCTAAAAGAGAGACTTAAAGTATTATCTAAGACTCCATATTTTAAAAAAAAAAACCACGAATTTTCTATACTTCTTACAAATGATAAAGGGATGAAAAAATTGAACAATAAATTTAGAAAAAAAAATAAAACCACTGATGTTTTGTCTTTTCCAATTCAAATTAAAAGTAAAAATACACTATACGTGGGTGACATAGCAATTAGTTATGAAATTATTAAAGATAGATCGAAAGTTACAAACTTTTTTCTAGAGTTTGATAAAATGTGGATTCATGGATATCTACATTTAATTGGCTATGATCATGAAAAAATAAATGATTATCAAAAAATGCTTAGAAAAGAAAAATTAATATTGAAATACTTTCATTAAGCAAATTGACTTTATTATATAAAAATAAAATTTTATTATACTCATTTATTTTTTTACTTGGTTTATTATCATCTTTTGGACTCCCTCCTTACAATTTTTTTTATGTAAATTTTCTTTCTTATCCAGCCCTTTTATGGATATTGTTATTTTATTCTGAGGATAAAGCTATTTCGTTTAATGTTGGATGGATATTTGGTTTTGGTTATTTTATCTCCAATTTATATTGGATAACTAATTCGCTTACATTTGAGGATATTTTTAAACCACTAATACCATTTGCCTTGGTTTTAGTACCATTATTTTTAGGACTATTTTATGGGCTTTCAACTTTGTTTTTTTCTTTGATAAATCCAAAAAGAAATATTTTATCAGTTTTAATATTTACTACATCTTTATCAATATTTGAATATATCAGAGGTCAAGTATTTGGAGGATTTCCATGGAATTTGGTAGCTTTTAGTTTTGTAAACTATTTAGAATTTATTCAACTACTATCTATAACTGGCACTTATGCATTTAATTCAATAATTATCTTATTGTTTTCATTACCAACTATTTTATTCTTCAATTATAAGAGAACTACAAAAATAAGTATATTTATTTTTTCAACAATAATTATTTTTATTAATTATTTTTGGGGTCATTTAAATCTAAAAAATCATGAATTAATTGAAAAAAAAGATTTAGGATTTACGATTAAGATAATCTCACCAAAAATTAATATTAATAGATATTTTCAAAATGAAAATCCTAAGGAATTTATTTTAGAATTAATTAATATTTCTGAACCAGTTCCATCTAATGAAACATTATTTGTTTTTCCTGAAGGTATTTTATCGAATTTTTATTTTGAGGATTTAAAAAAATTTAAGAATATCTTTTTTAATAATTTTTCAGAAAAACATAAGATTATTTTAGGTATGAATATTTATGAAGACCAAAAAGTTTACAACTCTCTTCTAGTAATTGATAATAAGCTAAATATTTTGGAAAAATATCACAAAAATAAATTGGTACCATTTGGTGAGTTTTTACCATTCGAAAAAATTTTGAGTCAAATGGGACTTAAAAAAATTACTCAAGGTTATCAGTCTTTTTCTGCTGGTAATATAAGAGATTTTATAAAGTTAAGAGGTTTTAATTTTGTACCACTTATTTGTTATGAGATTATCTACTCTGGCAAATTAAATAAAAGTGATTCAGATTATGATTTTATTATAAATATATCTGAGGATGGATGGTTTGGAAATTCTATTGGTCCCTACCAGCACTTCTCTCACTCAATTTTTAGATCTATAGAGGAAGGCAAGTCTGTAATTCGTTCTTCAAATAATGGTTTTTCTGCATTCATAAATCCATCAGGGCAAATATTTGAGAAGATTTTAACAACCGACAAGGGATTTATTGAGCTTAACTCTTTTAAAAAGACTGATAAAACTATCTTTAGTTCTTACGGTAATAAGATCTTCTTTTATTTTCTATTTATTTATATTAGTTTAATTTTTTTTTTTAAAAAACGGGGGAATTAATGAAAAAGAATTTTTTATTTACTAGTGAGTCAGTGTCCGAGGGACACCCAGACAAAGTTTGTGACAGAATTTCAGATATGGTTGTTGATAGTTTTTTATCTTTAGAGCCAGAAGCAAGAGTTGCCTGTGAAACTTTAACAACAACAAATAAAGTAGTCTTGGCAGGAGAAGTTAGAGGTCCTGAAATTAAACAAGATGAATTAATTTCAAAGGTTAGAGGATGTATAAAAGATATTGGTTATGACCAGGATGGTTTTTCATGGAAAGAACAAACAAAAATTGAGACACATCTGCACTCTCAATCAGCTGATATTGCGATGGGAGTAGACTCATCTGGTAATAAAGATGAAGGCGCTGGAGACCAAGGAATTATGTTTGGTTATGCTTGTAATGAGACAGATGTATTAATGCCAGCTCCAATTCATTATTCACATAAAATTTTAAGATTAATGGCAGAGGACAGAAAATCTGGAAAATTGAATGGAATAGAGCCAGACTCAAAAAGTCAAATTACCATTGAATACAAAGATGGTATGCCCTCTGCAGTTACATCAGTAGTCATCTCAACACAACATTCAAAAGATGTGAATTTAACTAAGGTAAAAGAACTTTGTATGCCTTATATTGAAAGAGCTATTCCTAAAGATTTATTAGGTAGCCTTGATGAAAAAGAGATTTATATTAATCCAACTGGAAACTTCGTTATTGGTGGTCCAGACGGTGATAGTGGATTAACAGGAAGAAAAATTATTGTTGATACATATGGTGGAGCTGCGCCCCACGGCGGAGGTGCATTTTCGGGAAAAGACCCAACAAAAGTTGATAGGTCTGCTGCTTATGCATCAAGATATTTAGCTAAAAATGTTGTTGCGTCAAAAATCGCAGATAAATGCTTAATTCAATTAGCTTATGCTATTGGAGTATCTAAACCTTTATCAATTTATGTAGATTTGTTTGATAATGATGAAGAGAAGAATTTGCATGTAGAAAAACTTATCAGAGAAAACTTTGATTTAAGTCCTAGAGGGATTAGAGAAATGCTTGGCTTAAATAAACCAATATATGAAAAAACTGCCGCCTATGGACATTTTGGAAGAGTGCCTGAGAGTGATGGATCTTTTTCATGGGAAAAAACAGATAAATCTGCAGTTTTTAGTAAGTAAATATTGTTGAAAAATAAAGAAAAATAACTATATTTCTCAGACATTGATAAAATTTCAAAATGGGCTTAGGCCCATTTTTTTTTATATAGATAAATATGTTAAATAGAAGAGCAGATAAACTTGAATTATTAAGAATTGCAGAGGCAGTGGCTTTAGAAAAATCTATTGATAAAGAGCTTATTATAGGTTCTATGGAGACAGGAATTGCTAAAGCAGCCAAATCAAAATTTGGTTCAGATAATGAAATTAAAGTCGAAATAAATAGAGATAACGGAGATATTGGTATATTCAGAAAATTAATAATTGTTGAAAATCCAGAAAATTCTAATTTAGAGATTTCACTAGATGATGCAATAAAATTAGATATTACAAATAAAGATAAAGCATTTGGTGATGAAATTCTTCAGCCCTTACCATCATTTGATTTTGGCAGAATAGCAGCTCAAACAGCAAAACAAGTTATAAGCTTTAACGTAAGAGAAGCTGAAAGAGAAAGACAATTCAATGACTTTATAGATAAAAAAGATACAATTTTGAGTGGAATTGTAAAAAGACTAGAATTTGGAAACGTTATTGTTGATCTAGGAAGAACAGAAGCAATAATTCAAAAAAATGAAATTATACCTAGAGAAAATATTAAGGCGGGTGACAGAATAAAAGCATATTGTTTAGATGTAAGAAGAGAACCGAGAGGTCAACAAATATTTTTATCAAGAGCCCATCCAAAATTCATGGAAAAATTATTTGTTCAAGAGGTTCCAGAAATATATGATGGATTAATTGAAATTAAATCTTCATCAAGAGATCCTGGTAGTAGGGCAAAAATTTGTGTTAAAGCAATTGATACATCATTAGATCCTGTAGGGGCATGTGTCGGAATGAGAGGTAGCAGGGTTCAGGCAGTAGTAAACGAACTTCAAGGTGAAAAAATAGATATAGTTAATTGGTCAGAGGATCCGGCTATAGTTGTTGCCAATGCATTATCTCCTGCTGAAGTGCAAAGAGTTAATGTGGATAGTGACTCAAAAAAACTCGATGTAATCCTAACAGAGGAAAATTTAAGTAAAGCAATAGGTAGAAGAGGTCAAAATGTAAGACTTGCAACTAAATTGCTTAATTATGAAATAAATATTATGACTGAGCAAGAGGATTCAGAGAGAAGACAATTAGAATTTAAAGAAAAAACAGATAACATCGTTAAAAATTTAGAACTCGACGAAACCCTAGGACAACTTTTAGTAGCAGAAGGTTTTTCGACAATTGATGATATTAAAGACAGTTCATTGGATAGGCTTTTAAAAATTGAGGGAATTGAGGAAGATACCGCTAAAGAGTTAGTTGAAAGAGCAAAAGAATTCTATGAAAAAGATCAAGAGGAAATATCTAATAGAATTAAAGATCTAGGGCTAGATAATGATTTAATAAATCATGAAGGGCTTACACCCGGGATGCTTGTAACATTAGGGGAACAAAAAGTACTTACCTTATCAGATTTAGCTGACTTAGCTTCAGACGAACTTACTGGCACTTATGATGTTGTTAAGGGTGAAAGAGTAAAAATTAAAGGATTTTTAGAGGAATTTGCTCTATCAAAACAAGAAGCTGACAATTTGATCATGACTGCAAGAGACAAAGTTTACAAAGATTGAGAGATGTATAATGGAAAAAAAAAAATTAAAGTTATCAATAACAGGAACCTCAAAAAAGACTTTTAATAGTATAGAGCAAGCTAAATCAAAATCTAAAAATACAGTAGTAATTGAGAAAAAAAATACAAAATTTTCAAATAAATCACAATTTATAAGACAGGGTCAGAGTAATGATAGTTTCTCATCAAATAAAAATATTTCTTCTAAACCTATCAATTATACTAGATCACCTTCATCATTAAGTTCAGACTTTGAAAAAAGAAAGCTAGCGGAGCAAAGAGCTACCAGAAGACTAAAAGGTGAGACAGCTACTAAAGAAAATAAATCCAGCAAGATTAATGAAAAAAGAAGAGAATTAAAATTGACAATTTCTAGGGCATTAAGTGATGATGATGTTGAAACAAAATCAAGGAGTATGGCATCACTAAAAAGAGCAAAACAAAAAGAAAATAGAAATTTAAAAAAAAATGACGACAAAGATAATTATCAACAAATTAAAAGACAGGTAAATCTTCCAGAAGTAATAACAATTAGAGAACTGGCAAATAGAATGGCAGAGCAGTCAAGTAGTATCATAAAACATCTACTTGGAATGGGAGTTACAGTAACTTTAAATCATACAATTGATGCAGATACTGCAGAGTACTTAGTTAAAGAATTTGGACATGATGCTATTCGTGAAAAAAAAGCAGAAGAAATTATTGAAAAAATTAAAGAAGTTAAATCAGAGAATTTAAAACTTCGTGCTCCAATAGTAACAGTAATGGGTCATGTTGATCATGGAAAAACATCTGTGTTGGATGTACTGAGAAAAGCTAATGTAGTTTCAGGAGAATTTGGAGGAATTACACAACATATAGGAGCATATCAGATAAATCATAAGGGTAATAAAATTACATTCATTGACACGCCTGGTCACGCTGCATTTACTGAAATGAGAGCAAGAGGATCAAAATTGACAGATATAGTAGTATTAGTTGTTGCGGCAGATGATGGTGTTAAACCACAAACAATAGAGTCAATTAAACATGCAAAAGCTGCCAAAGTTCCAATTGTAGTAGCTATTAATAAGTGTGATTTACCAGAGGCAGATCCACAAAAAATAAAAAATCAATTATTAGAATATGAATTAATAGCTGAAGACTTGTCTGGAGATACTTTAATGGTTGAAATTTCAACAAAAACTAAAGATAATTTAGATAAGTTAGTAGAATCTATTATATTACAAGCAGAATTATTGGACCTAAAAACCGACTTTGAGAATAATGCTAAAGGAATAGTACTAGAGTCAAAAATTGATGTTGGAAGAGGCCCAGTTGCAAATATTATTATTACTGCAGGCACATTATATAAAGGTGATTACTTTGTCAGTGGTTTAAAATGGGGAAAAATAAGAGCTATAATAAATGATCATGGAAAAAATATCGAGAATGCCGAACCAGCTACTCCTGTTGAAATAATTGGCATAAATGGTGCAGCTAAATCAGGTGATGATTTTATTGTTTTACAAAACGAAAAAGAGGCAAAATCTTTATGTGAAGCGAGAATCCAAGAGTCAAAAGATGATAAAATACCAATTAATTTTGTTACTCAAGACTCCGCTTTTCAAAATGTAGTCTCAGAGGAATTAAATATTATTGTGAAATCCGATGTGCATGGTTCATCAGAGGCAATTAAAAATGCAATAAATCAAATTAAGCATGATGAGGTAAAGCCAAAAATACTTCTCTCAGATATTGGAATGGTAACAGAAACAGATGTTACTTTAGCAAAAGCTTCAAATGCAGTAATAATAGCATTCAATGTCAAACCAAGCAAAGAGGCAAAAAAGAGATCAGAGCAAGAAAAAATTTTAATTTCCTCTTTTAACATAATTTATGAAGTTTTAGATTTTATAAAAGGAAAGATGGCAGGTTTATTATCACCGGATGTAGAGGAGAAGATCATTGGAAGTGCAGAGATACTTGAAATTTTCAAGGTATCAAAAGTTGGTAAAGTTGCTGGATCAAAAGTAGTGGAGGGAGAAATAACGCAAAATTCTAATGCGAGAGTAATAAGAGATGGGACTATAATATTTAATGGAAAAATTGGCTCAATATTCAGAGAAAAAGATCAAACTAAACAGGTTTCAGCTGGTTTAGAATGTGGCATTACTCTAAAAGATTTCGCAGATTATCAAAAAAAAGATATTATAGAGGTTTATAATTCTACAATAACAGAAAGAACGATTTAAATGCAACATTTGGGAAAACCTATTACACAAAGACAATTACGAGTAGGAGAAATGATAAAGCAAGCTTTAGGAAACCTTTTTATAAGAGATGAGGCAAAAATACCAAATTTATCTACAAGAGAGATTACAGTTACAGAAGTTAGAATGTCACAAGATTTAAAAACAGCAAAGGTATTTGTAATACCTTTAGGGGGAAAAAATACAGAAGAAATAATTGAAAAATTAAAAATTTCATCATTTATAATTAGAAAAGTTTTATCAAAAAAAATTATCATGAAATTTTTGCCAAAACTTTTTTTTGTTAAAGATGACTCTTTTGATTATGCAGAAAAAATAGAAAATTTAATTAAACAAACAAATAAATAAAGGAAAAAAATGAAAGAAAAAGTTAAAGAACTACAACTACATGAGAAAGATACTGGTTCTTCAGAGGTCCAGGTTGCTCAACTGACTGGAAAAATTGAAAGTTTATCAAGACATATTAAACAATTTAAAAAAGATAAACACTCCTCAGTAGGACTCTTGAGAGCAGTAAATAGAAGAAAAAAATTATTAGATTATTTGAAGAGAAACAATATTGAATCTTATAAATCAGTCTTAACAAAACTAAATTTGAGGAAGTAAATGTTTAAAGTAGTAAGAAAAGAAATAGAAGTAAGTGGAAAGAAAATAAGTCTAGAGACAGGAAAAATAGCTAGGCAAGCAGATGGGGCAATAATAGCTCAATGTGGTGAGACAGTAGTTTTAGCAACAGCAGTTGGTGCAAAGAAAGTAAATCCAGACATAGATTATTTTCCATTATCAGTTAATTATCAAGAAAAGTATTATGCAGCAGGTAAAATTCCTGGTGGATATTTCAAAAGAGAGGCAAGACCAACTGAAAGTGAAACTTTAATTTCAAGATTAATTGATAGACCAATCAGACCATTATTCCCTGATGAATTTAAAAACGAGGTACAAGTATTACCAACTGTAATTTCCTATGACAAAGAAAATGAGCCTGATATTTTATCTATCATTGCATCATCTGCAGCTTTGGCTATATCGGGAATGCCTTTTTTGGGTCCTGTAGGTGCATCTAGAGTTGGTTTTATTGATGGAAAGTACGTCCTTAACCCATCTAAGAAAGAATTAGAAAGTTCAAAGTTAGATTTAGTTGTAGCAGGAACTAAAGATGCAGTTTTAATGGTTGAATCAGAAGCAAATGGCTTAACAGAGGAAGAAATGTTGAATGCTGTAAAATTTGGACATGAAAGTTTTGTCCCAATTATAGAAATGATAGAAGGTCTTGCTAAACAATGTAGAAAACCTGATTGGACTGTTGAAAAAAAAGATCTTTCTGAAATTCAAAAGAAACTAGAGGAGGAATTTACTGAAGATTTGAAAAAAGCATTTTCTACAAGAGATAAACAAGATAGATCCAATCAAATTTCAGAAATAACCGAAAAAGCCAAAAAACTCTATGAAGAAAATGAAGACTACACAGATCTAGATGTAAACTCACAACTTAAAAATTTAGAAAAATCGATAGTTAGAACTGATATTCTTAAAAATAAAAATCGTATTGATGGAAGAGGTCTTGCTGATGTTAGGCCGATTATGTGCGAAGTTGGAATACTCCCAAGAGTTCATGGATCAGCATTATTTACTAGAGGTGAAACTCAAGCGATTGTAACAACAACTTTAGGAACATCAGATGATGAACAAAGAATTGAGAGTTTGGATGGTCTTCAGAAAGAAAGATTTATGTTGCATTACAACTTCCCTCCTTTTTCAGTAGGTGAAACTGGTAGAATTGGAACAGGTAGAAGAGAAATTGGACATGGTAAATTAGCATGGAGAGCAATCAATTCGTCACTACCATCTAAGGAAAGTTTTCCTTATACTTTTAGAATAGTTTCAGAAATAACTGAGTCAAACGGTTCATCTTCCATGGCAACCGTTTGTGGTACGTCACTTGCTCTAATGGATGCAGGTGTTCCTATTAAAGAACCAGTTGCTGGAATTGCAATGGGTTTGATTAAAGAAGGTGATGATTTTTCAGTATTGTCAGATATTCTTGGTGATGAAGACCACCTTGGAGATATGGATTTTAAAGTTGCTGGTACTAAAGATGGTATCACGTCTTTACAAATGGATATTAAAATAACTGGAATTACGTTTGAGATAATGGAACAGGCTTTAAATCAAGCAAAAGACGGAAGAATTCATATTTTGGGTGAGATGAATAAAGCACTTTCTAAATCAAGAGATAATGTTGGTAAACATACACCAAAGATGGAAAAAATCACAGTTGATAAAAAAGATATCGCAGCAGTAATTGGAAAAGGTGGCGCAACAATAAGAGAAATTGTTGAGAAATCTGGTGCAAAAGTAGATGTCAATGATGAAGGTGAAGTAACAGTGGCAGCACCAGATGAAGAGTCTAGAAATGTAGCGATGCAAATGATTAAAGACATTACTGCTAAAGCTGAATTAAATAAAATCTATAACGGAAAAGTTATGAAAATTATGGAATTTGGAGCATTTGTTAATTTCTTAGGAAAACAAGATGGACTTGTTCATATTTCAGAACTTGCAGATAAAAGAGTTGCTAAAGTTACTGATGTTGTAAAAGAAGGTGATGAGGTAAAGGTAAAAGTTATTGGATTTGATAGAGGAAAGGTAAAACTTTCTATTAAACAAGCAGCAATATAATTTTTAGTAGTATATTAATTGTTAACTCTCAGGGACAAATAGCAAGCAAAGACCATTGCTACAATATCTCTTGCCACCATCTGGTCCATCATTAAAAACATGGCCATGATGAGCACCACAATTTGCACAACTATATTCAGTTCTCTTCATACCAAATGAATAATCAACTTTTGTTATAAATACCCCTGGTAATGCCTCAGTAAATGAGGGCCAACCTGTTCCGCTGTCGAATTTTGCAGTGGAATCAAATAATTTCACACCACAGTTAGCACAATGATAAGATCCTTTTCTTTTCTCATAGTTTAATTCACTAGTACCAGCACGCTCAGTACCCTCTTCAAACATTATTATTTTCTGTTCCTCAGTAAGGTCAGGATTTATTATATTGTATTTACTTTCATCTTTCTTCAATTTTTTTTTAAAACCAACTAAGTTGTTAGCAAATGAGTTAAAAGGATAGAACAGTAAACCCAATATAGATGTAGCTGCAATTTTTAAAAAATTTCTTCTCACAATTAATTAATATTATTTAGTTTTCTTTTTTCCTAATTTATTTATTAAGAATAAAGCTATTGCAGTCAATAGGGCAAAAACTTCTAATGCATGACCAGAACCTTCAAGGATTAGTTGTACTATAAAAAAAATTATACAAACTACAAACCATACTAATATAAGCATAACAATTAATTTTAAGATATATTTTTTGGATCTGGCATTCCCACTTTGTTATAACCAGCATCCACATAGTGAATTTCACCAGTTACTCCACCTGCCATATCACTTAAAAGATATAATGCAGAGTTCCCAACATCTAAATTGTCTACGTTTCTCTTCAAAAATGAATGGTCTGCATTCCATTTATATAAAAATTTAGCATCTCCAATTGCTGATGCCGCTAAAGTTTTAATTGGACCTGCGCTTATTGCATTAACTCTTATTCCTTTTGCTCCTAGGTCACGTGCTAAATATTTTACACTAGACTCCAATGCTGCTTTACAAACACCCATGACATTATAATTTGGAATAGCTTTGTTAGCTTCATAACTTAGAGTGATCATGCTACCACCCTCTTTCATAACTTTGGAGGCTTCCCTTGCAACTTCTGTAAACGAAAAACATGAAATTAGCATACTTTTTTGAAAGTTTTCTCTAGTGGTATTTAAATATTCTCCAGATAATTCAGATTTATCTGAAAATGCGATTGCGTGAACAACAAAGTCTATTTCACCCCATTGGGATTTGATATCTTCAAAAAGTTTTACTACTTCCTCTTTTTTTTCAACATCACAATTAAAAGTAACATTTGAATTAAGTTTTTCTGCTAATGGAACTACTCTTTTTTTAAGAGCATCACCCAAATATGTAAAAGCTAAGTCGGCGCCTGCCTCTGAAAGTTTCTGAGAAATACCCCATGCAATAGATCTCTCATTCGCAACACCCATTATCAATCCCTTTTTTCCCTTCATTAAAGACATAGATTAAACTTTCTCAAAAATTAGTGTTGCATTGGTTCCGCCAAACCCAAAACTATTCGACATAACTGTATTTAAAGTTGCCTCTGTTTCTGTTTTAGCAACGATTGGAAATTTTTTAGCCTCTTCATCCATTTCACTTATATTAGCTGATCCAGCAATAAAATTATTTTTCATCATAATTAGACAATAAATAGCTTCATGGACTGAAGCAGCTCCTAATGGATGACCTGATAAAGATTTAGTTGAACTTATTTTTGGAATTTCATTTCCAAATGTATCTTTTACTGCATTCAATTCTGTAATATCTCCAACTGGTGTAGATGTTCCATGAGTATTAATATAATCTATTTTATTTTTTGAAGTTGACATTGCCATTTGCATACATCTAACTGCTCCTTCACCAGATGGGGCTACCATGTCGTATCCATCTGAAGTTGCTCCATAACCAGTTAATTCTGAGTAAATTTTAGCTCCTCTAGCTTTTGCATGTTCGTATTCTTCGAGAACAAGGACCCCTGCACCTCCTGCAATTACAAAACCATCTCTTGTTTTATCGTAAGCTCTTGAAGCTTTTTCAGGAGTATCGTTATACTTTGAGGATAAGGCTGTCATTGCATCAAACATAGCTGTCATTGCCCAGTGTATTTCTTCACTACCACCAGCAAAAACAATATCTTGTTTTCCCATTTGAATTAACTCCATTGAATTTCCGATACAGTGTCCACTAGTTGCACAAGCAGAGCTCATCGTATAGTTAGTTCCTTTTATTTTAAATGGAACAGCAAGTGTAGCAGATGCTGTACTTGCCATTGTTCTTGGAACTATAAATGGCCCCATCAATTTTGGGGTTTTAGCTCTGGTTTTATCAGCTGCTAAAATAACATTTTCTATAGAGGGTCCTCCAGAACCCATCACAATTCCTGTTTTAAAATTACTGACTTCACTTTCTTCAAGTCCCGAGTCTTTAATTGCCTCTTTCATTGCAATGTAATTATAGGCTGACCCTGATCCCATAAAACGAATTGTTTTTCTGTCTATATGATCTTCAAGTTTTATATTTGGTTTACCATGAATATGACTTTTTAAATTATGTTCTTTATATTCTTCAGAAAAAGAAATTCCTGATTTAGAATTTAATAAAGATTGACGCACTTCTTCTTGATTATTACCTAAACAAGATACAATTCCTAAACCTGTAATTACTACCCTTCTCATTTTTTAAATAACCCCACTTTAAGACCATCAGCTGAGTAAATCTTTTTATCATCCGCCAGAAGAATTCCATTTGCTAAGCCAACAGTTGTTTCACCTTTAATTAATATTCTTTTCATATCAATTATATATGTTGCCATTTTGATATTCTTTAAAACTTCTCCAGTAAATTTCACTGTGCTGACACCTAAAGCTCTTCCTCTTCCTGGGTTTCCAAGCCAACCTAAGTAAAATCCAACCAACTGCCACATTGCATCTAAACCTAAGCATCCTGGCATAACTGGATCCTCTTTAAAATGACAATCAAAAAACCATAAATCATCTTTAATATCAAGTTCAGCTTTCATCAATCCTTTGCCAAAAGCACCCTTATTTTCATCAATTTCAGTAATTCTATCAAACATTAGCATCGGTGGGGATGGTAATTTTGCATTACCCGGGCCAAAAAGATTGCCATTTGCGCAACTTATTAATTCATCATAATTAAAGGAACTCTTTTTCATAAAATTGTAATCTTATTACTTGATTTACCGACATTATAATATAGATATTCTTTAGAATAATTATAATTAATAATGGCTTACGCTGACCAATATATAGATAAATTAAGAAAATCAGGACTTAGACCCACAAAACAAAGAATAAAAATCTGTGAAGTCTTATTTGATACCGAACAAACCTTTCATTTTACAATAAAAGAATTGGTAAAAATCATTGAAAATCAAGCAAATATTAAGGTTTCACTGGCAACAGTTTACAATACTGTTCATGCATTTATCAAGAAGGGTTACTTAAAAGAGATACCACTGAATGCTTCACAAAGTTATTACGATACAAATGTAACTCATCACCATCATTTCTTTGACGAAGAAGAAAATAGATTAATTGATATTCATCAAGATGATGTTGATGAAGTTAATATTAAAAAAACAATTCCTGGAAAAAAAATAAAATCAGTAGAAGTTATCGCTAAAATTGTGAGTGATAATCAATCTCAAAAATAATTCAGTAATTTCAATACTTTAAAAATTATATTAAAATAGTTCTAAACTGTTGACATACATTTTATAACGATTATATAAATCCTACTTTAGAATCATTATTAATAGTAGGAGTAAATATGTCATTAAAAGGTAGTAAAACAGAGGAAAACTTAAAAGAAGCATTTGCTGGTGAAAGCCAGGCAAATCGAAGATATCTTTATTTTGCACAAAAAGCTGATGTTGAAGGTTTTAACGATGTAGCAGCAGTATTCAGATCAACTGCAGAAGGTGAAACCGGACACGCACATGGTCACTTAGAATATCTTGAAGAAGTTGGTGATCCAGCAACTGGTAAGCCAATCGGTGAAACAAAAGCAAATCTTGAGTCTGCGATTCAAGGTGAAACACATGAGTACACAGATATGTATCCTGGGATGGCTAAAACAGCCAGAGACGAAGGCTTTGATGAAATAGCTGACTGGTTTGAGACTTTGGCAAAAGCTGAAAAATCTCATGCCGGAAAGTTTCAAAAAACTTTAGAAAGTATTTCTTAAACAAAATTTGTGGACGAACCCCTCTCGTCCACAAACACTACAATTAATTTATATGAGCAGAGAAGGTAGTACACAAGCACCTACAAGACATCCATTAAAATTTAAAGACCCAGATTTTATAAACCCTGAGAAAATTGATCAGGAGATGAGAAGGGTCTTTGATATATGCCATGGATGTAGAAGATGTTTTAATTTGTGTGATAGCTTTCCAAAGCTGTTTGATTTTATAGACGAAACAGAAGGTGGCGAAGTATCAGATCTTTCAAGTGATAAGTTTAAACCAGTTGTTGATGCTTGTACTCTATGTGATATGTGTTTCATGACTAAATGTCCTTATGTACCACCTCATGAATTTGATTTAGATTTCCCTCATTTAATGTTGAGATATAGGACTGCCCAAAGAAAAAATGGTGATATATCAAAAATTGCAAATCAACTAACTAAGATCGATAGAAATTCAAAAATAGGAATATTTTTTAATTTTTTAATAAATTGGATTACTGACGTAAAAAATAAATTTGCTAGAAAAGTTTTAGAATTTTTTACTGGTATAGATAAAAGAGTGATTTTACCAAGGTACAACAAAGAAACATTTGCAAAGTATTTTGAGAAATTCAAAAAAAATATTTTAAAAAAAAATAAGGAGAGAAAAGTAGTGATTTACTCAACATGTTTTGTTAATTTTAATAAGAAAAAAACTGGTGAGGCTGCTTTAAAAGTTTTACACCATAATAATGTAGAGGTAGAACATTCTTATGTGGGTTGTTGTGGTATGCCTTACTTAGAACAAGCAAATTTAGATCAAGTTACAAAACAAGCACAATTAGTTTCAAGAGAATTAAATAAATATATTGAAAAAGGCTTCAAAGTCGTAACTTTAACAGCTAGTTGTGGGTTAATGTTGAAGTTTGAATGGCCTTTGTTAATGCCAAATGATGGAATAATCAGAAAACTTTCTCAAAATACTTTTGATATTGACGAATATGTTATGGATATTGCCAACAAAGAGGGCTTGGTTGATGGCCTAAAAGAAATTGACGGTGGGGTAACTGTTCATAATGCTTGTCATGCTAGAGCTCAAAATATGGGTAATAAAGCAAGAGACATGCTTAAACTAATCCCAAATATTAAATTAGATGTTGTTGAAAGATGTGCAGGCCATGGAGGAACTTTTGGAATAATGAAAGGAACCCATGACATTGCAAACAAGGTGGGCAAAACTACCGCAAGCACTGTTAAACGAAAAAATAATAAATATATGGCATCTGACTGTCCATTGGCTGGGAAACATATTAAGCAACTAGCTGAAGATACAAATATAGTAAGTGATGAAGCTGTCCATCCAATTGAAATAGTCTCAAAAAGTTATGGATTATAGAATGTCGAAAGAACAAAAAATAATTACAAAAGAAGATCTTTTGCCTTTAGATGCTTACACAAAAGTTAGAAGGCAAATGAGAAAAGAATTAGTTGAATTTAAAAAGAATAGAAGGATTCTACTAGGACCCTATGCAACATTTTATTTTGAGTGTTATGAAACAATGATAGCCCAAGTTCAGGAAATGCTTTACATTGAAAAAGGAGGAGATGAACAAATTGCCGACGAGCTTGCTGCTTATAATCCTCTAATACCAAATGGAAAAGAATTGGTTGCTACTTTGATGTTTGAAATAGACAATCCAGTAATTAGAGCAAATTTTCTTGGAAAATTAGGTGGAGTAGAAAAAAATATTTTTATAAAAATTGATGACGAAAAAATATATGCTGTCCCAGAGATGGATGTAGATAGAACTTCAGATGATGGAAAGGCTTCATCTGTACAATTTATACATTTCAATTTTTCAAATGAACAGGTAAATAAGTTTAAAGATCAGAATAGCATTATTGAAGTTGGTATTGATCATAAGGAATATTCACATACAACTAAATTTTCCGAAGATAATATTAAAGCTCTTTCAGCGGACTTTAATTAACTGTACCCCAAATATTATTATCCTTTATAATCCAACCTGAAAAGTCACCAGTTTTAATATTACACCATTTTTTTTTACATTTAATAACTTTTAACAAACGCCCCTGACCCAATTTAGCTACTGGCTTTGAGTACTTTGTTGAATCTTTAAACATAATTTTTTCCGAAGTAGTTATCAAAGATCGTGAATTTCTCAATTGAGAAATATGGATCCACCCACTATTTTTTTTATGGTCAATAACTTTCCTAAAATTTTCTTTTTTATCTATTACTTTCAGAGGCAATTCAATTTTTTTATATATATATTTTATGGGATAATCAAAGCTAGGACCGTATCTAACATTTACTTTTTTATTTTTAAGCATAAGGAAATAATCATTTTCTTCAGCCATTAATGAAATTGGTAATATAAAAATAAATAAAAGAATTAAATACTTTTGCATATGCATCCTTTTCTTTTTTTAAATAACACTTTTCTAAATTTAAGATTTAATAAATCTATAATTAAAATATGTGAACTTAAATTTTTCCCAATAATTAAAATTGATTTCAAAACTTCATTTGCTTGTAGGCCACCAGTAATAACTGCTGTTGGTCCTAATACACCGTCAGTTTCACAATCTAAAGCTCCCTCTGATGGTTCCCCTTGATAAAAACATTTTAAACATGGACTTTTTTTTAAACTAAAATCAAATGTAAAAATATGCCCCTCAAACTTACTTATTGCTCCAATAATAATTTTTTTTTTATATTTTATTGAGAATTTATTTAAAAGAAATTTTGCTTTAAAATTATCTGTACCATCGACAATAACATCATATTGTTTAAGGATTTTCCCTAAATTTTTATCTTCTGCTTTAACTCTATACGTTTTTACTTTTACCTTTTTATTTATTTTATTAAGTTTTTTTTTTAAAATATTAATTTTATATTTTCCAACATCATTAAAAGTGAACATAACTTGTCGATGTAAATTTGATATACTAACTTTATCATTATCCATCATACCAATTTCACCAATACCTGCTCTACAAAGTAAATCAATAACAGGCGTTCCTAAGCCGCCACATCCAACAACTAGAACTTTAGCATTTTGTATTTTCTTTTGACCTAAAACACCTACTTTTTTTAAAATAATCTGTCTTGAATATCGCTCGAGGTCTTTGTTACTAAACATTTACTATTTACCAGTAGATCCAAATCCTCCAGACCCTCTAATTGTCTCTGGCAATTCATTTGTTTCTTCAATTTCTACTTTTAAAATAGGCATTAAAACTATTTGAGCAACTCTATCTTCATCATTTACAATGAATTCATCTTTACCATGGTTAAATAAAATAATTTTTAGCTCTCCTCTATAATCACTGTCAATTGTGCCTGGTGTATTTAGCACGCTAATACTTGATTTTGCAGCAAGTCCTGATCTTGGTCTAATTTGAACCTCTGTATCTTCAGGAATTGCAATTGCAATTCCTGTTGGTACCAATTTCGACTCATTTGGTTTTATTATAATAGGTTTATCTACACATGCCATCAAATCCATACCTGAGGATCCAAGAGTTTTATAACTTGGAAGTTTTGCTTTTTGGTTAAGTCTCTTAAATAAAACTTTTACCATTACTTAATCAAGCTCAGAGATAACTCTATCCACTATCTCAGATGCTATTAAAGATTTTTTCTTTTTTAATAATTTTTCACTTTCTTTATTTTTATAAAATATAGAAACTTCATTTTCATCAGAATCAAAACCTATTGTTTTATCAGAAATATCATTTGCAATAATCCAATCACAATTTTTTTGGTCTAATTTTTTCTTTGAATTTAATTCAAGATTTTGAGTTTCAGCTGCAAATCCAATTGTAATTTTTGGTCTTAGTGAATTATGATTTGATACGTTTGATAAAATATCAATATTTTTTTCTAACTTAAGATTTAAATTTTCACTTTTTTTAATTTTTTCACTATTCATCTCTTTAACTTTAAAATCAGCTACCGCTGCATTAAAAATAGCAACATCAGTTGGTAAATTTTTAAGAGTTTCCCTAAACATTTCTTCTGCAGTTTTAACAGAAATAAATTTTACTCCTTCAACTGGATCTAAATTTGTTTCCCCAGAAATAAGTGTTGTCTCAAAACCATTATCTCTTAACGACTTTGCTATTTCATAACCTTGTTTTCCACTTGATTTATTTGTTATAAATCTTACTGGATCTATAAATTCTTTAGTAGGTCCAGCCGTGACTAATGCTTTAAATTTTTTATTTTTTTCAATATTCCTAAAATAATTTTCTATAGTCCTTAATATATATGAAGGTTCTGACATTTTTCCTTTGCCATACTCTCCGCAAGCCATATCTCCAATTTCAGGTCCAATTATCTTATAACCATAGCTTTTTAATTTTGATAAATTATCTTGGGTTGATTTGTGCTCCCACATTCTTACATTCATAGCGGGCACTAAAAATATTTGTTTATCTGATGCTAAAACAACTGTGCTAGCTAGATCGTCAGTTAAACCATAACTTAATTTTGAGATTGTATTTGCTGTTGCAGGTACAATTAAAATTAAATCTGCCCATCTAGAAAGTGAAATATGATCCATTTCGGCTTCATTTTCTGCACTGAATATGTCTTCATATACTTTTTCTTGCGAAAGTGAAGAAATAGACAAAGGTGTTACAAAGTTTTTACCACTCTTTGTAAGTATTGTTTTAATACTTACATCTTTTTTTTTTAAACTTCTTATCACTTCTAAACTTTTGTAAGCAGATATTCCACCACATATGATTAGAAGTATTTTTTTATTTTTCATGAAGAGAATTAAAATACCAATAGAGTTAAAATTACAAGAGATAATAAGCCAATAATAGATTGGTTTCTAAATGACTTCATTTCCTCTTTTTTAGTGTTTAACTCATTATACGAGTTTGAATTCTGAGGTATTTGACCACTCGCAAGGTAATTAAGCGCTTGGTTTGCTTTATCCATTACCTCAGGTAAATTTGGAAGACGTTTTAATACTTCCACAGAGTCTTTTAATGTCTCATTAATTGAATTTATAGGATCTTTAGTTTCTTTTAACCATTTTTCTAGAACAGGTTTTGATGTCTCCCATATATTTGTTTCCGGGTTTAATCTTCTTGCAACTCCTTCAACTACTACCATTGTTTTTTGTAACATAAGTAACTGAGGTTGGGTTTGCATATTAAATTTTTCTGTAACATCAAAAAGTTGTTTTAGTAACTTACCACCAGAAATATTTTTTATGGAGTGTCCAAAAATTGGCTCGCCAATAGACCTTAGTGCTTGAGCAAGATCATTTACAGCTACGTTGTTTGGAACTAATCCTGCTGCAAGATGTACCTCTGCAACTTTTTTATAATCTCTTTGTATAAAACCAAATAAAATCTCAGCTAAAAATCTTTTACTAACATTATCTAACCTTCCCATAATACCAAAATCTATAGGAACAATTTGACCACTCTCATTTACAAAAATATTTCCTTGATGCATATCTGCATGAAAAAAACCATCTCTCACCGCATGTCTTAGGAAATGTTGTATTATATCAGTGGCAATTTTTTTTGTGTCTATTGATCGTCTTTCTAACTCTTCTGATTCTCTTATAGATACACCATTAATCCAATCAAGAGTCATTATATTTTCACTTGTATAATCCCAATAGATTTTAGGAACCTCAAAACCTACATCATTTTTGGTGTTTTCTGCATATTCATTGGCTGCAGCGGCTTCAAATCTCAAATCCATCTCAAGGCTGGTGATTTCTTTCAGTAAAAAAACCACTTCAACTAGCTTTAATCTTTTAGTTTTTTTAATTAATGACTCAATTATAAAAGCAAATAGCATTAAAGCATCTACCTCTTCATTGAAAATTTTTTTTATATCAGGTCTTAATATTTTTATTGCTACATCTTTAATAACTCCATTATCGTTAATTTGAGCTCTATGTACTTGAGCAATAGATGCAGCTGCCACTGGTTCACTAATATTAATTATTGAATTATATATTTCATCACCTAAATCATTTTTAATCATTTCTTTTGCTTTGGATTGTGAGAAAGGTGGAAGTTTATCTTGTAAATGTTCTAATTCTTTTGATAATCCATCTCCTATTATGTCCGGCCTTGTTGCTAGGAACTGGCCCAGTTTAATGAATGTTGTACCCATTGATGCCAGAGAGTTAGATAATTTTTCTCCCTCACTTAAATTATCAAACGACATATCTTTTTTAATAATTGAAAAAGATAATAATTTAAATATTACAGTTACTAATAAAGGTGGTTTGTTAAATTTTGATACAATTGTTAAAGCATCAGATTTAGCGAGTTTTCTTCCAAGTTTAAATAAAGTAAATAATCTTTTGAACATTATATTTTCCAACCAGAATGAATAGCTACTATTCCACCAGATAAATTTCTATAAGAACAATTTTTAAAATTATTTTGTCTCATTAAATCGATCAATTCCTCCTGGTTAACAAATTCTTCTATACTCTTGGTCAAATATTCATAAGGTTTTTTATCTCCAACAACTGCTTTTCCTATGTGAGGAATTAATTTTGAGTAATTTTTGTATAAAAAGTCTAAATTAGAATTCTGAATTTTTGAAAATTCTAAACACATATATCTTCCACCAGGTTTAAGAACTCTATAAGCTTCTGATAAAGACTGATCTAAATTTTTTGTGTTTCGTAAACCAAAACTTATTGTATAAAGATCAAAAGTGTCATTTTCGAATGGCAACTTTTCTGCCTCTGCCACAACCCATCTTATGTTTTTATACTTTCTTAGTCTTTTTTTCCCTTTTTCGATCATTTTCTTGTTTGAATCTGAGGATGTAATTTCTCCATTCTTGTCTGTATAGTCTAAAAATAATTTTCCTAAATCTCCAGTGCCACAAGCAACATCTAAATACTTTTTGTTTTTAGATGGATTCATCCAATTCATAAGGTTTTTTTTCCAAATTCTATGAATTCCAAATGACATAAAATCATTCATCAAATCATATTTATCGTATACCTTATTAAATACGCCCTCGACGAGACCCGCTTTATTTTGAAGATTTTGTTGCATATAAATTATATTAAAACACTAATATAGTATGAAATGCCTGAATTACCAGAAGTAGAAATCGTCAAACAATCTTTGAATAGGAGTATTACAGGAAAGATTATTAAAGACATATTAATAAAAAATAGGAATTTAAGGTTTAAGATCCCAAAAAGTTTTGAAAAAAACATATTAAAAAAAAAAATTACCAAAGTAGATCGATTTTCTAAACACTTAATACTGAAATTTGAGGATAGTTCTAATTTATTGATTCATCTTGGGATGTCAGGAACTATTCATTTAATTAATAAATCCAGAAAAAAAAATTCTATAACAAATACCAGTTTTTATCATTCTCCATTGTTACCAAAAAAGCATAATCATGTAGAAATGAAAATTGATAACTTTAAGTTAATTTATAATGATCCAAGAAGATTTGGCTACTTTTCTTATTTTAAAAGTGATGAGCAAATAAATAATAACTTTAAAAAATATGGCCCAGAGCCTTTTGACCCATTATTTAATAAAAATTATATTTTTGATTATTTTAAAAATAAAAAAAAAAATATTAAAAATTTTTTAATTGATCAGAATTTTGTTTCTGGAATTGGTAATATTTATGCTAGTGAAATATTATTCTTATGTAAGATTTTACCATCAAAGCAAGTAAGTTTACTAAGTTTAAATGATTGCCAAAAGATTTCTTATTTTTCAAAAGTGGTTTTAAAAAAAGCAATAGAAAAAGGTGGCTCCAGCATAAGAGATTTTAAAAATATAAGTGGAAATCAGGGTTCTTTTCAAAAAAATTTTAATGTTTATCAAAGAGAAAATAAAAATTGTTTAAAATACCGTTGCAAAGGTAGAATATACAAAAAAATTATTTCGAATAGATCAAGTTTTTTTTGTAATTTATGTCAAAAATGAAAAAATTAATTTATTGACCCAATCATTATCTGAAGATATACACTCTCGCTAATGGCAAATACTAAATCAGCAATAAAACGGACTAGAAAAATAAAAAGACAAACAGCGGTTAATAGGTCTAGAAAAAGTCGTTTTAAGAATGCTTTAAAAAAAATGAATTCATTAATTGAAAAAAAGGACAAAAAAGAAGCTTTAGCTTTCCTTCCTAAGTTAAATTCAGAACTAATGTCAATAGCAAAAACAGGTATTATTAAAAAACAAAATGCCTCAAGAAATGTCTCGAGAATAACTAAAAAAATTAATTCTCTTTAACAACTCCTAGTAAGTATATTTTTCTTTTATACAACTTAAACGTACAATTAACAAAGATTTTACTATATCTAAAATATTTTTTTAAAAAATTACAACATATAGAAATATAAAAATTAAAAATTTAATTTTCCTACCCCAATAGGTTGCAAAAATATTTTACAGAGATTCAATTTAAAATTTATTCAATCATAAATTTTATTTTTTTTTATTTTCTTGAATAAACTTATTGCAATAATTATTCAGAGGTCTTAAGTGGAATTCCTTCATGAAAAACAATTTACAAAACAATAAATCATTAGAAAAAAAAATTGATTGGCAGATCATTAAAAAAGAGATGCGAGAAAAATTTGGTAATGACATATATGAAAGTTGGATAAAAAAAATTGAATTAGTTGATGAATTTCACAATTATATATTATTTTCAGTATCAACAAGATTTATTAGAGATTGGATAGTATCTAGATATCTTGATCATATATTGCAGATTATTAAAGAATACAAAAAAGATTTGGTAAGAATTGAATTTATTATAAAGAACAACAATGACTCAGAAAATAAAGCTTCAAATACAGCTAATAAAAAATTAAATGAAATTAATAATGATAATGTTTCTTTTATAAAAGACTCATATCTTCAATATAATAGGATAGATCCAAATAAAAATTTTGAGAATTTTATTACTGGAGAAAGTAATAAATTAGCATTTGAAGCTTCAAGAAAAGTTTCTAATGATATAGCACATTATAATCCTTTATATTTATATGGTGGTGTAGGTTTAGGTAAGACTCACTTGTTAAACGCTATTGGTTTAGAATTAAAAGAAAAAAATAAAGTAATGTTTATATCAGCTGAAAGATTTATGTATCAATTTGTTAAGTCTATAAAATCAAACGAAATGGTAAAATTTAAAGAGTATTTTAGAAATACAGACATATTATTAATCGATGATATTCAGTTCATGAATGGTAAAGAGGCAATGCAAGAAGAATTTTTCCACACATTCAATGCATTATTAGATAAAAATTCACAAATAATAATTTCTTCAGATAGGCCACCTAACAAGCTTTCTAGAATTCAAGAGAGAATAAAATCAAGATTTTCAGGCGGATTAGTAGTTGATATCCAAAATCCTGACTATGAACTGAGGTATAAAATTATAAAGTCCAAAACAGAAGAGTTGAAATTATCATATTCAAATCATGTCAATATATCTGAGGAAATTCAAAAATTTTTAAGTACTGAAATCAAAACAAGTATTAGGGAATTAGTGGGAGCTTTAAATAGAATTGTATCATTCACAAGAATTTACAATAAAGTTCCAAGCTTACCCGAAGTTAAAGTTATTTTGAAAGATTTGTTAAACCTAACTGAAAATAAAGTAGATATTGACAGAATCCAGACAATAGTATGCAAATATTATAAAATAAGCAAAAATGAGATGCTTTCTCCAAGAAGATCAAGATATCTTGTAAGACCAAGACAGACTGCGATTTATTTAGCTAAAATGTTAACATCTAAATCTTTACCAGAAATTGGTAGATTGTTTTCTAACAGAGATCATACAACAGTAATTCACTCAGTAAAAACTATCGAGAGATTAAGGAGAGAAGATAATGAATTAAACATTAATATTGATAGTTTAAAAAATAAGATCTTATATAATCAAGATAATGAAGTTTAGTGTAAATCAACAAGATCTTCAAAAATCATTAAATTATTGTCAAGGTGTAATTGAAAAAAGGAGTACTTTACCAATACTTTCAAATGTACTTTTAGATGTGAGTAATGCAAAGTTAACGATTACAGCTACTGATCTTGATCTAATTTTTATACACCAAATTCCTAATGTTGAAATATTAGAGGAGGGCAAAACAACATCATCATCCTCTATAATGTATGACATTGTGAGAAAGTTTTCTTCAGGAAGTAAAATTAATTTTTCTAATCCTAGCGAAAGTAAATTACACTTGGAAACTGATAAATCCGTTTTTAACTTAAATTGTATAAGTGCAACAGAATTTCCTTTAACAGATGAAAATTTTAGTGAAAATGAGTTTTCCATTAAATCAAAAGAATTACTCAAGCTACTTAATAAATGTAAGTTTTCTGTATCTAATGATGAGACTAGACATTATCTGAGTGGAATTTTTATTCATCAGACTGAGATAGATGATAAAATTTTTTTAACAGCTGCAGCAACTGATAGTCATAGGATGTCTATATCAAAAATAAGACTTCAAAATAAAGTACAATTTGAACAGATTATCTTGCCAAAAAAGACGATATTTCAACTATGTTCATTACTTGAGGATTATGATGGTGAAGTGAAAATATCCAATATTAAATCAAAAATTAAGTTTGAAATTAATAACAGTATATTAATTTCTAAACTTATTGATGGTAAGTTCCCAAATTATGTTCAAGTAGTCCCTAAAGAAAATCAAAAAAAATTAGAAGTAAATTTAAAATCTTTTCTAAATTCTGTAGATAGAGTAGCGTCAGTTTCACTAGACAAAAAAGACGGAGTTAAATTTAATCTCACAAAAGATAACCTTGATCTATCAGTCAATAACACAAACAGTGGTGATGGTAAGGAGAGTTTAAGCGTAAAGTTTGATCATGAATTAGATATTAGTTTTAACTCAAGATATCTAATTGATGTTGCATCTCAACTTGACGGAGACACTATTGAGATTTACCTTAAAGATACCGGATCACCAGCCCTGATTAGAGATCCAGCAGATTACGATAGTATTTATGTGGTTATGCCAATGAAAGGTTAATTTATTAGCCTTAATTCGTTATATATTTTATCTTCTATAAAACTGGTAAATTCAGCTTCATTCATTCCAGGTTTTACCATTGGAAGAATAGATATTGTTATTGTCCTTTTAGGCACTAATTTACCATTTTTAGGCCAAACATTTCCAGAGTTTATCGCTACAGGTTGACAGCTAATTTTTAATTCCATGTAAATTCTTCCAACTCCTTTTTTAAATGGAACAGTTTCATTTGGCAAAACTCTTGTGCCTTGGGGAAAAATAATTATTGGTCTATTAGAAATTTTCATTGCGTTTTTTATTTTTTCAATAAGTCCTAAATTATCTTTACTAATTTTATTTCTATTAACTGATACTGACCCTATCTTTTTTAAGTACCATCCAAAAATAGGCAATTTAATTAATTCATGTTTCAAAATAAATATTGGTGAATTAAAAATTGTTTGTAAATAAAATGTCTCAAACATTGATTGATGTGAACAAGCAATAAAAAACTTCTGATCTTTAATTATATTTTCCCTTCCTTTAATAATAATATTTGTTTGTAAAAATATTTTAAGACAGATACTTGACCATTTTCCCATAAGTTTCCCACCAAACAAAACTATTTTAGTTGGCATAAGAAGTGTTGGTAAAAATAATATTGATATTATGGAAATACCTAAAAAGAAAAAAAATAAAAATAGAGATTTTTGTATCATCTTTGTCAAAAACTAAATTATATCTTCTAGTCTTTGTCTTTTTTTAATTACTTTAATTTTAGATCCTTTAATTAATATTTCAGCTAATTTCGGTCTAATATTATAATTAGAGCTTAATGATGAACCGTAAGCTCCAACATCACAAATTATAATATAGTCTTTTTCATTAAGTTTCTGAAACTTGTTAGTGGTCAAAAATTTATCAGTCGTTTCACAAATAGGACCAACAAAATCATATTTTTTATTTGTCTTTTTATTAGTTTTTTTTAATGGAATAATTCTATGTTTAGCTCCATACAATGCAGGTCTCATAAAGTCATTCATTGCAGCGTCAACAATAACAAAATCTTTTGAAGAATTTTGCTTAATATAAATTATTTTTGATACTAGTATTGCTGTATCACCTATTATTGATCTACCAGGTTCAAATATAATTTTACTTTTGTGTTTTTTAAGAAATTTTTTTATAATTTTATTATATTTTTTATAATTAAATTTTTTATTATCCTTATTATAATCAATACCCATACCACCACCTAGGTCTATATATTTAAAATTAAAACTAATTTTTTTAATTAATCTATCTAAAACATTTAGCATTTTTTCATAAGGCTTATGATCAAGTATCTGACTTCCAATATGAACACTTAAACATTTTAAATTCAAATGTTTTGACATTTTAATTAGGTTTACAACTTCAAAAAATGATTTTTCATTGATTCCAAATTTATTTTCTTTTTTACCAGTTGAAATTTGTTTAAGTGTTTTAGCATCAGTATTAGGATTTAATCTAATGCCTACATCTACTTTTTTATTCTTAGATTTAGCTATATTTTCAATTTCTAAAATTTCACTTTTTGATTCACAATTAATCAATAAAATATTTTTATCAATTGCATATATTAATTCTGCTCTAGTTTTACCTACACCAGAAAAAACTATTTTTTTTTTGTCTATACCTGCCTTGAGAGCTATCATTAATTCTCCTTTTGAGACAACGTCAGCACCCAATCCATTTCGTTTTATCTGCTTAAGTATTTCTAGATTGCAGTTAGACTTTGTTGAAAAACAAATAATAGGAGAAAATGATTTAAAACTATTTTTAAAATTATTAATATTTTCTCTAATTTTTTTCTCAGAATAACAAAAAAAAGGTGTTTCAAATTTTTTTATTACTTCGTTAAGGCTGCAATTTTCTAAAGTAAAAATATTATTGATATATTTCATTTTTTTTTGGCATTTCAAGAATATTATATGGGTCTGAAGGTACTTTACCGATATTTAATAACGCTTCATATTTTGGTTCATTTTTTCTACCACATGATATTAATAAAGAAAGGCATATAAAAATTAGAATTATTTTATTAAACATAGTTATTTATTTTTGTAACTTAATATCATCTTCTTAATATTATCAAAAGAAGTTCCTCCATATGAAACTTTAGAATTTACAGATTTTTTTAGGTCAAAAACTTTAAGAACATCAGATGTAAAACCCTTTTCAATTTTATTTATCTCTTTCAGAGTTAGTTCTGCCAATTTTTTTTTATTTTTTTCTGCAAAATTTATAATTTTTGCTGTTTGTAAATAAGCCTTTCTAAACGGATAATTTAATTCTCTAACCATATAGTCTGCTAAATCTGTTGCAGTTATGAAACCAGTTTCAGCAAGTTCAAGCATTCTTTTTTTATTTGGCGAAAAATTTTTGATAACATCATTTAATATAATCAAAGAATTTTTTAATTGATCAAATGTTGCAAAAACAATTTCTTTGTCGTCTTGTAAATCTTTAAAATATGATAACGGCAATCCTTTTAATGTTGTTAACATTGAAAAAAGGTTTCCAAACACAAAACCTGTTTTACCTCTTAGGTATTCTAGTGGGTCAGGGTTCTTTTTTTGAGGCATAATTGATGATCCAGTAACTATCTTATCATTTAAATCTATAAGTTTGAAAGCGTCAGAATTCCAAATTATAAACTCTTCTGCAATCCTAGAGATATGTACCGCACACGTCGAACATGAATAAAGAAAGTCAATTACAAAATCTCTGTCAGATACTGTATCAATTGAGTTTTTAGTTGGTTTTTTAAAACCTAATTTTTTTGATGTATAAAATCTATCAATTTTAAATGACGTTCCAGTCAAAGCAGCTGCTCCCAATGGATTTTCATTCAGACTATTAAGATTGTTTTCAAATCTTATTTTATCTCTATTAAACATTTCTAAATAGGCCATTAAGTAATGTGCAAATGAAACTGGTTGTGCATTTTTAAGATGTGTAAAACCAGGCATTATAGTTTCAATGTTTTTTTCAGCCTTCTTTAAAATATTTTTATTTGTTAAATCAATATTTTTAATAATTTCCTTATTTGCTTTCTTTAGCCAAATTTTAAAATCTGTAACTACTTGGTCATTTCTTGATCTTGCAGTATGAATATATCCAGCATCTTCTCCAATAAGTTCAAAAAGCCTATGTTCTATATTCATGTGTATATCTTCAAGTTTTTCATCAAAAATAAATTTTTTTTTAATAATTTCATTTTTGATTCTATTTAGGCCCCAAACAATTTTATTCTTGATTTTAAAATTAATAATTTTCTGCTTGAAGAGCATTTCAACATGAACAATCGATGCATCTATATCTTCTCTAAATAATCTTTTATCAACTGACAGCGATCCACCAACTTTTTTGAATAGGTTTGTTGAATTTTTTTTTATTCTTGTATTCCAAATTGGTAGATTGTTTTTATTTTTACCCATGATATTTAATTAGCATAAATTTTATGAAAATCATTTTTTTTAAAAAACTTATAATTATATTTTACTTAATATCATCTAGCACTTCATATTCAATAGAACGTCCAGAAATAAAGAATCTTATAGTACATAAAGACAAGAAAAAAATTGAAAATATAGAATTTATTAAATCTGAAGCCCAAAAAGTGAGTTTAAATAATTACAAGCAGAATCCACTAATAATAAACTTCTGGGCCACTTGGTGTGCACCTTGTAAAAAAGAAATGCCTTCTCTAGATAATTTAAAAGCATTAAATGATTTTAAAAATTTTAATATAATTCCTATTAATATTGGTGGAGATAGCTATGAAAAATCAAAAAAATTTTTTGATGAATTTAAAATTGAAAATTTAGAAATATTTACAGGATCTGGTCCAGAATTTTCTCAGTTATTTAAGATACGTGGATTACCTACAACAATATTAATTGACAGAAATGGTTTTGAAGTTGGAAGAATTGTTGGCTATATTGACTTCAATGATCAATCATTACTTGATTGGTTATCAAAAAATTTATGAAATTTTCCCTAAATACAACGGTTATAAAACCCGAAAATGACGAGGAAATTAAAAATGCAGTAATTTTACTTCATGGGTATGGTGGTGATGGAAAAGATATCAGTATGCTTACACTTAATTGGAGACGATTTTTAAAAAATACTGTTTTTTTATGTCCAGATGCACAAGAAACGTGTAGCATAAATCCAATAGGTTACCAATGGTTTGATCTAAATACAGAAGACTCTAAATATATACTTCAAGAGTCCAAAAAAGCAGAAATTATTTTGAAAAATTATATATTTGAAGTGAGTGATCATTTTAAATTAAATTATTCACGAATATGTTTATCTGGGTTTAGTCAAGGATGTATGATGTCATTAAATGTTGGTTTAACATCAGAAAAAAAATTTAGTTGTATTGTAGGATTTTCTGGAAAAATTATTAATATGCAAGATCTATCTTCTAGAATAAAAAACAAAACAAACATTTTGATGATACATGGTGAAAATGATCCAATTGTACCACCAAATAATTTATTAGAAGCTAAGGATTTTTTTATTAGAAATAAAATTAAAATTGAAACATTAATGATCAAAAACTGTGATCATCATATTCCGATCGAGGCTTCAAGTGCGGCATTAAACTTTATTAAAAAAAAATTAATAAGTTAATAAATCCTAGAAATATAATTAGTGGTGTTGATTAAAAAAATATTTAATGTATGTTTTAGTTATGATTGAGTTAACTGATCAAAATATTTCTTTAGAAAAGTGTCCTGCATTAGTATTAAATGCAGATTATAGACCTTTAAGTTATTATCCGCTTTCGTTATGGAGTTGGCAGGATTCGATAAAATCTGTTTTCTTAGATAGAGTTACAATAGTTAGTTACTATGATAGGCAAATTAGAAGTCCGTCTTTTAGCATGAAACTTCCAAGTGTTATTGCACTTAAGTCATATATAAGACCACAGTCTAATCCAAACTTTACAAGATTTAATGTGTTTTTAAGAGATAAATTTAGCTGCCAATACTGTGGTAGTAAAAATGAATTAACTTTTGATCATTTACTTCCAAGATCAAAAGGAGGTAAAACTGATTGGGATAATGTTGTGACTGCCTGCTCGGCATGCAATGTAAAAAAAGGTGGGAGATTGATCAAGGACTCTGGTATGACACTTAATCAATGGCCTTTTCAACCTACTACAGAAGATTTACATAAAAATGGTAAGAATTTTCCACCAAATTTTTTACATAAAAGCTGGATGGATTATTTGTATTGGGATGTTGAACTTGAACCGTAACTAAATTTTTTCAGAGATTTTTATTGCTATCTTCGAGCCTGTTTTTATAACTTTGTCCATGATCGAGTATAAGCCTTTTTTTGTAGCTCCTTCCTCGTAAGCTATATCTTTATGATCCAATTCATCTTTTCTAAATTTTGTTATTTTTTCTTTTAAATCTTTTTCATCCACCTCTATTTGATCAATTTGACTTTTGTAATGTTCATCAATTACCTCTTCAACAGAAGCTGTGCATAACATAGCAGCCCTTTTTCCAAGTATTGTTGAACCAAATCCAAGACCCAATCCAAGCAAATCCCATAATGGTAGTAATTTAGTTGGTTTGATATTTCTTTTTTCTATTTCATCTTCAAAAAAATTTGAGTGTTCCTCTTCATGCTTTTTCATTTCACTGATTTTTTTTTTTAAATCATCATTTTTTATAATGGTATTTAAAGCAAGCAATTGACCTTCATAAATTTTAATTGCACCTCTTTCTCCAGCATGATCTACTCTTATAAATTCTTCTAGTTTTTTTTTATTAGTTTTTTTCATAGGTCAATGTTCTAATAGAAAAAATAACAATTAAAATTGATAAAATTGTATTAATTGCCGCTAGTGAAACCCCAAGAATTTTAAAAGTAGCATCTTTACAGTTAACAGGCATATTTTTGTTAAGAGACTCTAGTAATTTCGATTTATTTAAAATATCTGATGATCCACTTGTGCAGGCTGAAAGCTCATCAAATATACTATTCTCAATTCCAAAATGATATCCAGATAGTATGGCGCTCAAAGTAAATATCATAATTGTAACTATTAAAATTTTATCATTATTCGAATAATTAAAACCAATAAGACTTACAAATATTGCAGCTAGGTAAGGTAACCTTTGATAAATACATAATTTACATGGTTGATACTTCAATACATGCTCAATGTATAACGCGGAAATTATTGAAATTAATGAGATAAAAAAAATAATCACATAAAAATTTTTTCTATTTGGAAATAGGATCATATTTAATTAATAAAATTATTTAAAAATATATAAATAGTATATGCAAAAATAATCAAAATAATTGATAAAATAATAGAAAATTTTAGAAGTTTTTTTTCAATAATCTTTTTCATTGTAGATCCAAAGTTTCCAACTAAAAATGCTATTAAAAAAAAACGTGATCCTCTTGTTAAAAGAGAAATAATAATAAAATACAAAATATTAAAGTTTATAAAACCGCTTGTAATTGTAAGTAACTTAAAAGGCACTGGTGAAAATCCAGCAATTGCTAAGAGAGTTATCCAGGCTATAACACCGCCCTCTGAGGAAACTTTATCTTTTAAAAATGAAGCATCATCTACACCATAAATCGCAAAAATTTTAAGGCCAATTTCGTTAAAGAAAACATATCCAATAAGATAGCCAAGGCAAGCTCCCAAAACAGATCCTATAGTTGCAATTAATGCAATTCTAATCCATTCATGTTTTCTAGCTATTGTCATAGGAATTATCAAAACATCTGGTGGTATTGGGAATATAAAACTTTCAATAAAAGATATAAATCCTAAAAAAGATTTGGATTTTTTATGTCCTGCAAGTTTAATTGTTTTATTATATAATTCTTTAATCATTTATTTTCTTTTATACGCACTATAAATTTTAATAAATAAATAAAAACCTATCATACCTCCCACAAAATCACCGATTAAATAAGAAAAAATAAATTTAAAACTTGAAAAGACAAAAATATTATCAAAAACTAAAAAAGTACCAACAGAATTAATTATGGAAGAAAGCAAAATGATAAAAAGTAATTTCTCAAATTCAATTCCTTGGAAATCTACTTTTGATATTTTGAATACATGCGTTATAAAAACAGCAATGTAACAAGATGAGGAACCCACTAAAGAGAGTAATAAATTAACATCAATCAATCTAGAGGTAGAAAATTCTGATACTATTAAGTGAGAAACAAACAGACCGAAAAATGCTATTTTACCAAAAATAACTGCAGCTATAATTCTGATAGAGTGAGGTAAAAAAAGATAACTTCCATAATTAAAATTTTCAGTTTCAACTGGGATAGATATTAAAAAAAAACTTAAAATAAATAAGAAAATTATTAAAAGATTTATTTTAATGAACTTTAGTAACATCTAAAAAAGATCTATAATTTGAGATCTTCTGTCATTAGTGTCTAAATAAACTTTAATCTTCTTTGATTTAATTAACTCATTTATGCATCTATTAAAACTTGCAATACTCATTTTTTTTTCAACAAAATTATCATTTCTTATTTCATTTAGAGAAATAGGAAGTTTTTTTTGGGAAAGTAAAAATTCAATTATAATTTTGCTTTTTGT
>CACMDZ010000001.1 GCA_902612575.1 uncultured Pelagibacteraceae bacterium | reverse complement strand
AAGCAATTTTTTTTATTTTAGTTATATCTGCATCTTCATAATTATGATGATCAGGAAATATAAGCTTTTTAGAAATTTTAAATTTATATTTCCCAAGTGTATATTCAAACTCCTCTGGATTTCCAATTCCACAAAAGAACAAGTAATTTTTATTTCTATTAAAATTTTTCAGATTTATTGGATAGTATTTGGAATAAAATATTTTTTTATTATATCTTTTCAACAGCGAAGAAAGCTTTCCATTTTTTTTTTCACCAATTAAAAAAATTGCATTATATTTTTTTAAAATTCCAATCTTTTCTCTTAAAGGACCTGCGGGGAGCAAATATCCATTTCCAATCCCATAACTTGAATTAAAGCAAGCAATTGATATATCATAATTTATTTTTTTATCTTGAAGACCATCATCTAAAATAGCTATATCAAATTTTTTCAGCTCTGCTTTATTTATGCTTATGCTTCTCTCTCTGTCACTTATTACGTTTCCGTATGTTTGCAGCAATTTTCTTTCATCTAATTGATGAAAATATTTTTTTTTAATGAATACAGTTTTGAATTTTTTTTTTAAAATTTTATTAATCTGTATACATAAAGATGTTTTACCAGTTCCTCCAATGTATATATTTCCCACACATATTGTTTTGATGCCAAATTTTCTCTTAGTTAAAAAATTTTTACAAAAATTGAAAAAAATAGTAAAAATTGTTAAAGGAGTCAGTAAATAGGATATTAAGTTTCTATCATTTAAATATAAGGGTTTTATTATTTTCATCTAAATAAACTTTTTTATTTCATAAAAATTTTTATTAAGTATTTTGTCTCCTAAGTATTTTAACTTTTTATTTACATTATTTCTTTGTAAAAAATTTACTTTTTGAAAAACAATAGATTTCATTTTTTTTATTGAATCTACTTTGGTTGTTAGTTTTAATTTTTCTAACATTTGATAAATTTCTTTGAAATTTTCAACATATGGACCATATAAGATATAACTACCCTCTCTTGCTGACTCTAATGGATTTTGCCCTCCATGAGGTATAAGTGATCCTCCTAAAAATGTTACCTTAGAGAGTGAATAGAATTTTGTAGATTCCCCATATGTATCTACTAAGTATATATCTGTATCTTTAGTCAATTTTTTTGATGAAGTATGTAGTTGAGTATTTAGTCCAATATTATTTAATTCTTTAATTATCTCATCTTTTCTATCGATATGTCTTGGTATTATAATTGTTATCAAATTTTTAATTTCTGATTTTAGATCTTTATGTACTTTTCCGATTAACATTTCTTCTGATGGATGAGTGCTTGCTGCACAAAAAATAGTCCTTTTTGAAAATTTTTTTTTTAATACTAAATTTTTTTTAATGTTTTTTTTTTTATCACCAAAAAACTTTAAATTACCAATAAATTTAACTTTTTTTGTACCTAGTAATTTTAAATATCTTTTAGACTCCATGTTTTGTGGTAAAGCAATTGTTATTTTTTCAAAAATTTTTTTTGAAAAATTAGGAAAAAATTTCCACCTGTTAAAAGATTTTTTTGTAATCCTTGCATTTATAAGAATAAGGGGAATATTTTTTTTGTGTAAATTATTGAACATATTGGGCCAAATTTCAGAATCTACAAATAATGCTAATTTTGGTTTCCAATGATTAATGAAATGTTTAGTTAAAAAGTTTAAATCGAATGGATAAAATTGGTGAATCACCTTATTAAATTTGTACTTAGATAAAATATAAGATGAACTTGTAGTTGATGAAGTAATTAAGATTTTTTTGATTTTTTTATCTTCTTCTAATTTTTTTACAATTGGAATAATACTATATATTTCCCCTACGCTAGCACCATGTATCCAGATTGTATTTTCAAATCTTTTATTTTTTGAAAAAAATCCATATTTTTCTTTAAATCGGTATTGATCTTCTTTTCCTAAAAAAATTCTAATTACAATAATTATTGGAGAGATAAAAATGAATAAAATTAAAAAAAAATTATAAAAAACAAACATCAACTTTTGTTAATTTGCTTATTATAGTAATTTTTATAAGTGTCACAATTTCTTAAAAGTTCCTCATGATTGCCATGGTCTATTATAGTACCTCTATCCATAACATAAATTTTATCAGAATTTAAAATGGTTGAAAGTCTATGAGCAATCACTACAGTTGTCTTATTTAAAGTCAATTTATCCAATGCTTTTTGTATCTTCTCTTCAGTCTCAGAGTCCAAAGATGAGGTAGCCTCATCTAAAAGAATAATCTTACTATTTTTTAAAAAAGCTCTTGCTATTGAAAGCCGTTGTTTTTCTCCACCCGATAATCTGACACCGTTCTCTCCAATTAAAGTTTGATAATTATTTTCAAGTTTTTCTATAAATTCTGAACACATAGAAAGTTGAGCTGCCTTATATATTTCATCTTTATTAGCATCTGGCTTTGCATATTTAATGTTATTAAAAATTGTATCATCAAATAATGTAACATTCTGGTCGACTATTGATATTTCCTTTCTTAAAGAAAATAAATTAACTTCCTTAATATTTTGTCCATCAATCTCTAGTTTTCCTGAAGTTGGATCATAAATTCTAGGTATTAAACTTAGCAAAGTTGACTTACCAGAACCACTTTGTCCTACAAGGGCAGTCATTTTTCCACCATTAATTTTGATGTTTATATTTTTTAAAACTTTATTTTCTAAATTAGTTGAATAATTAAAATTTATGTCCTTACAGTCAATTGTTCCATTTTCTAGATTTAAATTTATTTTATCCTCATTAGTTTCAATTAAATTTTCTGTATCTATTATTGGCAGAATTCTTTTACCGGCAGATAATCCCTGACTGACACCGACATTAATAACAGCTAATGACTTAACTGGTTGATAAGCTAACATCATTGCAGCAAGAAATGAAAAAAAATTATTCAAACTTAATTGATCATTCATTATTAATTTACCAGAATAAAATATCATTATAGCGATCATGATACCTGTTAAAATTTCCATAACAGGTGTTGCCCTAATAAATACGGATGATATTTTTATTGATTTTTCCTTTAGATCATTAACAAATTTTTCTGATCTATCATGTTCATATTTCTCTCTTTGAAAAATTTTAATAATTTTGTGATTTTTAAAAATGTCAATTAAATATTTATTCAAGTCTCCAGATTTTACTTGAGCCTCTGTAACTACTTTACCCATTCTTTTACCTAGTTTTTTTGCTATGAAAGATGCAAATGGTATCATTATGATTGCAATTAAAGACAGTCTCCAATTTTGGATAAACATTACCGAGAGAAGTCCTATTAAAGTTAACCCATCTTTAAATAAAGTTAAAAATGATGTACTAAGCATTCCAGTAATCTGATTTACATCAAAATTTAGATTAGAAATATATTTTCCTGTATGTTTGTTTTCAATATTTTCAGTATCAGCCTCAATAAATGACCTTAGCATGTTAATTTGTATTTCCTTTTTTACTTCTTCTGCTACTTTAATCATTGTTATCCTAGCTAAATAAAGAGAGATTCCTTTTGTTGCAAACGCAAGAACAATAAGTAATGGTATTACTAATAATAAACTCTGGTCTTTATTAATAAAAATTTTATCAATTGCAGGATCTAATAGCCATGCGGTTGCAGATGTGCTTCCAGCAACTAGTATAGAAAAAAAGACTGCTATGAAAATTCTATTTAAATGCTTTTTTGTATACTCTTTGTAAAGTCTTTTTAATATATCAAGATTAGACATTTAAAAAATTTTTCCAATTAAAATATTTATAAATACAAAAAAACCTAATAAATTATTACTTTTAAATTTTATTAGACACATATGAGGATCTGATATTTTGAGATTTTTAATTTGATAAAAACCTAAATGAAAAAAAGTGATTATTAGAGATATATAATATGAAAATTTAAAGTTCATTAAAAAACCAACTAAAATTAATGATATAAAAAATAATATATAACATAATGAAATAAACTTTTTTGGGTTATTTTTAAATTTTATTGAGGTAGATTTTACTCCTATAATCTCATCATCTTTTATATCTTGATATCCATAAATTGTGTCGTAACCCAGTGTCCAAAATATGGCCCCAAAATAAAAAATTAATGGTACTATATTTATGCTGTTATTTATTGATATCCATGCAAGTACAAGGCCATAATTAAACGTAATTCCAAGAAAAAGCTGTGGCCAATATGTAAACCTCTTCATCAATGGATAAGTAAATGCTAATGGCATTGATAATAGCGCCATTATAATTGTGAACTTATTAAAATTTATTAAGACTAGAAATGCTAGGCCACACAAACCAATTGAGTAAATTATTGCAAGATTTACAGAAATTTTATTTGATGCAATTGGTCTATCCTTTGTTCTTTCAACTTTTCTGTCAAAATTTTTATCTATTATATCATTTACAATGCATCCAGCAGATCTCATTAATATTGAACCCATTAAAAATAGAAAAGAATAAAAATAATATATTTCTAAGTCATAATTGAAATCATAAGCAATAGTTAGACCCCATAAGCAAGGCCAAAATAAAAGCATATAACCTATTGGTCTGTTTAATCTTGTAAGCTCAACGAATAATTTAAAGTTTTGCATAATAATTTACTTGTAAATAGCAAAGCAGAGTTTCATAATCAAATTGATTCGAATGAATATAGATTACACTGTAACTGCATTAATGTTTCCAGCAATACCTCTTATAATGAGTGTTTACAGCAATAGGTTTCACACCCTTAGTGGACTTATTAGAAAAATTCATGATGAATACGTTTTTGAAAAACACACCCCGCCAGAGTGGAAAGATCAACTTATCAACTTGAACAGTAGAATAGGAGTACTAAAGTTTGCCATTATGTCAGCTGCATTTGGTTTCCTATTTAATATGCTCACAGTATTTGCTCTTTATTTAGACAGTTTAATAATCGCTAGAGTAATTTTTGGATCATGCTGTTTGTCAATGATGGTTTCAATTATTTTTTTTATAAGAGAAATACAAATTTCTGGAAAAGCTTTAAAACTTCATCTGTCAGATATGGATGTCCAGTTTAAGGAATAATTACAGCTGGACCGGTGATCTTTCTTCCCTCTAAGTCCTTGTGAGCTTGTACTGCATCCTCTAATTTATATTTTTTATAGATTTCAATTTTTACATTTCCTGATGAAATTTGTTTAAATAACATACTTGCTGCCTCATGTATTTCCTCACTATTTGTAAAATATTGATTCATTGCTGGTCTTACAAAATATATACCTTTTGGTTGCAAAGATTTTGAAACAATTATTGGATCAAGTGCTCCAGATGCATTACCAAATGAAACCATGGTACCCCTTAATTTTAAACATTCAATTGATTTGTCGTAAGTTGATTTACCTACACCATCATAAACGACAGAAACACCTTTGCCATCTGTAAGTTCCATGACTTTTTTTGCAAAATCTTCTTTTGAATAGTTGATTACTTCGTCACATCCATACTTTTTTGCTATTTCTATTTTTTCCTGACTTCCAACTGTTCCAATAACTTTTAATCCTAAACTTTTTGCCCACTGACAAAAGAATTGTCCAACACCTCCTGCTGCTGCGTGAAATAAAACTGTTTCTCCCTTTTTTGGAACATATGTTTTGTGCAATAAATAAAAAGTTGTCATACCTTTTGTCATAGCACTCGATATAATTTCTAAATCAATATTATCTGGAACTTTAACAATATTTTTTGAAGGGTAATTTCTGTGAGTTGAATAAGAACCCAATGGAGCTGCAGCATAAGCAACTTTATCTCCAACCGAAAAATTAGAGACATTTGAACCAATTTCTTTAATTATACCTGCCGCTTCCAAACCAATTCCTGTAGGAAGTTGAAGAGGGTATAAACCTGATCTATGATAAGTATCTATATAGTTTAATCCAATTGACACATGTTCTATCTGAACCTCATCAGCACCTGGTTTATCTAAAGTAATCTCCTCTAACTCTAGAACTTCAGGACCACCTGTATTTGTTACTTTAATTGATTTCATTTTTACAAAAGTAATTTTATTTTACAAATGTACCTTTATGATAATCCTCGACTGCTTGCAAGATTTCTTGTTTAGTATTCATGACAAAAGGGCCACCTCTTGCAATTTGTTCGCCTATTGGTTTTCCAGCAATCAGAAGGAACTTAGCATTAGTTGAGCCATAAACCTTAAGTTTCTCACCCATTTTTAAAAGAATTAGTTTTGAATTTTCAATTTTTTGATGCTGTTGATTCCCAATTTTTATTTCTCCTTTAATTAAATAAATAAATGAATTGTGAGTTGAGGGTAAATCAAAATTGAACTCTTTATCTTTATTTAATTCAATATCAAAATAAATAGGTTCAACATTATGTTTTTTTATAG
This sequence comes from uncultured Pelagibacteraceae bacterium, assembly GCA_902612575.1. GTDB lineage: Bacteria > Pseudomonadota > Alphaproteobacteria > Pelagibacterales > Pelagibacteraceae > Pelagibacter. The sequence goes on along the minus strand of CACMDZ010000001.1, from coordinate 143,830 downwards.
GTCCCTCAGCTTTTCTAAATTTACCAGCTATGACTTTGACTATTTTTTCTTCATCTAGGTGAGTTTGCATCTGATCAGCATCTATGTAGATGTAGCTAGGTTTACTCATTTTTAATTTAGCTGGCATATTGATCCATAATTGAAACCCATGTAACCTACCTTCCTTCATTGCAGGCATCTCAGAGTGAATTATTCCACTTCCTGTCTTCATCCATTGAACATCTCCTGCAGTCATTCTACCTTCACCGCCTGTACTATCTTTGTGCTCAAAGTCTCCAGCTAACATATATGTTACCGTCTCTATGCCTCGATGAGGATGAGGCGGAAAACCAGCTATATAATCTTCACTATTTTCTGATCCGAATTCGTCTAACATTAAAAATGGATCAAAGTAATTAGGCTCTACACCAATGCTTCTTTTTAATTTTACCCCAGCACCGTCAGATGCTGGTATAGGTTCGATAATTTGCTTAACTTCAATATTTGACATTTTATGTTTAGAATTTTTTATCTAAGCTAAAATCTTTAGTTCCATTTATGAAAATAAATAAAAACCCACCTGCTAAAGCTATATTTTTCAAAAATGATCCAAGTTGCATTTGGTCAGAAAAATCGTTGTGAAATATTACAGCTGTTGCAATACAAAATAAACTTAATAAACCAGCGGATATTTTTGCCTTATATCCTAGTATAATTAATATTGGTGCAATTATCTCAAGTATTATTGCTGGAATAATTAAAATTCCAGGCAATCCAAAGCTCTCCATCCACTCAATAGTTCCATCATAATTACCAATTTTAAAAAAACCATTGAGAAGGAACAATGCTGAAATTAAAATTCTTGCGATGAGATCTAGAATATTTGTCATAGTAATAAAGTAGTATCTTGCCTAAACAATATCAAGCAACTGTTTAAGATTATTTATTTCATTTTTTGGTGTGTAATCTAAATTATCGAAAGTTGCATTGTTTCTATTGACCCAAATTGCGTTAAAACCGTAATTGCCACCTCCAGATACGTCCCAAGTATTTGAGCTTAAAAAAGCAACTTCCTTCTCTTTAATGTTATATTTTTTAATTGGCATATCGTAAACTTTTGAACTTGGTTTAAAAATACTTACTTCTTCTACAGACATAATATCATCAAAAATATCATTGAGATTATTTCTACTCACTAATTCATCAAGAAGAGTAGGGGTGCCGTTTGAAAGTATTGACAGTTTATAATTTTTTTCTCTCAATAATTTCAGGGTTTCTTTTACCTCAGGGTATGGAGATAAAATTTTGTAAAGATCCAATAATTCAGTTCTCATATCTGGATTAATATTGAAAACTTTCATTGATTTATCTAGGCTATCTTCTGTTACTTTCCAAAAATCTTTATGCCTGCTCATTAAACTTCTAAGCCAAGTGTATTCTAACTGAGTAGTCCTCCAATAATTTGAGAAATTTTCCCAATTAATACCAATTTTATCTTTACACTTTTCAGCTGCAGAATTTACGTCAAATAGAGTTCCATATGCATCGAAAATTATTGCTTTAATATTTTTCATAAATTACTTTCTTGATATGAGTAATATTAGAATATTTTTCTCTGAAAGTTTATCTCTTAATTTAACTTCTTCACTTGCTAAACCACAATCACATTATTTGACGAAAGTCATGCGAGTGAAAATTGGAGAAAATTTTTCTTTATTTAATAAAACTGGTGAATGGTTAGCCAAAATAGACAACATTTATGATGGAAAGGTAGAATTTAGCATTAAGGAACAATTAAGAAGAAAAGAAAATTCCCTGGATATTTGGTTAGCATTTTCACCTATTAAATCAAATTATTCAAATTTTATGATTCAGAAAGCTACAGAATTAGGAGTTACAAAATTTTTCCCTATAATTTTTGATAGGACAATTGTTAGAAAAATTAATTCTGAAAGATTGGAAAAAATAATAATAGAGGCAACAGAACAGTCAAATAGATTGAACCCTCCATATTTAGAAAAAACTCAAAATTTGAAAACTTTTTTAGAGAAAAATCAAAGTACAATGGATCTAATTTTTACAGATCTTAATTCTAACAACAAAAAAATCGAAGTAGATAAAAAAAACAAAAAACCTTTGTGTATTATAATTGGACCCGAAGGAGATTTTTCTGAGAAGGAAAGAGAAGCCATTTTAAATTTTAAAGATGTAAAATCAGTTAAGATCAATGACAATATATTGAGGTCAGAGACAGCAGTTATATCTTCAATATCAATTCTTAATTATATTTTAAATCTATAAATATTTGTTAATTAATTTGATAGATTTTTTAATGTCGTCTCTGTGAGAAATCTTGGCAATATATTTTCCGTCTTTTAATAGTATCACAGGTGAACTATGATCAATATTATAATCACCATTTTCAAAAAATATTTTTTGGCTAATTATTCCCCAAGATTGTGAAAGTAAAAAAATTTCGCCTGGATCTCCAGTAATTCCTACAAACTTATTATCAAAATTGCTGAGATAATCTTTTACTACATCAGGAGTATCTCTTTTAGGATCAACGCTAATAAAAAATACTTTTATATCTTTTTTTTTATTTTTCTTAATTCTATTCATAACTATATCCATTTTATTTAATGTCATTGGACATATGTCAGGACAATTTGTAAAACCAAAAAAAATTGCAGTTAAAGGTCCGTTAAAGGATTCTTGAGTTATTATATTATTGTTCATATCTTTAAGCTCAAAATCTGAGCCTTTGAATGCTGCGACTGATTGATCTTTTTGTTCTTTCATTGATAAAAAGACAGGAAGCATTAAAAAAAAGAATATAGTTAAGCATCCTGTTAGTACCGCAATGGAGGTTTTTAATTTCATTATTGTAAAATTGTATATTCGGACTATATAAATAATATGTCTTTGATAAAGAAATTATTTGGCGCATTAACCGAGAAACCTTGGGAACAAAATCAAGCAGTAATAGATAGTGGTCACTCGGGCAAAACATTTGAAATATCAAATCAAATGTCTGCGGTAATAATTATATTTGGAGTAAGTACAACATTATTTAGTCTAATTTTCACTGGTTATCTTTATTCACTTCCACCTGAACAGGATACGACTTTTATTCTTAAAACAAATTTGCTTTGGATAAATACATTAGTATTAATTTTAGTAACAATATTTTTTAACAAGATAAGTAAAGACTTAAAAAATGGAATTACAAGTTCAATAAAAAAGAATTTAATTTATGTTGGTGGACTAAGTTATATATTTTTATTTCTTCAGTTAGCTCTTTGGTATCAATTAATGCAAACTGGAAATTTTGTTTCAACAAATACTTATTTCTCATCCTACTATTTCTTCACCGCACTTCATGGCATTCATTTACTTGGAGGACTCTTTTTTTGGGGTAAAGTTAGTTCAAGAATTTTTAAATCACAGGAGAGTGAATACAAAAAAGAAGAAAAAAGTATTAACGCGCTTTCGTTATACTGGTTATTTTTATTTATTGTTTGGTTAGTATTTTTTACAATAATGTTTGCATACAATGATACTGTGATTGAATTTTGTAAATCTTTAATTGCTTAAATTAATTCTAAAGAAATAAAACTAACACAGATCCAAACACTGCGATAATTATTAACAAAATGTTCACTGATCTAAGATACTTCTTTGTTTCAGGTTTAGCCTCTCCTTTTGAAAATCTTCCAGCTCCTAAAGAAATTACGAAATAGAAAGCTAAAACTAGGGCAAGTATCGTTATTAAAATACCTAATTTACCAAACATAAATATATTGATTATATTAGTATAATTAATATGTTTTATGACATTTTGTCATAGGTATTTATAAAATTATTATTCTATACAAGCACTATGCATGCAGGAATTATATTTTTACTAGTCATCGTCGGATCAGTACTATTTCATATCTTTACGCCTTGGTATTGGACAGACATAGCATCTAATTGGAAAGGAATGGATGATACAATTACACTTACTTTTTGGGTAGGTGGAGGAGTTTTTGTTGCCGTTTGTCTATTCATGATCTATTGCGTTTTTAGATACCAACATAAAGAGGATAGAAGAGCAGAATATAAACCTGAAGACAAAAAATTAGAAAAAATTTTAACTTGGGCAACGACATTAGGAGTTGCTGCTCTGTTAGCGCCTGGACTTATAATTTGGAATCAATATGTGAATGTTCCAAAAAATGCAATCGAAGTTGATGTAATGGCATGGCAGTGGGGATGGCAGTACAGATTACCAGGTAAAGATGGAAAATTAGGAACAACTCAAGTCAGGAACATCGCTGATAATAATCCGTTTGGCATCAATCCAGATGATCCATTTGGTAAAGATGACATAATGGTAGAAAGTGATGTAATAAATTTAGAAAATAATAGACCTGTAAAAATTTTATTAAGATCTGTAGATGTACTTCATAACTGGTATGTGCCTCAGTTCAGGGCAAAAATGGATGCTGTGCCTGGGACAGTAACTTTTTATTGGTTTGAACCTAACAAAGTTGGAGAATATGAAGTTTTATGTGCAGAGTATTGCGGAGTTGGACACTATGCTATGAGAGGTGGTGTTGAAGTTCAGGATAAAGCTGATTACGAAGCTTGGTTAGGAGAGCAAGAAACTTTTGAACAATTATCTGCTAGATATGAAAAATTAAACGTAGATGGGAACAAATTAGCTAAAAAATAACAATTTAATAATTTAAAAAAATATATATATAAAGGATAAAAATATGTCAGACGAATACGATAATAATAAATCTTATCAAGCACAATCATCAGAGGTAATGGATGGTTCAACAGGTTCAGTGAATCCTGACATAGATTATGTGAGACCTTCAGAAGTTGGTGAACAAGAATTATACCATCCACACAGTTTTATTGAGAAATGGGTATTTTGCCAAGATGCAAAAGTAATTGGTGTTCAATATTTTTTAACTGCGGTTTTTACTGGAGTAGTTGGATTAATTTTATCTTGGTTAATGAGACTCCAACTAGGTTTTCCAGAGTTAGCAGGTTTCATGACTGCAGAACATTATTATCAATTCGTAACCATGCATGGAATGATAATGGTAGTTTATTTTTTAACAGCACTATTTCTTGGAGGATTTGGTAATTATTTAATACCGTTAATGGTTGGGGCAAGAGATATGGTTTTTCCATATGTAAACATGTTAAGTTTTTGGATGTTCTTTGTTGCCGTTGCAGTTTTGATGGCAAGTTTCTTTGTACCAGGTGGTCCTACAGGAGCTGGATGGACTTTATATCCTCCTCAAACAATTTTAGAGGGAACTCCTGGAGCAGGTATGGGCATTTTATTAATGCTTATTTCTTTATCTCTTTTCGTAATTGGATTTACAATGGGTGGATTAAATTACATGATTACAATTCTTCAAGCTAGAACTAGAGGAATGACATTAATGAGAATGCCCCTTACAGTCTGGGGTATATTTACAGCTACAGTGCTTGCAATGTTAGCGTTTCCAGCATTATTGGTAAGTGCTATAATGATGACTTTAGATAAGGTTTTACAAACCAGTTTCTTCATGCCAACAATATTAAAGGCTGGTGAAGTTCTAGAATATGGTGGTGGAAGCCCAATTCTTTTCCAACACTTATTTTGGTTCTTTGGACACCCTGAGGTTTATATTGTTGCGCTTCCTGCTTTTGGGATTGTTTCAGATTTAATTTCTGTTCATGCTAGAAAAAATATCTTTGGATATAGAATGATGGTTTGGGCAATTGTTGGAATTGGAGCATTAAGTTTCTTTGTTTGGGCACACCATATGTATGTAAGTGGAATGAACCCTTGGTTTGGTTTCTTCTTTGCAACAACTACATTAATTATTGCAGTTCCAACAGCCATGAAGGTTTATAACTGGATACTAACTTTATGGAGAGGAAATATAAGAATAAACGTAGTTATGTTGTGGTGTTTAGGTTTTATAGTAACATTTGTTAATGGTGGAATTACTGGAATATTTTTAGGAAACGTATCAGTTGATGTTCCATTATCAGATACTTATTTCGTGATAGCACACTTTCACATGGTAATGGGTATTGCGCCGTTAATGGTAATTATGGGTGCAGTTTATCACTGGTTCCCATTAGTAGCAGGGAAAATGTTAGACGAGGGTCTAGGAAAATGGCACTTCTGGATTACTTTCTTAGGTGCTTACTCCATTTACTTTCCGATGCACTATTTAGGTTTTATTGGAGTTCCAAGAAGATATTTTGAAATGTATGATAGTCCATATATGACATCAGCAGTGGGAATGAATGAATTTATTAGTATTGCAGCATTCATAGTTGGCGCTGCACAATTTATTTTAATCTTCAATATAATTAAAACATTAAAAACAGGTAAAAAGGCTGAGCAAAATCCTTGGAAAGCTAATTCACTAGAATGGTACACTTCTACTGTTCCACCAGAACATGGTAATTTCGGTGACAGACTTCCGGTCGTGCACAGATGGCCATATGACTTTAGTGTTCCAGGGGCTAAAGAGGATTATATTCCACAAACTACCGCTCCGAGTGAAGTAATACATACAGAAGTAGAAAAAACATAAGAGAAATAAATGTCTGAACCAAAAATAGACGGCTTCGAACTTAAACCAGGGTTTAAGGGAATGGCGTCTGATACAGCATCAGACCAAACAATGTTCAAAGGTGTACATTGGGGTAAAGCTATGATGTGGATCTTTCTATTAAGTGATACTTTTGTTTTTAGTTGTTTTTTAATTTCATACATGAAAGGAAGAGGTTCAACTCCTGTCGAGTGGCCAAATCCTAGTGAAGTATTTGCACTAGAGGCATTTGGTGTACCTGTTCCATTATTACTGATTGCTCTCATGACCTTTGTCTTGATCACCAGCAGTGGAACAATGGCTATCGCTGTTAAATATGGATACGAAAAAAATAGAAAAATGTGTGGATGGCTATTATTGGCGACTGCGCTTGGCGGCTTAACTTTTGTTGGAATGCAGGCTTATGAGTGGTCAAAATTAATCCATGAAGGTGTAAGACCTTGGGAAAATCCATTTGGAGCTGCTCAATTTGGATCATTTTTCTTTATGATAACTGGTTTTCACGGCTTCCACGTATCAATCGGAGTAATCTTTTTATTTATATATACGTATAAAGTGTTTGCTGGCCACTACGAAAAAGGCAAAAAAGGATGGTTCACAAAATTAAAGGGCGATTATGTAGAAATTGAGATTTTAGGTCTTTATTGGCACTTCGTAGATCTTGTATGGGTTTTTATTTTTGCATTCTTTTACTTGTGGTAAAATAAATTATGGAAAATACAAATAATATTGAAAAAACAGACAAAAAAGAGGAAGCTTCCACACATAAAATTGGAATTTATCTTTGGATTTGGACTTTGTTATTCGTACTCAGTTTTTTTTCTTACATGGTCGACTGGTACCAATTCCAAGGAATGCTAAGATGGTCATTAATATTATTCTTCATGTTCCTAAAAGCCGGGCTGATAATGGCATTTTTCATGCACCTATTTTGGGAAAGATATGCATTGGTAAACGTTCTTTTATGGCCTATGACAGCTATAGCTTGCTTCATATTTTTAATGGCAGCTGAATTTCAGTATACATTATTTTCAAGACTGTTTTATTTTGTAGTTGGAGGTGGAGCTTAAAATGGATGCCTACGGTTATTTAGCTTTCTTTTTAATACTTTTTGTAATTTTTATTTATATTGTGTGGTTTGGTTATTCAGTAAAAGTTGAAAACCAAAAAGAACAAGGAGATAAAGTCTCTATAAATCCTTATGATCAAATACCTTTGCGTAGAAGATTAATTGATAAGAAAAACAGCAAAGTAGGAATTTTTGATCTTGGAAATCATATCTTAATAGCGGGTGTTATATTACTTGTAATATTTGTTTCACTGAATGTTGAGTAGTAGTGACCACAAATACAATTAAAAAAAAATCAGTTTCAATAAGTTTTTTATCGTACTTTAAATATTTATTATTATTAATGAAACCAAGGGTAATGTCTTTGGTTATTTTTACTTGTGCTGTTGGTTTGTTAACAGCTCCTATTTCAGTTTCATTTCTAAATTCAATAATTGCAATTTTTTTTGTAACAATAGGCGCAGGTGCTGCGGGTGCTCTAAATATGTGGTATGAGGCTGATCTTGATAAATTAATGACAAGAACTTGTCTTAGACCAATTCCTACTGGAAAAGTAAACAGGGAGCATGCTCTTATATTTGGTACATTGCTATCAGTTATTTCTGTAGCCGGACTTTATTATTTTTCAAATTTAACATCAGCTATACTATTATCTATAACAATAGCATTTTACGTATTTGTTTATACAATTTGGTTAAAAAGAAAAACACCACAGAACATTGTTATTGGAGGAGCATCTGGAGCGTTGCCTCCAGTTATTGGCTGGACAATAGCTACTAACTCGCTAACATTTGAACCAATAACATTTTTCTTAATAATATTTTTTTGGACCCCATCTCATTTTTGGGCTCTTAGCCTTTATAAAGCAGATGACTATCAAAAAGCTAAAATCCCAATGCTACCGATTACTAATGGAATTGAAGAGACAAAGAAGAATATATTTGTTTATTCATTAATAATGTTACCGATAGTAATTTTGCCTTATTATATCGGGTTTGTTGGTGAAACATTTCTTATTGTTTCTTTATTACTGACATTTTATTACAACTATCTCTGTTACGATCTTCTTAAATTCAAAAAAAACCAATTTGAAATTAAGAAGGCTAAAAAGGTATTTTCTTACTCAATTTTTTACTTATTTTTGCTTTTTGTCTTATTTTTGGTAGACCAGATCATAAAATAAATAATCCTATTTATTTTATAGGAAAATGGTAAAAAAAATTCATGAAGTATGTAAGTACAAGAGATAATTCTAAAGAATATAGTTTTGAAGAGGTTTTCATCAAAGGTTTAGCTGATGATGGGGGACTTTATGTGCCTACATCTCTAAAAAAATTCACCTTAGATGAATTGTCAGATCTTAAAAATCTTAATTACTATGATTTATCTACTGAAATAATAAATTTGTTTTCATCTGATTTTATATCTAAAGAAGATCTTTATGAGTTAATTGAAAAATCTTATTCAACTTTTAGAGAAAAAGAAGTTATTAAAATCTCAAATCTCGGCGATCTAAAATTATTAGAACTTTTTCATGGACCAACACTAGCTTTTAAAGACATTGCTATGCAGTTTATTGGTAATTTGTATGAATATTATTTAAGTAAAAATGATAAAAAAATTAACATTGTTGTGGCTACTTCAGGTGATACAGGGGCAGCTGCTATTGATGCAATTAGAGGTAAATCAAATTTAAATATTTTCGTTTTACATCCTAATAATAGAATTTCGCCAGTTCAAAGAAAATTAATGACAACAGTTGAAGATGAAAATGTTTTCAATATCGCAATTGATGGAAATTTTGATGACTGCCAAAATATTGTTAAGCAAATGTTTTCAGATTTAGATTTTTCAAATTCAATCAATATGTCAGGGGTTAATTCTATTAATTGGGCAAGAATTATAGCTCAAGCTGTTTATTATTTTTATACTTATTTTAAACTTGATAGTGACAAACTAATTTCTTTTTCAGTACCAACAGGAAACTTTGGAGATGTTTTTGCAGGTTATCTTGCAAAAGAAATGGGATTGCCCATAGATAAACTTATTGTTGCAACTAACGAGAATGATATTTTGCATCGAGCAATTTCTAAAGGTGATTATATTTCAAAAAAAGTTAAAGAAACACTTTCTCCAAGTATGGATATTCAATTAGCAAGTAATTTTGAAAGATTAATTTATTATGTGAATAATTCTAATTCTGACATTACATCAGATATAATGAAAAAAGTTAAGAATAATGAATATAAAATAGAAAAATCAAATTTAGACATTATCCAAAAAGATTTTATTTCAGAAAGTTGTGATGAAAACGAAACTTTAGAAATTATTAAACAACATTTTGACAGAAGTAGTGTCATATTAGATCCTCATACTGCAGTTGGAGTAGGGGCTGCAAATAAGCTAAATTTTAGTGATTGTGTAGTTTTATCTACTGCACATCCATGTAAATTTCCAGTTGCTACAGATAAGGCTATAAATAAACATGAAGAACTACCTAAAGAGCTACAATATGTTCATAGTAAAGAGGAAAATTTTCAACTATTAAAAAATGATACAGAGGCAGTTAAAAATTTCGTTAAAAGTAAATTATGAAGTTAAAAGTAAACGATCAAATCCCTGACGTAAAAATCTTCCATTTAGTTGATGGTGAACCTAAGGAACAAAATATATCCGAGTTATTAGGACCAAAAAAAATAATATTGTTTGGTTTGCCTGGTGCATTTACAGCTACATGCTCTAAGTTTCATTTACCAGGTTACGTGAAAAATGCTCAACAAATCTTAGATAAAGGTATTGATAAAATATTTTGCTTAGCTGTTAATGACCCTTATGTAATGAATGCTTGGGGTGAGGCGAATAATATAGGAGAAAATATAACTATGTTAGCTGATCCATATTTGTCATTTACTAAGCTAATAGGTGCTGAAGTTGATAGAAACTCAAAAGGTATGGGCATGAGATCAAGCCGTTATGCAATGGTTATAGAAAATCTCCAAGTTCAAAATATTCAAGAGGAAGAGGAAACTAAAAATTGTGGAATATCTTCAGCAGAGGGAATTTTAGATATTATTTAGCAAAGAAATATCATTCTTTTGATTAGTATGAGCACAATATGCTTATTTTCATAGTACGGTCACAATTTATTAATATAAAACTAATGTGTCATTAAGATATACAACTTTAATTTCTAGCGCACTTCACTCAACTTATACGCTACCTCAAAAATGGATAAATGATATTAAGCATATAGAATTTAACGAAATACTTTCATCATCAATTGGACCTCTAGCATTATTTTTTGGTTGGAAAAAAAGGCATAAAGAGGAGTTTTCTGAAATTGCATCAGGAGTCTTGGCTTCTAGTTTTATTCACGGTGATCCAATTGGAAGTGTTTCATCTATTGTTATATTGGCACATAGATATTCAAAAACAAAAAACAAAGCTGAATTTAATAACCTTCAATGGGGTTTTATTAAAGGAACAATAAGTGTAGGTGCTTTTGCTTTAACAACAAAATTTGTATCTTCTTCTTTTTTTGGTTTTATGGTTGCGCTATGTGTTGCAGGGATAATTAGAAAATCCTTAGGATACTTGAAAATGTTGCAGTACATAAAATATCTTAAACAATTCAAACCAAAATTTAAAAAGTATATGACAAGAAGAGAATTTCTTACTCTTAATCTCATGACTTTAAAAAATGCTTGAAGCTTTGATAATTTTAGAAATAACTTTTTTGGTACTATCCTTTTCTAAATAATAAGGAATTTTAAATTAATCAGTCTCTTGATCTTGGTCTTTTTTTTTCTTTTTCCCTTTAAATGCTTTGACTGCTAAAAAACCAACAACTCCTCCAACAACAGCCACTGGCAGTGTACCCGCGACTGCAGTTCCTAAAGCAGCTATTCCCATTGATGATCCTAACCATCCACCAACCGCAGCTCCTCCTATTGTTCCCATACCTTCTTTTGTAGTTGCTACATCAATTGTTTTTCCGACGACTGAGTCAATTTTTTCTCTTTTTGACATGCTCTAAAATATCATATTGTTTAAAAATTAAGAAGCTTATTTAGTTTAATTTAACTATATTAAGAATCTGCGGCTTTTCTAGCAATTAAATCTACCTCATTGTTTAAAACATCTGTAGAGTGGCCTTTGACCCAACTCCATTTTATTTGAAATTCATTAGTCATTTGATCTAATTCAGTCCAGAGTTCTTTATTTTTCACAGGTTGTTTATTTGCGGTTTTCCAACCATTTTTCTTCCAATTATGTATCCACTCTGTAATTCCGGATTTTACATATTTAGAGTCTGTGAAAATCTGAACACTGCTTCCTTTAGGAATTTTTTTAAGAGCCTTTATTGGAGCAAGCAACTCCATTTGATTATTTGTGGTATCTTTTTTACTTCCCTTTATCTGAATTTTTTTATTATCATCTATAATAATAGCAGCCCAACCACCATTTCCTGGATTACCCAAACACGATCCATCAGTATAGATTTTTATCATTAACTGTAATCCTTAAAAGAATTTAATTTTCTGTGAAAATTTAATTTATCTAAATATTCTTTTGGGTCTTTAATCTTTATTAATGCTTTTTTAGGAGTATTTAAATAATCATATGATCTCGTAAGAAGATATCTCAATGCTGAACCTCTACATAAAGTATTGAAATTACTCTTTTCTTTGTAATTCAATTTTCGGACAGATTGGTAACCTTTTAATAATTGAGAAGATTTACTTTTATCTAAAATAAAAATTTTATTTCTTTTTTTAAAACATAATGCATTAACACATGTAGCTAATTCATAAGCTAAAAAATCATTTGCAGAAAAATAAAAATCAATGAACCCATAATATTTTTTCTTATAGAAAAAAATATTATCAATAAACAGATCGCTATGTATTATTCCATTGGGCATACTTTTTGGCCATTTTTTCTTGATGTCGACTAAGTCAGTTCGCATAGTATTTATTAAATTACTTGAAAGTTTATTAATCCTTCTATCTATTCTATTAAGTAAAGGTCCCCACGAATTCACTGATAATGAATTTTTTCTATATAATCTTAATTTTTTTGCAGCCAAATGTAACAGAGCTGCATTTTTTCCAACTTGAAAACAATCTTTATTTGTAAGTTGATTTTTGTCTTTCCCCTCTAAAAAACTTACTAAACATGCAGTTTTATTTTTAATTTGGAATAAATATTTACCTTTTTTATTCTTAATTGGCTCTGGACATTTGATTTTATTTTTAGATAAACCAAACATAAGGTTCATAAAAAAAGGTAAATCTTTTTTTTGAACTCTTTTTTCAAATATAGTCAGTATTATTTTTTTTTTACTTGTTTTTATTAAGTAATTAGTATTTTCAATTCCTTTTTTTATGCCTGAAAAAGATACAATTTTACCAATACTAAAGTTTTTCTCGATCAAGCTAAGATCGCTTTCATTTATTCTTGTATATACAGCCATTAATTTAATTTTCCTGGAATTTTAAATGTTACGTCTTCTTTTACTATTTCAACTTCCTCTATTTCTACAGTAAATTTTTTTTTAATATTTTCTATGAATTCATTAACTAATACTTCAGGAGCTGAGGCACCAGATGAAATACCTATTGTTTTGCATTTAGATATTTTTTCTAGTGGAAAAGTGCTTTCTGAATGAATTAATTCAGCATTCTCGCATCCATTATTTTTAGCTACTTCTACCAACCTAACTGAGTTGGATGAATTTCTACTACCAATCACAAACAAATTATCACACTCTTTTGCAATTTTTTTTATTGCTGCTTGCCTATTTGTTGTTGCATAACAAATATCATCTTTTTTAGGCTCGTGAATATCAGGAAAGCGTTCTTTTAAAACATTAATAATATCTTTAGTATCATCAACCGATAATGTTGTTTGTGTAATATAAGCAAGTTTATCGTTTTTGCCTCTCTGATAATTTTTTGCGTCATCTATAGTTTCAATAAGATCAATCTTTCCATTAGCTACTTGGCCCATTGTGCCTATTACTTCAGGATGGTTTTTATGACCTATAAGCAAAACTTGAACATCTTTTCTATTTAAATTTTCTGCTTCTCTGTGAACTTTAGAAACTAATGGGCATGTTGCATCAACAAATATCATATTTAAACTTTCTGCTTCTTGAGGCACAGATTTAGGGACACCATGAGCTGAAAAGATAACAGGCCTAGTTTTATCCTCAATTTCATCAATCTCTTCAACAAATATTGCACCAATTTTTTTTAAGCCGTCTACTACATGTTTGTTATGAACTATTTCATGTCTTACGTATACAGGAGCACCATATTTCTCTATACTTTTCTTTACAATCTCAATTGCCCTATCAACGCCTGCACAAAAACCTCTAGGAGCTGCTAAAAGTATTTTAAGATGATTATTTTTCATTTTCATCCTTTCTAAAAAATGGAATTAAAAAAACAATACATGCAATTAAAAAAAAAAGACTGCCAAACATAGCCCAAAAACTTCCTACACTTGATATAATAAAACCCAACGCAGAAATAATGAATAAAATCCACCCAATTAAATTAATATTTTTATTGCTCATTTTTTTCAATTAAATATTCGAGCAATATATGTGGAAAAGTTAATGAGGCCAATCCAATAAAAATTGCTCGATATATAGTTTCATTAAATTCGTTATAATTATTCAGAATTGATATTGAAATAACATATCCAAAAATTGTCAAAATTGTTAGTGGAAGGGCTTTTTTAATGAATAACGATAAGCCCTTTATCAAATTTTTATTTAATTCTCTAATCAAAGAAATTGAGTGCCTAATGGAATGCAAAAAGCAAAAATAAATTGTAAAAGCAATTATTGGATTAAGAAAATAATTTAGGATTATTATCGATAAATAATCCATTAACAATAATGATTTAACTTCAATATTTTTTTTAAATGATAAAATAATTCCAGACAGTAAAGATAAAAGTATAAGAATGAATAATATCTCGTCAGATATTATTAAATTATTTGAAATATTAAAATTTAATGTCTCAAAAATTACGAGTGTTTCCTCTTTATGGAAAAATAAGGGTGATGTAATTATTAATGATCCTTTTAAAAAATAAATTAATTCAAAATTTTTCTTTTGATTGATAAATTCGGAGTCCTCTTTTCCAAAATGATAAGCAGCGATAATTAAAAATAAGAAAAGTAATGATTTTGGAAATATTAACCAAATTAATATTGTAACTGCACCAATAAGTAAATAACTCAAATAAAAAATACTCATTGATTTGAATCCAAAAAATTTAATCAGTTTTTTTCCTTTAATATGATCAAGAGAACCATGGGATATTCCAATTGTTAAAATTAAAAATAAAGATATTAATAAGAAATTACCTTCTCTCAGGTATTCCATTCCTGACAAAAGTATACATAAATTAAAAAAAATTATAGAGTGGTAAAAATTAATTCTGATCATTTAACTTAAAAAAGTGCTTTAATAAAAATCCATTTAGGCATTTTTAATATTATTGATAAATCTTCAAAAAAATTACTTCTATTCGACAAAAATTTTATAACAGTATTAGATTTATTATTAAACATTCTAAAAAAAATATTCGGCATTTTGCTTGGATTATTTTTCAGAACTTTTAAAAAAATATTATCGAGAAATTGATATTTCTTTTTAATTTGAAAAGTTTTCAATTTACTAATGTTTTCAATATTTTCACTTATATATTTGCTTTGTTCTTGAATATTTAGAAAAGTATAACCAGTACTTAACCTTGTCATACCTCCTGCTGTTCCAATATTAATTTTATTTTTAACTTTACTAATTACTGGGTAAAAAAGAGGTATTGCACCCACTTCCCTATATGTAATCTTATAATCTTTTAATTTTAAATTATTCTCAATATATCCTTTAATTTGCTGATCATAATCTTTTTGGGAGTCGTCATTCATTTCTGATAACCAAGTTGTTTCAACCAATGCTGTTCTTTTTGAATATGGAAGTGTATAAAAAAAATGAACACTTCCTCTCTGTTCACAATCAAAATCCATTAGATTCATCATTTCTTCATCGAAAAATTCCTTTTTTGTTTCTATTTCTACTCCACAAAAATGCTGCCATAGACCATTGTTTTGATTATTTAAATTTGGAACACTATTAAATATTAAAGAGTTATCAAAATTTATATTTTGATCATTTTTGTGAAATGAAATATTTTTATTCTCTTTTAATCTATTGTTTATCTTCTCATAAAATAGCCCACTATCAATACTTTGATATGGATAATTATTGCAATCTAGATGTTTAGTTTTTTTAGGAACATTTATTGAAAAATATTTCCAATTTTTTTTTACACAATCTTCAAAATTATGTGGGAATGTCTTCCAAAAAGACCAAGTTTTATCTTTTTTGTATTCATTTCTTGGTTCAATAATAGCTAATGTTTTATTTTTTAACTTATTATTTGTCTCTAATTCATATGCCAAAGATAATCCTGCACAACCTCCACCAATTATTACAATATCAAAATCTTTCATTTAAATTTATTTCTTCACCAATTAATTTGTGTTCTTTATCTCTAAGGTGATTATGTTTTTTAATCAATGATAGTTTTACTAGGTCAAATATAGATAATATTGTTTGTAATATCTTACCACTTTTAGTAACAAAAATTTTACCTGATTTATTATAATTTTGAATAGTTTGTTTTTTAATAATATTTCTTCCAATTTGTCTATAAACTCTTCTTGCAACTAAAATTGAAAATCTAAGAGTTAATGGAATATCTTTTATTGATGAAAAGCTACTATCATAAAATAAATCTGCAGTAGCCAATGTTTCTTTTATGGTTTCAAAATTGTGTTTTATATAAAACCTTTTATTTTTAGAGTCCTCTATCACATCTCTAGAAATATTTGTTAATTGCATAGCTATTCCCAAATCTATAGCCGATTTAAGAGAATTAGAGCTAGTGACATTAAAAATTTTTGCCATCATTAATCCAACAGTTCCTGCTACCCTATATGAATAAATTAATAATTCCTTTTTTGAATTTAATCTTATTTCATTTTGAATATCAGACTCCACACCATCGAATAAGTCTTCTACAATTTTTGTGGAAATATTATATTCATCCATTAATACCCACATATTTTTTATTATTGAATTCTGAAATTCTTTATTGATAAAATTTTTTTTGAAGTTTAAAAATCTTCTTAATTTAACATCAATTGTACCTTCATCGTCTGCTATATTGTCTAAAGTTCTACAAAAATCGTATAAATTAGAACATTTCAAATAAGTTTCTTTTGGAAGAAAAAAACCAGCCCAGTTAAAAGATTTTGCGTATATTGATAGAAAACTCTTTTTCTCCATTACAAAATTTTGTCTAAGACTTTTGCTGAAGATAGTACGCCTGGTACACCTGCTCCAGGATGGGTGCCTGCTCCAACAAAATACAAACCATTAAATATCTCTGATTTATTATGAAATCTAAAATAAGCTGATTGAGTAAATTTTGGTTGAATAGAAAAACCTGAGCCATATTTTGTATTTAACTCTTTCTCAAAATAATCTGGAGTTAAATAAAAATCCTCAACAATATTTTCGCTTAGATTAGGCAGTAAACTTTCTTCCATTTTTTTAATAACTAATTTCTTCATTTTATCTCCCTCAATAGACCAATCTATACCAGATTGGTTATTAGGAACTGGCACTAACACATAAAAACAATCATGATTATCAGGCGCCATAGATTTGTCTGTAGCTGTTGGTCTATGTAAATAGTAACTAATATCGTCGTTTAATTTTTTATTGTTAAAAATGTCATCCAAGTGTTCTTTGTACTTATCTCCAAATTTGATGGTATGATGTTCAACATCTTCGTAAACTTTTTTAGTTCCAAAGTAATACACAAACAAACCCATTGAATATTCCATTCTTTTCATTTTCCAATTAAAAATAGAATTACTACTATTTGTATCTGCTAATTTTGAGTAAACTGCAGGTGGATCAGCGTTGCAAATTACATTATCTGCTCCTATTTTATCTCCGTTACTTAGTTCAATGCCAGTTATTTTATTTTTATTTGATAAGATTTTATTTACTTCGCATCCTTTTAATATTTTTATATCTTCTTCATTCATTAGTTTTTCCATACCATTTATTATTTGACCAGTACCCCCCATTGAATAATGAATCCCCCATTTTTTTTCTAAATATAAAATTAATCCATATATTGATGTTGTTGTAAAAGGATTACCACCTACCAATAGTGGATGCATACTAAGTAATCTTCTCAATTTTTCATTTTCTATGTAAGATGAAACTAAACCATAAACAGATTTATAACTCTTTAGATTGAACAAAGAAGGTATTTGCTTTAACATAAATGAGGGTTTATCAAATGGTACATCTGATAATTCAGTAAATCCTTTATCAAAAATTTTTTTTGTAAAATTTACTAAATTTTTATAACCCTCGGCATCTTTTTCATTGATCTTTTTAATTTGATCAATCATTTCTTGTTCATTACCTGAGTAGTTGAATTTGAAACCATCCTCAAAAACAAATTGATACCAGGTTTTAAGAGATCTAATTTCTAAATAATTTTTTGAGTTTTTATTAAAAAGCTGGAATAATTCATCAATCAAATAAGGCGCTGTTATAACAGTTGGACCACCGTCAAATGTAAATCCATTTTTTCTAAAAACTCTTGCTCTTCCACCTAAATCTTTATGTTTTTCAATCAGAGTTACATTATGACCCTTAGCCTTTAATCTCAATGCTGCAGCCATACCCCCAAAACCTGATCCAATTACTATCGAATTCATAATACAGATTTTATATTATTTTGAGTAAATGTAACGTAATTAAGTTATGAATTAATTTTTTTTAATTCAGACTTTGCTTCTTCAAGTTTTTTTTCAAAAAGATTATCTAATTTGGACCTATCAACTGTTGTAGTCATAATCTTTTTCACAGACTCTAGTGCAATTCTAATTGATCTATCTTTGACTTCTTTGATTGCTGACTCTTTCATCTGATTTATTTTACTTTGAGTTAAATTTTTCTTTATTTCAGAACTTTTATGAAACTTTTCATTCATGCTAATAACAAGCTGTTCTGAATCAGATTTAGCTTGATCGAGTATTTTTTTGGTTTCTCCCTCTACAGAGTTAAGTTTAGCCTGAGCCTCATCTAAGAGTTTCTTTGACTCAACTCTCAGCTTTTCACTTTCATCAATTTCCTTTTTTATATCTCCTATCATCTTTGTAAGGAGATTGTTTATATTCTGAGGAATTTTAAAATATACCAACAGACCAATAAATATAAAAAATGAAATTGCTACCCAAAATGTTGCATCAAACGACATTTTTTCTCTCTTGGTTTAATTTTGCTTGATCCTCTACTATCGCAGCAATGCTGCTACTATTTACTTCTTCACCAATCAGCTCTTTTATTAATTCTGCTGATGTCTCAGCTGCTATTTTGTTTATTTTTTCACCTGATTTGTTTCTAAATTCAGACAACTCGTTTTCTACTGAACTAATTTCTTCATCAAGTTCTTTTTCTAATGTATTTCTTTTTTTATTAATATCCTCTAATATTTTTTCTCTAGCTTCATTAAAGTAGTTTTTCGCTTTAATTTTACTATCTAAAATAATTTTTTCATATTCATTAATTTTTTTCTGACTTTCTTCTTTTTGTTTATCTGCTGTTTCAATATTTTCTAGTATTTGTGATTTTCTAGTTTCCAGATTATCGCTGATTTTCGGCAATATAACTTTGGTTAGAATAATAAAAAGTATTCCAAATGTGATGATAAGCCAGAATATTTGAGATATCCAAAACTCTGGATTGAGTTGAGGCATACCACCACTTTCAGCAGCAAATAATGTATTAAAACATGCAAAGCATGTGATGAATACTAAAATAATTATTTTTTTTAACATTAACTAAAATGCAAATAAAATAATCAACGCAACTACTAGTCCAAATAATCCTGTAGCTTCAGCTAAAGCAAATCCTAATAATAAATTAGGGAATTGTTTTTGAGCTGCAGACGGATTTCTCATAGCACCAGATAAGTAATTACCAAAGATAATTCCAATACCAACTCCTGCACCTGCTAGTGCAATAGCTGCTAAACCTGCTCCTATCATTTTTGCTGCTTCTAATTCCATTCTTCCTCCTTTTTTATTAATGGTGTAAATTTAATGCATCATTTAAATAAATGCATGTTAAAATTGCAAATACATATGCCTGAAGAAAAGCAACTAATATCTCCAAACCTGTAAGTGCAACTGAAAAACTTAGTGGAAGCCACCCACCAACAATTCCTAAGCTAATAACAAAACCACCAAATACCTTCATCATTGTATGACCAGCCATCATGTTTGCAAAAAGTCTTACTGATAAACTAATCGGTCTACTTAAATATGAGATAATCTCAATAACAACTATTAATGGAAGTAAAACCATTGGAACTCCACTAGGAACAAACAACTTCAAATATCCTAATCCATGTTTCATAAATCCAATAATTGTAACCCCAACGAAAATAAATGCTGCAAGCACAAATGTAACTATTATATGGCTTGTGACTGTAAATGCGTAAGGTATCATTCCAAACATGTTACAAAATAGAACAAACATAAATAGTGAGAAAATAAATGAAAAGTACGGTTTTGCTTTTGATCCTGCTGTATCACTAATCATTTTGGCCACAAAGGAATAACTTAGTTCTGATAGCAATTGTAGTTTATCAGGTATTAGAGTTTTTTTCTTCGCTCCTAAATTAAAAATTATCAAAATAGCTAAAGAACTAATGACCATAAATAAACTTGCATTAGTGAAAGAGATATCAACTGAGCCTAATTTAATTTCTGGACCAATTCTATAAACATTGAATTGGTACATTGGATTTGATGCCATTATATTCTCTTATTTATTTTGCATTTTTTTTGCTGATTTAATTACATTCATAATCCCTGCAATTACTCCTGCAAAAAAAAATATTAAAATTAACCAAGGCTTAGTACCAAACCAATTGTCTAAAATAAACCCAATAATTGTCCCAACAGCTACTGCTGCAACTAATTCAGTGCTCATCTTAAAAGCGTGGCCCATTCCTGAAGTCTTAGGCTCTTTATTTTCTAAATATTTGGACTTTGCCCTATTTTTTGCACTTTTAAGGCGAGTTTTAAAATCTTCCTCTTCCATTAGCCTAAGCTACCATGCTCTCAGCTTTTTGTAGATCAACAGCAACTAGTTGACTTATCCCTTTCTCTGGCATTGTAACCCCATATAATCTATCCATTTTTGACATGGTTAATGCGTGGTGGGTTACTATAATGAATCTAGTGGAAGTAATTTTTGTTAATTCGTTTAGAAGATTGCAAAATCTAGTAACGTTTGCATCATCAAGCGGAGCATCAACTTCATCTAATACACAGATTGGTGAAGGATTAGTTAAAAACACAGCAAATATTAGAGATAATGCTGTTAAAGCCTGCTCACCTCCTGAAAGTAGAGTTATAGATTGAAGTCTTTTTCCAGGAGGACTTACTAGCATTTCTAAACCAGCATCTAAGGGATCATCTGAGTCTACTAATTCTAATTTAGCGCTGCCTCCATTAAATAACTTTGTATAAACTTCATTAAACTTTCTATTTACTCTTTCAAAAGCATCTAAAAGCCTTTCCCGACCTTTTTTGTTTAGTTCTGTGATACTTTCTTTAAGTTTTAATATTGCTGTAACAAGATCCTGCCTGTCTTGTTCCATTTTTTTTATTTCAGTTTTATATTTTTCAGTCTCATCGTCAGCTCTTAAATTAACAGAACCAAGCTTTTCTCTTTCTCTTTTTTTTTCATCTAGTAGCTCCTCTTGAGTAACTAAATCTGGAAATTCATCACTTTTTTCAAGATTTGAATAATTAAGTATTTTACTTTCTTCTAAATTTAACTCTGTCATTACCCTTTCCAAAAGATCATTTCTTCTTTTATTTAAACCTTCAATAGTAGCTCCAGAGCTTGCTTTTTTTTCTCTTATTTCAATTGAACTTTCTTTTGTATTATTTAGCTCGATTCTTATTTCTTCAATAGTATTATCTATTTTTTCAACTAAAACTTCGTTTTCATTTTTTTCATTTTCTGAAATTCTTAAATTTTCAGAAATCTTTCCTTTTTTTTCTGCTTGAGATTGAGGTTGTTTTTCTAGCAAATTTAATTTTTCATCTAACTTATTTTTTCTTGTGTTTAATTCGTTAACCATTTTTTCAGAATTGGTCAATAGATTTTGCCAACTTTCAAATTCCTGATCAATAATATTTATCCTCTCTTTTCTTTTCACAGATTCTCTCTTAATATTTTGGTTTTTACTATAAGTTTCTGCGTATTCATCTTGTAATTTCTTTATTTGATCACTTTTAGAAGTTAAAGTTAAAATAGTATTATCACTTTCAAATTCTTTAACTTTCATAGTTAAATAAGATAAATTTATCATGCACTCGTCTAAAATTTTTAATGTCTGGTGATTTCTATTTTCAGAAATTAATTTTTTTACTTCTTCAATTTGGTTTTTTATATTATTGATAATTTCATTATTTTTTTGTAAAGACTCTTCACTAAAGCTCTCAAGCAATACATCCATTCTATCTTGTTCATTTTTTAATTTTGACCTAGAGCTTTCTAAGTCTTGATTTGATAACTTTTCAGTCTCATAGTACTTTGAGTCTGTTTCAATTAAAGTGTTTCTTTCTTCTTTAAGTCTTTTTTCATTTGAATTAGCGTCAATTACGATACTTCTTTCTCTATCTATATCTTCGTCTATAACTTTAATGGAATTTTTTATTGTATCTATTTCTTCGTTTATCCTAGTACTTTCTTCATCTAAAGCTTTAAGCTCAAGATTTAATCTTTGTATCTTAGATAAATTCTCAATATTCCTCTGTCTAATTGGTTCTACTCTTTCAAGTTCATTTTTAATTTTAGTTTCTAACTCATTTATTTGTTTATTAAATTCCTCTACTTTAGTGTCTGCTTCAGTATTTACTTCATTTTCTAAACTAATTTCTTTATCAATTTCTATAAGTCTTAAATAGTATAGACCCGCCTCTACTTTTTTTATTTCTTCAGAAATTAATTTATATTTTGCTGCTTCTTCAGCTTGTTTTTCTAAACTTGCCAATTGTTTTTCTTGCTGTCGTCTAAGTTCATCTGCTCTTTTTAGATTATTTTCTGCTGCTCCTAATCTGATTTCAGCCTCATGTCTTCGTACATGAAGTCCTGCTATTCCAGCAGCTTCTTCAAGTATTGCCCTTCTGTCAGATGGTTTTGCAGTAACTAATGCTCCTATTCTTCCTTGACTTATTAATGATGGCGAATGAGCTCCAGTAGATAGATCTGCAAAAAACATTTGTGCATCCTTTGCCCTAACTTCTTTATTATTTATGTAAAACTTAGACCCTTTATCTTTTTCAATTTTTCTTCGAATTTCTATTTCATCTAATTCGTTATATTGATGCGAGCCATCTTTATTTTCATTATTTAAACTTAAAACTACTTCAGCAATATTCTTTGATGGTTTATTTGATGTACCTGAAAATATAACATCTTCCATCCCCGAACCTCGCATACTTTTTGCTGAGGTTTCTCCCATACACCATCTAAGAGACTCAACAATATTTGATTTGCCACAACCGTTAGGCCCGACAATACCAGTGAGCCCTTTTTCAATAAGAAAATTTGTTTTCTCTGCAAATGACTTAAAGCCATTTAATTGGATTTTTTTAAACTCCATTCAATGAGTTATATCAGTTTTTCAATATATTTTTTTAATTTTTTATAGTTTTTTGGATTTTCAAACTTTTCGCCATTGATTATAAGTGTTGGTGTTGCCTCTATTTTGTAGTTTTTTGCACCATTGATTCGGTCTTCTAAAATAAAATCTTCAATTTTTGAGTTGGCAATACAATTTTCAAAATCTAATTTAAAACCAGATTCTTGAACTACTCTTTTTAAATTTTTATTGAGATCCTCAATTGTACTTCCTCTTACCCAGCTACTTTGATTGTTGTATAAATGATGAAGTATTTCTGATTTTCCATCATTCCTACAATGAGCTATTTTTGCAGCATTAAATGCAGCAATATCTAGAGGAAAATTTCTATATTCGATCAAAATTAAATTTTTATCTATAAAATCAGTTTTTAGGTTTGGATAAATATTTTTATGAAAATCTCCACAATGACTACACGTTAAAGACTCAAATATAACAAGCTTTACTTTCGCATCAACATTACCTTCTTTAATGTGTTTAATTTTTGCTGTTGCGTTAAAACTAATAAAAAAAAATGATATAATTAAGGTTTTTATTAATATTTTGTTCATCTTATTTTAAATATTTTATTTAACTCTAATAAAGATTTTTTAATTTTATCATTCTTAATGTTAGTAATCTTCTTAATATTTTTGCTTTTTGTCGCATTATTAATTTTATTATCCTTAGTTTTTTTGAATTCTCCCTCAAAGGTTTTTAATCTTATATTGTCGACCACATTATAACCAAAAAAAATATTTATTTTTTTTAAAATTTCTTTCTTAGAATATTCAAGGTCAACTTCATTTCCTCTTTTAACCATTATGCTTAAATAGCTTCCATTTAATCTCGAATTTTTATAAGATATAGGATAACAAACATTAAATAATTCTTTTCCAACAAGAAATTTCCAATTATCAAGGGTATTTGAATAAATTTGGCCTTTTTGATTTAATATTCTTTTTGCTTCTTGGGGCAAAGTATCTTTAAAAGATCTTAGTCCTTGAACAGATTTATTTCTCTGCTTAGTATTATATTTAAAATTCATATGACAAGTCGAAACATACCAAATAAAATTTTAAAATGGTACGACAATAATAAACGAAATCTTCCTTGGCGAAAAAAAGTATCTAAAAGTCAAAAAGAATATTTCACCTTAGTAAGTGAATTTATGTTACAACAAACTCAAGTTAATACAGTAATTCCATATTTTGAAAATTTTACCTCGAAAATCCCAGATTTAAAAAGTTTATCAAGGGTTAGTGATGTCAAATTGATGAAATGTTGGGAAGGATTAGGATACTATTCAAGAGCAAGAAATCTAAAAAAATCGGCAAAATTAATTCTAAATAAATTTAGTGGAAAGATTCCAAATAATGAGGAAGGTTTAAAATCGTTACCTGGGGTAGGAGATTATACTTCAAAAGCAATTATGGCAATCGCATTTAACAATAAAATAATTCCATTAGATGGAAATGTTGAAAGAGTTTTGAAAAGAGTATTTTATTTAAAAAAAGAAAAAGAAATTTCTAAAGAAAATTTACATAAAAAAAAATCTTTTTTTGGGGAAACAAATAGAGCTAGTGACTACGCTCAAGCTGTCATGGAAATAGGTGCATTAATTTGTAAACCAACTAAACCATATTGTGATCAATGTCCAATTTCAAGTAATTGTAAATCTTTTAAAAAAAAAGACTTTGAAATTGTTAAAATAAATAAATTTAACAAACAAAAATTTTTTGAGGCAAATATTTTTCAAAATAAGAAGAACAATTATTATCTTTTAAAAAATAGAAAATTTAATTTTTTAAAAGACATGCATATATTTCCAATGAATGAGATACCTAAGATGAAATTTAAAAATCACATTGGAAAAAGGATTAATATTAAAATGTCAAATATGGATATGAGGATTGCAATTACGATGAAAAATAAATTGCCAGAAAAGACAAATGGTTTTTTTGTAGATATTAAAGATTTAAGTAATTTGACTTTGCCCTCATTTACAAAGAAAATACTTAATACAATTAGATAAATTAATGAAAAAAATTGCAATTGTTGGTGGAGGAATATCGGGGTTATATTTTGCAAATATTTTGAATAGTCAAAAAAAATTTGAGTATAAAATATTTGAAAAGAAGGATAATTATAATTTCCAAGAAGGTTATGGAATTCAATTATCAGTAAATAGTATTAAGTTATTAAATAACATAGGTTTTAAAAATCTACCTGCATCCGAAGTAAGCTTTCCGTCAAAAGTGAATTTCATACAAGCAAATAATTCTAAAAAAATTTGTGATATAGACCTTACGCAATTCAATGATCCATTTGATCGATACACAACTCTAAAAAGATCCATACTATTAGAATTTTTATTTAAGAATATTCCAAAAAATAAGATTAAATTTAATTCAAATATAACAAAAATAGAAAATGTGAATAACTTCAGAATTACCTTGAATGAAAACACACATGAGGAATTTGATTATTTGATAATTGCTGATGGTATCTTTTCAAAAACAAAGTCATTAATATTGAATGAATTTACAAATCCAAAATATAACCTTAATGTTGCTCTTCGAGGTAAATTAATAGGTGATTACGGCGCTGATATATCTATATATATGGGATCAAATAGCCACTATGTAATCTATCCGGTTAATCAAAATAATGAATATAATTTTGTAGCTATCATAAAAAAAAAATTATCATCAGATGAACTAAGAAATCATGATTTGTTCAAATCGGATAAGTTTTTAGGCTCCTTAAGAGCAAGTTTGCAAAACACATCACAAATAAGCTTTGAAAATTTAAGAGAATTAAAGTCTTTCCCTGTTTACGTAAGCAGGAACTTCCCAAATTTAAATAAAAAAAATATATTTTTATCGGGTGATGCTCTGTTCACTTTTCCACCATCATTTGCTCAAGGGGCGTCTCAAAGTATTGAAACCGCGAACGATATATTAAAAAGTATTTTAAATGGTTCAAATGAATACTATCAAAAAAGAATTGAAAATATTTCCTCTATAAATAACAAGTCAAAATTTAATCATTTTTCATTCCATTTATCAAATCCTATAAATGTCTTTATTAGAAATAATATTTTGAAGTTTCTTTCAAAAAATAAAACATTTCTTGAAAATTATTTGGGTAAAATTTATAGAACTTAATTTGAAGGTCTTAGTCTTTGTCGCAAATCATCAATTGGTTTTAAAGAATTCCCAGATTTATAATGCCAAAATGTCCATCCATTACAACTTTCTGCACCAATAATTTTTGCTGCCACTTTATGGATTGATCCTTCTGATTGTTGATATTTAATACTACCATCTACCATAATTTTTGCATTTATTTTTTTCTTTTGGTCATAAATTTCTGTTCCAGGTTTAATCAGACCCATTTCAACTAATGATCCAAAAGGAATTCTTGGCTTAGTTCTGTTATTTTGTAGAGTATCTAAATATTCATCTTTTATTATATTCGTATCCCCTAATCTTTTCATTGTAGCATCGAAATAATATTTTTCTTTTTCGATTCCAAAATAATTTCTACCTAATTTTTTTGAAACAACAGCTGTAGTACCTGATCCTAAAAATGGATCCAAAATGAAATCATTTTTGTTCGATGAGGCTAATATTATTCTATGAATTAAAGACTCTGGCTTTTGTGTAGAATGAACTTTTTTTCCATTTTTTTTTAATCTTTCTTTTCCGTTGCAGATTGGTAGATTCCATGTGGATCTCATCTGCAGGTCATCATTTAAACATTTTAATGATTGATAATTAAAAGTATATTTGGATCCTTCGCTCTTTGAGGCCCAAATAAGTGTTTCATGTGCATTGGTAAACCTCGTCCCTCTAAAATTTGGCATTGGATTATTTTTATTCCAAATTACATCATTTAATATCCAAAAACCCATATTTTGGATTGCAGTACCTAATCTAAATATATTGTGGTAGCTACCTATAACCCAAATTGTTCCGTTTTTTTTTAAGATTCTTTTACATTCTTTTAGCCACTTAAAAGTGAATTCATCATAGCTTTTAAAACTTTCAAATTGATCCCATTTATCATCAACAGCATCTACTTTAGATCTATCTGGTCTACTTAATTCTTTTTTTAATTGAAGGTTATACGGAGGGTCAGCGAATATAAGATCAAAAGTTTCGTCAGGAATTTTTTTTAATTCCTTTAAACTATCTCCATTAATAATCTTATTCTTTAAATTTTTAACACTCATTTTTTAATTATTAATTAGACTCCAGAGAAGAGTCTGCGTCAACCTGTGATTGAATTATTTTGAGTCTACTTGTTGTTATTTTCTTTTATGACTCAATATGTTGTGTATTGGATTGAATGTTTTGCGATGAAACCTAGTTATTCCATGTTTTCTTATAGCATTAATATGATCTTTGGTTCCATAACCTGCATTTACATCCCATTTGTATTTTTTGAAACTTCCTGACATTTTGAGTATCATTTTATCTCTTGATACTTTTGCAACAATTGATGCTGCAGATATCTCTTTTATTTTTTGATCTCCTTTGATTATAGTTTTTGTAATGTAATTATTCAAATCTGGCGATTTATTTCCATCAACAAGTACTAAATTTGGTTTAACTTTTAGTTTTTTTATTGCTCTTTTCATAGCTAATAGACTTGCATTTAATATATTAAGTGTTTCTATTTCTCTAATCGATGCTGATCCAATAGCCCAAATAGAATTTTTTTTTATATACCTAGATAATTTTTCTCTCTCAATTTTTTTTAATTTTTTTGAGTCTTTAATTTCTTTTTTATTTATTTTAGGATTAAATATTACTGCTGCTGCATATACTGGACCAATCAAACTACCTCTACCAACTTCGTCAACTCCAGCAATAATTTTTTTCATTGAGCAATAAAAAAATGATACAAGAGTATTCCAAATACTAATCCTTTAATGAATGTGATCCACAATAATCCATAATTCGACATATTAAGCTTCTCTTTCCACCAAATTATATATTTTTTATGTATTTCTATCATTTTAGATTTAAACAGATATTTTTAATTCATCTATTTTTTTCCTGATTAATTTTAAATCAGCCCAAGAATATTTTTTTTGATCAGCTTGTCTTAATAAGTAGGCAGGATGAAATGTAATCATTGTCAAATAGGTTTTGTTATGAATGATTAGTTCTTTCCAAACACCTCTTTCTTTTGAAATTTTTATTTTAGAACCAAAAAGCGACTCCATTGCTGTGCTACCCATAAGAATTAAAATTTTAGGATCAATTATCGTGATATGTTGCCTAAGGTAATTTGAGTATCTATTTATTTCTGATGGCTCAGGCTTCCTATTATTTGGTGGTCTATAATTTACAACATTAGTTATATAAATATTGTTCCTTTTTATCTGAATTGCCTCTAGCATTTTGTTTAATAATATTCCTGCATCTCCTACAAAAGGTTTTCCTTGTTCATCTTCTTTTTGACCAGGTCCTTCGCCTATAACCATAATTTTACTTTGATTGTTCCCATCAGCAAATACTAATTGCTTAGCATTTTTTTTCAGCTCACAATTATCTATATTTTCTATTTCACTTCTCAATTTAGAAAGAAGATTAATTTTATCTTCTAGTTTTGGTTTAGTTTTTAGTCTGTTGATTGGTTTATCACTAAATATATACTCAATTTCGTTTGAGTTAAGCTTTTCAAGGTTTAATATGTCATTTTGATTTTTGAAGTTTAAAGTCATAAATTCAGATATGAAAATTTTGATTGTAATTTTATCATTTTTAGCACTTCAAACCAGCACATATTCAAGCACTTCTGTAAATAATAAATTCAACCAGAAGTACTTATCTAATTATTTTTCTGCTTTAGTCTCATCTGGAAATCAAAAAAACGAAGAAGCACTTGAATACTTCAATTCATCAAAATTTTTAATTCAAAAACATGATAATTTTTTAAAAAAGTATGTCTTTTCCTTAGTTTTAAATGGACAAGTTAAAAAAGGAATAGATCAAATAAAAATTTCAAAAAACGATATCAACTCAAATACTTTCGAGCTTAATCTTCTATTGTTAGTTGATAGTTTAAAGAAAAAAGATTTTAAGCAAGCAAATAAAAGATTTAAAGAGTTTAAATTTAATAAAGATGATGGAACATATGAATATGTAATTTATAAAATTTTAAAAGATTTAAATTATCTATTTCTAAAAAAGGAAACCGTTGAGGATAACAAGTATGGAACATTAAGTTTAATTTCTGTAGCTTTTCAAAATTGTTATTTAAATTCTCCAAACACTAGCTCATATTTTGGAAAATTATTAAATAGTTCTGATGGTGATTATTCTCGATACATGTTCTTTTATTTTGCAAACTTAATTGAAAATAATGATATTAAAAAAGTTATTCAAGTTTCTAAAACAATCGAGTCTATTGGTGACAGTATATTATTACATCAAATCAAAGATTGGATTGATAATGCTGAATACAAAAAATTTGAATCCCATTTTTCATGCTACAACGAAAATGATATTTTAGCTGAGATTTTCTATTTGATATCAAATTTATTTTCAACACAAAATATTTACGATCAGTCCAATTTTTATTTAAGAATTTCTGAATACTTAAATCCTAAGTTTTATTTTAACCAGTCTCTCCTTGCTGAAAATTATTACTTAAGTAATAATTACAACCAAGCAACCAAAATTTTAGAAAATTTTAAAAAAAAAGATAAATTATATTTTTGGTATAAAACAAAAAAGATAGGAAGAATATTATCTGAAGATAATAGTGAGGAAGAGGCCATCGAGTATATTAATAAGAATTTTAATACTATAAAAAAACCTACAGAAAAAATACTTTATGATTATGCGAATATAAATAAAGGTTTTGAAAAGTATGAAATTGCAATCGAATATTATACAGAGTTACTCAAAAATGTTGATCAAAGTTCATATGCAATCTCAAGAATTTTATATAGGAGGGGGAGCAGTTATGAACGAATAGGAAATTATGAGAAGGCTGACAGAGATTTAATTGAAAGTTTAAAAATGTATCCAAATGAACCATACACATTAAATTATTTAGCTTATAGCTGGTTAGAAAGAAATTATAAAATAGATGAAGCGATAGATATGATACAAAAAGCATATAAACAAAAAGAAAATGATCCATATATAACCGACTCTGTTGGATGGGGATTTTATTTAATTGGCGATTATATCAATGCTGAAAAATATCTTAAAAAAGCATTGCAATTAATGCCAGATGATCCAATTGTTAATGATCATTATGGAGATGTCCTTTGGAAATTAAACAAAAAATTACAAGCAAAATATTATTGGCAAGCAGTTTTAGGACTTGAAGAGACAGAAGAGGAAATGAAATCAAAAGTAAAATCGAAATTATTAGAAGGTTTAGAAAAATCATAATTAATGAAATTTGAAAAGATTAAATCACATGCAAAAATTAATTTATCTTTAAACGTTCTAGGAAAAAAAAAATCTAAACTTCATAACTTAGAAACTCTAGTTGGTTTTTTAGACTTACATGATGATATTTATATAAAGAAAACAAATAAAAAAAACCATATAATAAAATTTACTGGAAATTTTTCTAGTAAAATTCCAAAAAAAAATACTATCAGTAATTTATTAAAAATTTTAGATGAGGCGAAAAAACTTAAAAATCAAAAATATCTTATTTCAATTAAAAAAAATATACCTCAAGAGGCAGGATTGGGAGGCGGATCAATGAATGCGGCTTCCTTAATAAATTATATGATTAAAAAAAATATAATTTCATTGACAATGAAGGAAAAACAAAATTTATGTTTAAAAATTGGTTCGGATGTTATTTTAGGTATAGATCAAAAAAATCTAGTATTAACTTATAAAAATAAAATAAAAAAAATCAAAAAAAACCTTAAAATTTTTACTTTGTTGATTAAACCCAATTTTGGTTGTTCTACAAAAAATATATATGCTCAAGTTAGGAACTATTCGAAACCACAATTTTTTAAAATTAAATCGAAAAATATTAATTTCAATACACTTTCAAAGATGAAAAATGATTTAGAGGTTATATCTTTCAAATTGTATCCAAGACTAAAGAAACTTAGACAATTTTTTTTGAACATAGATAAAAATTCTTATGTCAGAATGACAGGATCAGGCTCAACAATTGTGGGATACTTTATGTCCAAAAAAGCCGCACTAAATGCAAAGAAATTATTGAAAAAAAAATATAAAAACTATTGGTGTAATTTATCTAAAACTATATAAAGCTTTTTTTTTGTGATATATGAAATTAATTTTGGGGTGTAGCCAAGTGGTAAGGCAGCGGTTTTTGGTACCGCCATTCCTAGGTTCGAATCCTAGCACCCCAGCCAAATATGTATAATTTTTTAAAAAAAATTTTTAAAAGCAACAAAAAACCTACTCAAAGAGAAAGATCTTTTTTAAACATTTATAGTAATACAGAAGTTTCTAAAATTTTTGACTCTGTATTAAATTTTAACGAAAATAGTGAGATAAGATATGTGGGTGGATGCGTAAGAAAAATATTAAATCAAGAAGAAGTAGATGATATAGATTTAGCAGTAAATTTAAATCCAGATGAAGTTAAAGAGTGTTTGCAATCAAATAATATTAAATTCTTTGAAACTGGTATAGAACACGGAACAATTACTGCAAATTTAGGTAAGAAAAATTTTGAGATTACATCTTTGAGAGAGGATGTAGATCCTGATGGAAGACATGCAAAAGTAAAATATACTAAAGATTGGCTAAAAGATTCATCAAGAAGAGATTTTACCATTAATTCTATTTATGCAGACAAAGAGGGTAATTTGTTTGATCCAAACGGTGGAGCTAAACATTTAGACGAGGGCAGGGTTATATTTATCGGAGACCCAAATAAAAGAATTCAAGAAGATTACTTAAGAATTTTAAGATATATCAGATTTTTTCTTGATTATAGTAAAGTATCTCATAATTTATCAGTGCAAAAATCAATCAAGAAAAATATTGCAGGTATTGTCAATCTTTCAAAGGAAAGATTAATTAGCGAATTAAAAAAAATTATTTTATCAAAAAATATTCTAAAAATATCTGAAGATCCTTTTTCTTCAGAAATTTTAAAAACTATTTTTCCTCAACTTGTAAATTTAAATTTTTTAGGTAATTTGAATGATTATTCAAAAAATTTATTTAACAAAAAGTCGTTTGTTTTTTTGATTTCTTATTTAATAATTGATGATTCCGATAATGCAAATTATTTTTTATTTAAATATAATCTTTCTAACGAAAACAAAAAAAGAATAAAATTTTTAATTGATAATTATTATCTTTTCTCTGAAAAAGATTATTTTAGTAAGAAAAATCTTCAACGAATTTATTATTTTAATGATAAATCTTATGTTATCGATTTATTAGATTTAAAAATTTTCAATTCTAAATTGGTTTCAAAAAAACTCATTGATTTAAAAAAATATTTTGAAAAATTTGAAAAACCTATTTTTCCTTTAAAATCTAGAGATTTACTTGATAAATATAAAGTTAAGGAGGGTAAAGACTTTGGACAAAAAATTAAGTTGCTTGAAAATATTTGGTTAAATAACAGCTTTAAATTGAGTAAAAAAGAAATCGATAACGTTTTTAGTAATTAGGTATACTTAACGTCTTTTATTTCAAAATTTTTAACACCAGCAGGAGTTTTAATTTCAACTAAATCCCCTTTATTTTTTCCTATAAGGCCCATACCAATTGGTGACTTAAAATATATTAGTTTCTCTTTGAGGTCAGCCTCATCTTTCCCAACAATTTTGTATTTAACATTTTCGTCTGTATCCAAGTTTTGAAGAAGTATTGTTGAACCAAATATTACCTTTCCATCATTATCTAATTTAGAAACATCAATCACATTTGCTCTAGCTATAATATCTTCAACTTCTTGAATTCTGCCTTCATTATGTGATTGTTGTTCTTTCGCTGCATGATACTCGGCATTTTCTTTTAAATCACCATGGGACCTTGCTTCAGATATTGCAGCTACTATCTCAGGTCTTTTTTTTTCTTTTAAAAAAATTAATTCCTCTTTTAATTTTTCTAATCCTCTAACTGTAATTGGTTCTTTTTCCATATTTTATTTCCATTTAGCAATAGGTGGGAGCGACATCAAAATAGCCTCAACATTACCATTAGTTTGTAAACCAAATTTGGTACCTCTGTCATAAAGTAAGTTAAATTCAACGTATCGACCTCTTTTTTCCAATTGAATTTCTTTTTGTTTTTTAGACCATTTTTTTTTATATTTTTTTAATATTACCTCTCTAAATATATTTTTAAAACTTATACCAACTTCTCTGACAAAACTAAAATCCTTTTCCCAATTATCTTTTTTATAATCAAAAAAAATACCTCCTATTCCTCTTGGTTCTTTTCTATGAGGTAAGTAAAAATATTCATCACACCATTTTTTGTATTTTTTGTAATAGTTTTTATTGTGTTTATCACATGAAACTTTTAACTCTTTGTGAAACCATTTTTCTAAACTTTTATCTTTTAGACAAGGCGTAACATCCATTCCCCCACCAAACCATCCATGTGAAGTGTAAATATATCTAGTGTTAAAATGCATAGCTGGAACATGGGGGTTTTGCATATGCATTACTATAGATATACCTGCTGCCCAGAATTTGGGGTTCTTATCACCACCAGGCATTCTACTTCTAAATTTTTTTGAAAATTTTCCGTAAACCTCTGAAAAATTCACTCCAACCTTTTCAAAAATTTTTCCATTTTCTAATATTCTAAATTGACCTCCACCTTCATTAGATTTTTTCCCTCTTTCCCAATTATTAATCTTAAAAATATTTTTTTTACCCTCTAATTCCTCTATTTCTTGGCAAATCACCTCTTGTAAAGTTTTAAACCAATTTCTAGCTAATTTTTTTTTTATTGATTCGTCCATAAATAATTAGTTTGTCTTATATTTTCAGAAAGAATAATTGCAACTGATGAAGCTAAATTTAGAGACCTTTTTTTCTCAATCATTGGTATTTTTACTCTATGTTTTACTATTTTATGTACTTTTTGAGGAACACCAGAGCTTTCTCTCCCAAATAAAAGTGTATCCCCATTTTTAAACTTAAAGTCTATAAATGACTTACTTGCTTTAGTTGTCATTAATATTACTCTGTCTTTTTTCTTTGCGTTAAAAAAATCTTCTGAGCTTTTATATGTTTTGATCATACTTTCATCTAAGTAATCCATGACTACTCTTTTGAAACGTTTATCGCTTAGCAAGAACCCGCAAGGTTCAATTATCTCCAGTAATGCGCCTAAGCAAGAGCAGGTCCTAGCTATTGCTGCTGTATTTTGAGGTATATCAGGCTCGTAAAGTGCTATTTTTGGCCTGAAATTATTTGTTTTGTGTGTCATTCTTGCTATGGAAAAAATATCTTTTTCTTCATATGAAATCATATATTAAGAAAAAATTAAAATAATAAATGTCTGATTCAGATAAAAAAAAACCTAATAGAAGAGACTTCATATTAACAGCAACAACAGCTGCAGGAGCAGTTGGAGTAGGTGCAGCAGTTTGGCCATTGGTTGATCAAATGAATCCTGATGCCTCTGTAAAAGCATTGGCAAGCACTGAAGTAGATGTTAGCTCAGTTCAGCCTGGTCAATCCATAACCGTTATATGGAGAGGCAAACCTGTTTTTATTAAAAGAAGAACTCAAGATGAAATTGATAGTGCAAGAGCTGTGGATTTAAGTGAATTAAAACATCCAGAAAAAGATGAGGATAGAGCAAAGGATCCAGAATGGCTAGTCATGCTAGGAGTGTGTACTCACCTTGGATGTGTACCTTTGACTGATAAAGGCGATTACAATGCATGGTTTTGTCCATGCCATGGTTCTCATTATGATACATCAGGAAGAATTAGAAAAGGTCCAGCTCCAACAAACATGGAAGTTCCTAAATACGAATTTGTAAACAGTAACACTATAAAAATAGGATAATAAGAATAAATGAGTGATCACGAATACACACCGAAATCGAAAGTTGGAAAATGGTTTAATGATAGACTTCCATTACTAACATTAGCAAATCATTTAACTGATTACCCAACACCAAAAAATCTAAACTACTGGTGGACTTTTGGAGGAATTTTAACTTTTTGTTTGATAACTCAAATCATTACAGGAATTATTTTAGGAATGCATTATGTAGCTCACGCTGATTTAGCATTCCAAAGTGTTGAACACATAATGAGAGATGTAAATTATGGTTGGTTAATAAGATACGTACATGCAAATGGTGCTTCGATGTTTTTCTTAGCTGTTTATATTCATATTTTTAGATCTCTATATTATGGATCATATAAATCACCAAGAGAAGTTATTTGGATTATTGGTATGCTAATTTATTTCTTAATGATGGCTACCGCATTTATGGGTTACGTTCTACCATGGGGACAAATGAGTTTTTGGGGAGCAACAGTAATTACAAACTTGTTTAGTGCCATTCCTTTAGTTGGGGATAGTATAACAACTTGGTTATGGGGCGGATATTCAGTTGACAATCCAACTTTAACAAGATTTTTTAGTTTGCATTATCTTTTTCCTTTTTTAATTTTAGGATTGGTTGTTCTGCATATTTGGGCACTTCATGTACCTGGAAATAATAACCCTATTGGTATAGACATAAAAAAACCATCAAAAGATACCGTTCCTTTCCATCCTTACATTGTGATCAAGGACTTATTTGCACTTCTGATATTTTTAATAATTTTTGCATTTTTTGTATTCTTTTCACCAAATATATTAGGGCATGCGGATAATTATATTGAAGCTAACCCATTAGTTACTCCAGCTCACATTGTGCCTGAGTGGTATCTATTACCTTTTTACGCAATACTAAGATCAGTACCTGATAAATTGTTAGGAGTTATTGCAATGTTTGCTGCAATATTTGTATTAGTTATTCTTCCATGGTTGGATACTTCTAAAGTTAGATCAACTGTATTTAGACCAATATACAAACAGTTTTATTGGTTTTTAGTAGCTGATGTTTTAATACTTGGCTACGTTGGTGCAATGCCAGCAGAAGGGCTATATTTGTTGATCGCAAGAGTTGCAACTGCTTATTACTTTGCTCATTTCTTAATAATACTTCCGTTTTTAGGGATGAAGGAAAAAACGACACCATTACCACTTAGTATTACAGAGCCTGTGCTAGGAGGTTCTGCTGATATGGCGATGGCTAAAAATAATTCTGATTATAAAGAGAAATTGTGAAAAACTTTTTCAAATTAATCACCTTTTTTACTCTAATTTC
This sequence comes from uncultured Pelagibacteraceae bacterium, assembly GCA_902612575.1. Taxonomy (GTDB): domain Bacteria; phylum Pseudomonadota; class Alphaproteobacteria; order Pelagibacterales; family Pelagibacteraceae; genus Pelagibacter. Next base: position 107,003 of record CACMDZ010000001.1, on the reverse strand, counting down.
AAGCCTAATTTTCTCAAATGTAAATGCTGCTGGTGAGAAACAAGAACTATTGAAAGTTGATTGGAGCTTCAAAAGTTTTTTTGGAAAGTTTGATAGAGCATCTTTGCAGAGAGGTTATCAGGTCTATTCAGAAGTATGTGCATCATGTCATTCTTTAAAACATTTAAGTTATAGAAACTTAGCAGAAAAAGGGGGACCGGAATTTACTGAGCTTGAAGCTAAAGCAATTGCTTCAAACTTTGAAGTCACAGATGGACCAAACAGTGATGGAGAAATGTTTGAGAGACCTGCAAAACTATCTGATAAATTTGTTATGCCATATGCAAATGTTCAGGAAGCGATAGCAGCCAATGGTGGTGCATATCCTCCAGATATGTCAGTCTTAGTTAAAGCTAGAGGTGGTGGAGCAAATTATATCTATTCTGTCTTAATGGGATATGAAGATCCTCCAGCAGGCATGGAACTTGATGATGGTGTATATTACAATAAATATATGTATGGTAATAAAATTAAAATGGCATCTCCTTTAGATGATGACATTGTGGAGTATGCTGATGGTACTAAAGCAACTGTGGATCAGATGGCTAAAGATGTAACAACTTTTTTACAATGGACAGCAGAACCTCATTTAGAAACAAGACATAAAATGGGTTTTAGAGTTATAATTTATTTAACAGTTTTGACTATTTTAGTTTATTTTAGTATGAAAAAGATTTGGTCACGTATTGAAACGAAAGTTTAAAATATCTCCATCTTTAACAACATAATCTTTACCTTCTAACCTCATTTTTCCAGCTTCTTTGCTCTTTAACCATCCGCTATGTTTTAAAAAATCCTCATAAGATATTGTTTCAGCTCTAATAAAACCTTTTTCAAAATCCGAATGGATTTCACCAGCAGCTTTTGGAGCAGTTGACTTTTTTGTAATTGTCCAAGCTCTAGATTCTTCAGGTCCTGATGTAAAAAAAGTCTGCAAAGATAAAAGCTCGTAGCCTTTCTTAATTAATGAGTTTAGTCCAGTCTCTGACATATCAATCATTTTCATATAATTTTGTTTTTCATTTTCATCTTCTAACTGATTTATTTGATTTTCTATATCTGCGGAAATTATTAATGTATTTTTATCGCTAAACTTGCTTATAAAATCCTTCGTATATTTATTACCTGATTTAATGCTTTCTTCATCAACATTACATACGTATAATTTTGGTTTAGTAATCAGAAGTCCACTACTTTTTAAAAGTCTTTTATCAAATTCAGTCGTTATTAATGTTAAATCACCATCTTCATCAATTATTTTTTGAGCTGTTTCAAGCAACTTAAGTTCTTCATTATCAACTTTTTTTTTGTTTTTTTTCTCAAGTCTTTTCTGAATAGACTCTAAATCAGCTAGTTTCATTTCAGTTTCAATAATCTCCAGATCTCTAACTGGATCGACAGTAGGATTGACATTTTGAATATCATTTGAGTCAAAACATCTTATCATATGAATTATTGCATCTACTTCTCTTATGTGGGATAAAAATTTATTTCCCAGACCCTCACCTTTGGAAGCTCCTTTAACAAGACCAGCTATATCAACGAATGAAATTGTGGTATTTATTTTTTTTTTTGACTCAGAAATAATTGCAAGTTCATCAAGTCTCTTATCTGGCACCGATACAATCCCAATGTTTGGATCGATTGTACAAAAAGGGAAGTTTTCTGCTTGAGCTTTATTCGAATTAGTTAAAGCATTAAATAACGTAGATTTACCAACGTTAGGCAATCCAACGATTCCGCATTTAAAACCCATTTAATTATTGTTAACTGTACTCGAAAATAAATCTAAGTTTTTATCAATTAATATTGCCAAAGACTCTAATATATTATTAGTAATAGTATCCAAATGTGCTTGTTCGTCTTCATTAAAATCATTTAAAACATAATCAGAAACTGAAACTTTATTTTCTGGTTTTCCTATTCCAATACGTACTCTTGAATACTCTTTACCAATAAATTTATCAATTGAAGCAATGCCATTATGACCTGCGTTGGATCCACCAAATTTTGCTTTTATCTTCCCAAATTCGACATCTAAATCATCATGAAAAACAATTACATTTTCAGCATCTATTTTAAAGTATTCTAGAAGTTCTCGAATACATATTCCAGAATTATTCATAAATGTAAGAGGTTTAATTGCATATATTTTTTTATCACCAATGTTGCCTGTAGTTAACAGTCCTTTAAATTTTGGTTTTTGTTTTGATAAACCAAATTTTTGGTTTATCGCATCAACTACCTTGAAGCCGATATTGTGACGATTATTTTGACTATTTGGAGTCGGATTTCCTAAACCAACAAGTAACAACATATTAAATTAAATTTGGAAATAAACTTTCACAATATATTATTTTTTCCCCGCAGAAGATTTGTCGTCTTCTTTTGATTTTTCACCCTCAGGTTTGTCACCCTCTGTCGAGCTCTTTTCACCTCCCTCAGCGGATACTTCTGCTCCTTCTTTAGCCTCACCTTCCTCTGCTTCTGCTGGTTTTTCAGGTTCTTTAACAACTGTAGGTGCTGCAACTGTTGCAATGACAAAGTCTCTGCCTTGAATAGTTGGAGAAACATTTTCTGGTAATTTAATTGAAGAAATTTTAATACTAGTTCCGATATCTAGTCCATTTAAATCAACAACTAATTCAGTAGGTATATTTTCAGCTGGACATCTAAGTTCAACTTTACGTCTTACAATATTAAGTACTCCACCTCTTTTCAGACCTGGTGACAATTCATTATTTATAAATTTTACAGGTATTTCTAAAATAATTTTTCCACCTTTAACAATCCTCATTAAATCAATATGAATTGGTTCATCGGTAACTGTGTCAAATGAAATATTTCTAGTTAAAACTTTCTGTTCTTTTCCATCTAAATTAATTGATATTACATTCGAAAGAAAATTTTCTTTATTCATTAAATTTTTTATCTCTTTTAGTGAAATAGAAATTTTTTCGTTTGGATGCTCTCCACCATATACAATGCCTGGAACATTTCCGCTGTTTCTTAAGTCATTTACTTGACCTTTAGTTTTTGTATCTCTTATTGTTGCTTGTAATGTGCTCATAAACTGGTGGTTTTTAACTGATGTCCGGTAATTTTACAAGGGTTATTTAAATAGATCTGACACAGATGTTGAATTTGAAATCCTTTTAATAGCTTCGGCTAATAATATAGATATCGATAATACCTCAATATTTCTCACTTTTTTTAATTTATCTGAACTATCTATACTATCTGTAATAACTAAATTTTTTATTTTTGAATTTTTTATCTTTTTAACAGCTTCTCCACTAAAAACTCCATGAGTTGCATACACGTGAACTTCTTTAGCTCCTCTTTTTAATAAGGCGGCAGCTGCATTTACTATAGTTCCACCAGAATCAATTATATCATCGGTGAGAATACAAACTTTATTCTTTACATTTCCTATAACGTTCATAACTTGTGATTTTCCTGGACTTGGTCTTCTTTTGTCGACGATAGCTAATCCAACGTCTAATTTTTTTCCTAAAGCTCTTGCTCTTTCAACCCCTCCAACATCGGGTGCAACACAAATTATATTTTTACTTTTAATTTTTCTTTTAATATGCTTTGCAAAAATTGGAGTGGCAAATAAGTTATCTACTGGTATATCAAAGAAACCCTGGATTTGACCTGCATGCAGATCTACTGTTACAACTCTATCAGCTCCTGCATTCGTAATTAAATTTGAGACTAATTTTGCAGATATAGATGTTCTTGGCACTACTTTTCGATCTTGTCTTGCATAACCAAAATAGGGTATTACAGCAGTAATATTTTTTGCAGATGACCTTTTGAGAGCATCAATACATAAAAGTAATTCCATTAAATTATCATTCGCCGGTGAAGAAACTGATTGAATAATAAAAATACTATTTCCTCTTATATTTTCATTAATTTCAATATAGATCTCCCCATCAGCAAATTTTCTAATACTAGTATTGACTAATTTATTCTTAAGATTTTTTGATATTTTACCACTAAGCTGTTTGTTGCTGTTACCAGTGAGAATCTTCATTATTTGAGAATAATCTATATAATCATAATTACAGAAATATTTCTACCATAATCATTTAGTTTATTTTTAATAGATCTTCTTGCACTAAAAAAATTGTTACTTAATAAATAGGTATCTTTTTTGATGATTTCAATGTTTTTAACACCAAAATTCAAAAGGTTTTCTTTAATATAATCACTCAAACTAAAAAATATTTTATTATTTTTGAAATTGAAAAATTTTTTGTTAGATTTTTCTTTACTAATAAACTTATTCAAAAAATCCTTCTTAACTTCATAATTCCTTTTGTCTATGCATGGACCAATTACTGCTATTAAATCATTTAGATTGCTTCCCATTAGTTTAAACTGCTTTAATGTTTTAGGTATTATTTGTCTATACGCTCCTTTCCATCCTGCATGAATTGCACCAATTAAATTATTATTAGGATCATAAATAAAAACGGGCGCACAATCAGCTGTTAGAATTCCTAGAGCAATACTTTTTTTACTAGTTAATAATGCATCACCTTTTAATTTTTTTTTTGGAATTTTTTTAATTTTATGGAGAATATTACTGTGAACTTGATTTAATAAAATTATATTATTTTTATCGCAACCAATTCTTTTACAAACTTTATATAAATTTGTTTTTACATGCTCAATTTTATCCTCAGAGCCAAGTCCACAATTCAGGCTTTTGTAAATACCTTTAGATACACCACCGAAACGATTAAAAAAACCATGTTTTATATTTTTAAATTTACTTAGCTTTTTTGATTTATACATTAATCAAAACCTAAAAATTTATTTTTTTTATATTTAAAACCAAATATCACTTTGAAAAGTTTACCCATTTGTTTTTCTCCAAGGAGGCGGTTTAAAGTTTCTGTCATATATTTTTTTTGTTCAGAACTCATTTTTTTTTCTAAAATTTTTGCCCTTTCAAAAATACCCATTCTTTCTAAAAAAAATCTCTGAAAAACTATTCTTTTAACTTTTAAATTATTTTTACTAAAATATTCTTTTAGTAAACTAAAATTTACAAGCGATGTTATATCTACTTTGCCAATATTATTAAACATTTCTGATATTGAAATTTTTTTATTATTCATAACAGCCTGTATAGTGTTAGAGTTTTTACTATTTAAATATCCATAATCTATCAGTAGAATTCCTCCTGTTAGCTCAGAAATTTTTTTCATAATTGGATTTAATTCTAAAAATCCTTTTTTTGGATATTCAATAAATTTTAGATTTTTAAGCGTCTTAAATGATTTAATTTTAGCTATCTCATTATTCTCACATTCTACAAAAGTTTCATTAATACTAAATTTATTTTTCACTGAGTAGCATTTTTCGAGTAACTTATTATTTTTGTAAGTAAACTGTTTTATTGGCATTGCATCAAAAAATTCATTACCAAAAAAAATAACAGGTCCATCTTTAATTGAATTATAATTGTTAATCCATTTTATGTTTTTATTATCGATATTTTTCTTTTGTAATCGTATTAGGTATTCACTTCTTTCATATAAATAAATTCTTATTGCTTTATTTATTTCTGGAAATTTTTTAAGTGTATTTAGTAGAACTTTGGTTAGACTACCATCCCCCGGTCCAAGTTCGATAAAATTAAATCTTTTTGGTCTCTCCATTTTTTCCCAGAATGAAATTAACCATATGGCAATTATTTCTGAGAATAAGTTTGATATGGTTGGCGATGTTACAAAATCTCCATTTTTACCAAATGGATTTCTACTGGAGTAATAACCTACCTTTGGTTCATATAGAATTTTTTCAATAAACTCATCAACGGGGATTGGTTTTTTTGAAGAGATATTAAACATTCTCGGATTTAGTTTCATCATTTCTTTTTAAATAAATTATAAATCCAATTAAAACCATAATAGCACTTAAAAGCATCCCCATGCTAATATTTCCAAATAAATATCCAATTTGTAAATCTGGTTCTCTAAAAAATTCTGATAAAATTCTAAAAAATCCATAAATAATTAAAAACATAAAAGAGCAAGTCCCAGTTTTGTAATTTTTTTTAAAAAAAAATATATTCATTAAAATAAATAAAATTACTCCCTCTAAAAATGCTTCATATAATTGAGAAGGGTGTCTTAATTTTTCATCATAACCAGGGAAAATAACTCCCCAATTAGAGCCAGTAACTTTACCAACTAATTCTCCATTTATGAAATTAGCAATTCTTCCAAGAAAAATTCCTACAGGCGCAGTTATTGAAACTAAATCTAAAAACGTAAGTATATCTTGATCATTCTTTTTTGAAAATAAATAGCTTGAAAAAACAATTCCTATCAAGGCTCCATGGAATGACATTCCACCATTCCATATCATAAGAATTTCAATTGGATTAGTTAGAAAATATTGAAAGTTGTAAAAAAATACATAACCCAATCTTCCGCCTATAATAATTCCAAAAATCAAATATGAGATATAGTCCTCAAAAAATTTATGCAGAGTGGTACTTTTGATGAGGATTTTTTTACAATAAATCCAACCAAAAATCAGACCAAAAATATAAGAAAGAGAGTACCACCTGATACTAAAAGAAAATATCTCAAAAGCAACTGGGTCAAAATTATTAGTAAACATTAATAGATTTTATTATAAGGTATTAAATATAAATCTGATAAATAATTATTATGTCAAAATCAAGATTCGTATTCGATAAATTTGCAAAATTGATAGAGCAAGGTTTAATAAACTATAAGGATATATCTGATGAAATAATATCCATCCTTAAATCTAAAAGAGAAGAAATTATATTTAAAATGAAATTGGCCAGTAAAGAGGAGATAGATATCCTAAGCAAAAGAATCGCTAATCTTGAGAAAAAACTTGAAGAGAAAAAAAAAAGAAAAAAAACTAGTAGGGCAAGGAAATAGTTACTTTAAGACCACCCATTTTTGATTTACCAAACATAATATCTCCTCCATGTGATTTAACTGCATCAGATGCAATTGACAATCCTAATCCTACACTTGATTTTGAAATAGATCTACTTTTATCAATTTTATAAAATGGTTTAATTATATTTTGATATTCAGATTTATGTACACCAGGCCCATCATCTTCACACGTAATATAAATATTAGAATTTTTTTTTTCTAAATTTACTGAAATTTTTTTTCCGTATTTTATAGAATTATCCAATAAGTTATTAATTGATCTAGTAATTAAATTTTTTCTCCCATTGAAAAAAATTTTTTTTTTTATTTTTGTTTGAATATTTGCATTTTCATATTTTAAAATTATTTCATCTAAAAGCTCTGCAATATCGAAAGTTTCAGTCTTATCTTTTGCACCTGAACTTGTAAATTGAAGATACTCATTAAGCATTTTTTCCATTTCATCCACATCTCTTGAGATTTTTTCTGAAAGATTTTTATCTTTTATTACAGCTAGCTGTAGTTTTATCCTCGTCAATGGTGTCCTTAAATCGTGACTGATACCAGATAACATCTCAGATCTTTGATTTAAATGTCTCAAAATTCTTTTTCTCATTTTTTCAAACTCTACTCCTGCCATTCTTATTTCTAGTGCTCCTGATGGTCTAAATTCCTCAATTTCCTCACCCCTGCCAAATCGCTCAGATGCCTGGGCTAACTTGGTAATTGGTCTAGTTTGATTTTTCAAAAAAATTATCGCAATAACTATCATTAAGAAAGCTGGCACCGTTATCCAAAAAGCAAAAATTCTTATAGAAGATGCTTGAATTCTCTCCTTAGGAAAAAAAATTTGCAAAACACCATCTCTAAATTTAATTCTAAGGTCAACAACTTCCTTATATGAAATTGTATTGAACCAATGTTCTCCAATTTGAGGTTTTAACTCTCTCCTCAAAGTTCTGTCCATCGGACTAAACCATCTTTCAACTTTAATATCTGGGAGTTTTTCATTTTCTAAAAATCTTACTGAGAAACTAAAATTTTTGTTATAAAGATCGGTAACAATTTTTTTGTTATATTCGCTTTCATTGTTATAAATATCGATGATAGTAACTATTTCGCTAACTAAAGCTCTGGTTAAACCTTTATTTGTTTTTATCCACAAACTGTCAAAAAAAACTAAAGAGATAGTAATTTGTAATATTACTATTGGAATTGCTACTATTAATAAACCTCTATAGAATAATCTTTTGGGAAGTATATTTTTTAAAAATCTACTCAATCCAAAGTACATATCCTTCTCCTCTTATTGTTTGAAGATATTTTGGACTTTTGGAGTTTTCTTCTATTTTTTTTCTTAGTCTTGTTACAATTACGTCAATTGATCTCTCTTTACCTAAATCTATTAAATTAGAAATTTCATCTCTCTTAAAAATTTTACCTGGATAATTAATCATTTTTTCTAAAATTATTTTTTCCGTTTTATTGATTTTTAATCTTTGATCCTTTTTATAAATGAATAGCTTTTTTAGATCTATTTTTATGTTACCAAACTCGATTAATGTTTTTACTACTAATGATTTTGTTTTATTTAAGATATTATCTATTCTTAGAATTAATTCCTTAGGCTCAAATGGTTTTGTCAGATAATCATCTGCTCCTACTTCTAGTCCTTCTATTCTTTCAAATGGTTCCCCTTTTGCAGTTAAAAGTAAGATTGGTGTATTTATTTTGTCTTTATATTCTTGTGTGAATTCTAATCCTGTTTTTCCAGGCATCATTATATCTAATACAATTAAATCGAATTTGATAATTTTTGTTTTCTCAAATGCATCATTTGAGTCTTTAGCTGTTGAGACGAGGTAATTATTTTGGTTTAAATACTCTTTTACTAAATCTCTTATTCTGTCATCATCATCAACAATTAATATATGTGCTTTAAAATTTTTCATTAATAATCTTTTTAAGTACTTTATCAAAACTTATTACTTCGTTAGAATCTGAACTTAAAAATGCATCGTAAATTCTTTTTTTTTGGGCTGAAAATATTTCATCAAAAATTTTTTCTCCTTCTTCAGTCAAATAGACATGCTTTACTCTAGTATCTATCTCATCTCTTTTAAACGTTATTGCCTTTATTTCTGCTAAATCGTTTAAAACTCGGTTTAAACTTTGTTTAGTTACTTTTAGTTTTCGTAATAAGGTAGAAATAGTTATTCCCTCATACAAAGATATAAGATGTATTACCTTGTTGTGGGCAGTGCCTAGTTCATGTTTGTCTAAAACCTTTTTTGCGTCAGCGACAGTTTCTCTATATCCATTGAATATTTTTTCAATATATTCTTTTAATTGATGATCTTTAAGATACAAAAGTTTTTTCATAATGGTAAGTTATATTGACATATTATATATACAAAGATATTTTTTCTAAAAAATAAATCTAATGATACCGTTCGATAAAAGAGAAGGAAAAATCTGGTACAATGGTGATCTTGTTGAATGGCAAGATGCTAAAGTACATGTAATTAGTCATGGACTTCACTATGCTAGCCTAGTTTTTGAAGGGCTTAGAGTTTACGATAGTGAAATATTTAAATTACAAGAACATACTGATAGATTATATCATTCAGCAAAAAGAATGGATATCACGATCCCTTATACAAAAGATGAAATTAATGCAGCATGTAATCAAATAATAAAAATTCAAAATGTTCAGAATGGTTATGTAAGACCCTTCGCCTGGAGAGGCAGTGAAATGATGGGAGTATCGGCTCAAAAAACAAAAATTAATGTTGCAGTTGCCACTTGGGAGTGGGGAGATTATTTCGATCCTAAGTTGAAAACTGAAGGGATTAAATTAAATATTTCAAATTGGCGAAGACCAGCACCAAATACCATTCCCTGGGACAGTAAAGCAGCTGGCTTATATATGATTTGTACACTTTCAAAACATGAAGCAGAAAGGCAAGGATACAGCGAGTCATTAATGTTAGATCATGAGGATAATGTAGCTGAGTCTACAAGTGCAAATATTTTTTTCAAAGACAAAAACGGCGAGCTTCATACTCCTATACCGGATTCTTTTTTAAATGGTATTACTAGACAAACTGTAATCGAATTGGCAAAGTCAAAAAATATTAAAGTGCATGAGAGAAAAATTAAACCAGGTGAATTATCAAGCTTTGAGGGATGTTTCCTTACTGGTACAGCTGCTGAAATAACACCGATATCACAAATTGCTGAAAATAATTATAAAGTTTGTGATGTAATTTTAGATTTGTTGGAAAGTTATGGAAAACTAGTCAGAAAAAAGAAAGCAGCTTAATCTTTATTATCTTCAGATATTGCATGGTCAATTCCTTTTCTTAAGTACTCATAAGCTGTGTATAAAGTAAGAAAAGCAGAAAGCCATAATAAAATAATTCCAATTGTTTGAGCATTATAATCTTGAAAATTTATAATTTTATTTCCGGTATCACCTGTAAGCAGAACAGAAATTGAAAACATCTGAAGAAAAGTTTTTACTTTTGCTAAACTTGAGACAGGAAGTTTTACACTTCCTTTCGCCAAAAATTCTCTTAAACCAGAGATTAGTATCTCTCTTGTTAATATGATAATAGCAGCTATTACCTCATAATTTTTAATCGTTCCATCCATAACTAATAATATTAGTGCGGTTGCCACTATAATTTTATCTGCAATTGGATCTAGTAATTCGCCAAGCTTAGACTCTTCTTTAAACATTCTTGCTAATAATCCGTCCAAAAAATCAGTAAATGATGCTATTACAAATAAAGCAAATGGAATTACATCTCCATAAAATCCTGGTAAATAAAATGTAAAAACAAATATAGGAACAATGATAATTCTGCCAATTGTGAGATAATTAGGAATTTTGATTTTCATTCGTGAAAGAAATTATATATCTTTTTGGCAACTTTTTCCTCAACTCCCTCAACTGTTTTAATTTCATCCAAACTAGCTGATTCAACTGCTCTTGCTGATCCAAAGTGATTTAAAAGAGCTCTTTTTCTTATAGATCCAATTCCATCAATTTGATCAAGTAAAGACTTACTAATACCCTTTTTCCTCTTAGCTCTATGAGCGCTAATAGCAAATCTATGGGATTCATCTCTCAATCGTTGAAGGAAAAAGAGAGTAGGGTCGTTCTTTTCAAATTTAAGTTCTTTACCATTATGGAAAAAAGTTTCATTCCCACTGTTTCTATATTTACCTTTAGCAATTGCTATCATAGGAATATCATGCAGCCCTAGTTCATTAAGCGTTTCTCTTGCTACGGAATATTGTCCTTTTCCTCCATCAATTATTACTAAATCAGGCATAGTTAAATAATTATCCTTCTCTTGAACAGCCCTTTTAAATCTTCTGTTTAAAACCTCACGCATCATTCCATAATCATCTTGTTCATTCTTTTTAATCTTAATATTAAATTTCCTATATCTTTTTTTTATAAAACCTTCTTCACCATATGTTATTAGTGCGCCTACACTATTAGTTCCCTGAATATGACTATTGTCATAAACTTCGACTAAATTAATATTATTTTCTAAATCAAATTTTTTAGAAACATTATCAAAAAGTTCTTTATTATTTTGGCTCTCATAAATTTTTCTATTTAAACTATCTTTTGCATTTTTGAGTGCTTGATTTACAACTTTAAGTTTAGATCCTTTTTTCGCTACTGAAATATTTATTTCTTTATTTTCTTTTTGTGAAAGTGTTTTCTCAATTAAAACTTTTTCTTTAATATCTTCACTTAAAATAATAGAGCTCGGTACACTTTTGTTTTCATAGAATTGAGAAACAAAGGAGTTAAGAATTTCTTTAATATTGTCATCTGGATCATGTTTCGGAAAAAAAGCTTGATTACCCCAGTTTTGTTTTGATCTATAGAAAAAAACTTGAATACAAGTTTTTCCAGACTCTTTGTAGCCAGCTATAACATCTGCTTCTACTAAATTCGCTTCATTAATTCTTTGTGATGATTGAATAATATTTAAAGATTTTATTCTATCTCTTAGTATTGCAGCTTTTTCAAAATCTAAATCTTCACTAGCCTTTTCCATTTGGTTTGATAAATTTTTTTGAATTTTTCTTGATTTCCCTGATACGAATTCAATAGCGTTGTCTACAGACAGCTTATATTCATCTTCTTCTATATATCCAACACATGGCCCAGAACATCGTTTAATTTGATAAAGGATACATGGTCTTTCTCTTTTTTTAAAAACCGTATCATCGCAAACTCTAAGCTGAAAAATTTTCTGGATCATTTTGATGGTCCAGTTTGCAGATCCAGCTGAAGCAAATGGTCCAAAATAAAAACCCTCTCTAGTTTTTTTTCCTCTATGTCGTCTAATTTGAGGCCATTTATCTTGATTACCAATAAAAATAAATGGAAATGATTTGTCGTCTCTTAGTAGAATATTAAATCTAGGTTTATACTTTTTAATTAAGTTTGCTTCTAAAAGTAGTGCCTCACTTTCATTTGAGGTACTGGTAATTTCAATTTTGGTTGTTTGAGATAACATTCTCTCAGTTCTGATAATATGATTTTTCTCTGATACATAACTTTTTAACCTATTTGGCAAGTTTTTTGCCTTGCCAACATAAAGGATTTCGTTTTTAGAATTTAACATCCTATACACCCCAGGAAGTTTGGGTATAAGAGGTAGCTCTTTTTTAATTGCTTCTTTGCCTATATCAGAGCTTATCATGACTTCTTCTTTTTGAAATTTGAATACCAACGGATGAGCAATCTTTCATGATTTCTAATTTCTCAATTTGAAGACTTATTTTATCAATTCTTTTATCTTTAAATAGTTCATCGAATACATCTTCCGCTAATGTTTCTAGGAAATTATAGTGTTTATTTTTTACAAGTTTTTTTACTAATCTTACAATTTTTGCATAATTCACAATTGATTTAATATCCTTATCATTCGAAGGCTTTTTATCTTCATAGTTTACCTCTAAATTAAATTTAACTTTTTGAGGAGCCTCTTTTTCAAAATCAAAATATCCAAGTTTTAAATTTAAGATAAGTTCTCTAACAAGTACTTTTTTTTCATAATTGAAAAGACTTTTATTTTTTTCAATCTTAACAATTTTTAAATTATTTCTTTTCATATTCTAGATCCTATATATTCTAATATAACAGGATTGTAATATTGAAAACAGGTTGCTTGATCCATGCTATGCCCATCTTTAACTTTAAATTTATCTGATTTTTGTTTACCTAATTTAAAGCATTTTTTTCCATCAATTGTGTAATCCTCAGATATAACTACTCTATTCATTCCATCAATTTGATCCAACCAATCAGAGGTCAATCCTTCAAAAGGATCTTTTGGATGAGTAAAAGCTAATAGTGGAACCTTAAGATTATTTAAAATTTCATTATTATATCTGGCTCTTAATTCGTATTGTGCAGGTTTTTTCTCTCTAAATTTTGCTAAGCCTGCATCTACTCCTAATTTTGATACCTTATATTTTTTACTAAGTCTATCGAAGCAAGCTTGCATATAAGATATTCCTCCACCAGCTTTGTCAGGATATCTTGAAAAGAATAATAGAGTTGTTAATCCACCACAAGAATGTCCCGTGACAAATATCTGTTTTCTAGGGACTCCTAGAGAAACTAGTTTTTCTACCAACTCTAGATTTTGTTCTACTCTTTTGTCTAATTTTGATTTACCCTCATATGGTTTTTTTGAAAACCACCATTTCTTACCCATATCACCTGCAATCTTATGAGCACATAAATTATAAAGCATTATTTTTTTCCCATTAATTTCTTCATCTACTAAAGAAACACGATTTCTGATTTGATCTATAGATGTACAGTTACTTTGTTTTCCATCAAAATTATTTTGACCATGATTATTAATTAAAATTATTTTATTAGTTGGATCATCAATTGTTGATAATTTAGTAACCTTAAATTTCTTGGATAAAAATCCATCTTTCTTAATGTTGTGACTGTCAGCAAATGATGTTGATATTGTGATAATAAATATCGATAAAAATAAATATAAATTTCTCATTCTTTTCCACCCATTATATCTGGAGTTTGCCAATTTAAGCTTTGTCCACTGTCTATTGCTATTACTTGTCCAGTGATAGACATATTTTTTATAAAAAAGTCAACTGCATTACATATTTGTTCAACATCAACCTGCCTTTTTAATGGGGTTGCCATGTACTGTTTTTTAAAATGTTTCTCACTTTGTCTTTTATTTTTTATTGTAGGACCTGGTGCAATTCCATTTACTCTTATTTTTGGAGCTAAACTCATTGCACTAGTTTTGGTCAAAGTATAAAGACCAGTTTTACTGATAGTATAAGAAAAAAAGTATGGTGTTAGTTTAAATACTCTTTGATCAATAATATTTATAATATTATTATTTCTTGCTCTTATATTTTTAGCAAATTCTTTTGATAGAAGAGCAGGCGTTCTTAAATTAGTTCTTAAGTGATGTCCCCAACTATCAGTAGTAAAATTCTCTAATTTGTCATTTTCGAAAAGTGATGCGTTGTTTATCAGACAGTCAAAATATTTAAGTTTACTCTTTGCGAACTTAATAATTTTGTTTACATCTTTTTCTATACTTAAATCTCCTTTTGCTAAATAAACCTTTGTACCATTTTGTGATAATTCTTTTTTAAGGATTTCTGCTTTTGTTTTTGATTTATTGAAATGAATAACTATTTCAACTCCCTTGCCAGATAGTTTTTTAGCAATAGCAGCACCAATTCTAGTGGCTCCACCTGTAATAATTATTTTATTTGCTTCCATTTCTTTTTACCCTTTTGAGCTCTAGTACCTGGCATACCCATTGTAGATCTTCCTTTAGGGTATATTTTGTTTTTTAAGTTATATTGTTTCACTTTAGGGTTAAGTGTAACTTCTAACTCAGTACTTTCAAGTTTTCTAATCTCATCTCTTATTTTAGCAGCCTCTTCAAATTCAAGGTTTGTGGCAGACTCTTTCATTTTCTTATTAAGTGCCTTAATATGTTTCTTTAAATTACCACCGACATTTGCGCCTGTACCAATTGTAACATAATCTTTTTCATAGACGCTCTCTAATACATCACTAATCTCTTTTTTGACTGTGGAAGCACTAATTTTATTCTTTTTATTGTATTCAAGTTGAATATTTCTTCTTCTTTCAGTTTCTTTTATTGCCTTTTTTATACTTTTTGTTTCTTTGTCGGCATACAAAATAACTTTTCCATCTAAATTTCTTGCAGCTCTTCCTATTGTTTGAATTAAGGATGTTTCAGAACGCAAAAATCCTTCTTTGTCAGCATCTAATATTCCAACTAATGCACATTCAGGAATATCAAGTCCTTCTCTTAATAGGTTTATACCAACCAAAACATCAAACACTCCTAGCCTTAAGTCTCTCATAATTTCTATTCTTTCAAGGGTATCTATGTCTGAGTGCAAATATCTTACTTTGATACCATTTTCATGGAGGTATTCTGTCAGGTCTTCAGCCATTTTTTTAGTTAACGTCGTAACTAATACTCTATAATTTTTTTCGATAGTCTTTTTGCATTCATGCATTAGATCATCGACTTGATTTTTGGCAGGTTTGATTTCAACTGGTGGATCTATTAGTCCAGTAGGTCTTATAACCTGATCTATAAATTTTCCTTTTGTTTGCTCTAACTCCCATGGACCAGGTGTAGCAGAAACAAAGACTGTTTGAGTTCTCATCATATCCCATTCCTCAAATTTTAAAGGTCTATTATCCATGCAAGATGGAAGTCTAAACCCATACTCTGCCAAAGTACTTTTTCTTGATCTGTCTCCTTTAAACATTCCATTTAATTGAGGCACCGTAACATGACACTCATCAACAAATATTAATGTATTGTCAGGAAAATATTCAAACAAAGTGGGAGGGGGCTCACCAGGTTTTCTTCCTGATAAAAATCTTGAATAGTTTTCAATACCAGCACATGAACCAGTTGCCTCTATCATTTCAAGATCAAATTTTGTTCTCTCTTCTAATCTTTGAGCCTCAAGCAATTTATTTTGCTCTTTATGTTTTTTAAGTGTTATTTCTAATTCTTTTCTTATATTAATTACTGCCTGTTCGATTGTAGGCTTAGGAGTTATATAGTGACTGTTTGCATAAACTTTTACTAAATTTAATTCTCTAACAAGATCACCTGTTAACGGATCAAATTCTTCAATTTTTTCGAGCTTATCTCCAAATAAGCTAAGTCTCCAAGCCCTATCTTCCAAGTGAGAGGGAAAAATTTCTAAATATTCGCCTCTAGCCCTAAATGTTCCTCTATAAAAATTCTGATCATTCCTTTTATATTGAAGTGCAATTAAGGATTTAATTATTTGTTCTCTATTATAATCATAATTTTTTTGAAGAGTTAAAGTCATTTTACTGTAAGCTTCAACTGATCCTAGACCATATATACAGGATACACTTGCAACAATTAAAACATCATCTCTTTCTAGAAGTGATCTTGTAGCTGAGTGTCTCATCCTATCTATTTGCTCATTTATAGATGCTTCCTTTTCTATGTATGTGTCTGATCTTGGAACATATGCTTCAGGAGTATAATAATCATAATAAGACACAAAGTATTCAACAGCATTATCTGGGAAAAACCCTTTCATTTCCCCATAAAGTTGGGCGGCAAGGGTTTTATTCGGAGCAAGTATTAGAGCGGGCCTATTTGTTTCTTCAATTACTTTAGCCATAGTGAATGTTTTACCTGATCCAGTAACACCCAATAATACTTGATTAAACTCGTTCTGTTTTGCGCCTTTTACTAAACTTTTAATAGCTTCTGGTTGGTCACCAGCTGGCTTAAAATCTGATTTAATTTTGAATTTCTTTCCACCTTCAAGTTTTCCACCAATTTTTGGATTTTTACTTTGAATATCTGTAATTAAATCTTGATAAGTATTTTCCATATATTAAATAAAGTAATAGAATATAAACAATTTTCAATGAGCATAATATCAAACAGTTTAAAAAGAATTAAACCTTCACCAACGATAGCAGTCACTCAGAAAGCAAGAGAATTAAAAGCTGCAGGCAAAGATGTAATTGCTTTAGGCGCAGGTGAACCTGATTTTGATACACCAAATAATATAAAAAAGGCAGCAGTTAAAGCGATTAGAATAGGGGATACCAAATATACGCCTGTTGATGGAACACCTGCAATTAAAAATGCAGTAATAAAAAAGTTTAAAAGGGAAAATAACTTAACTTATACCTCAGACCAGATAACAGTAGGTACTGGTGGAAAACAAGTTTTGTATAATGCTTTTGTAGCAACATTAAATAAAGGTGATGAAGTTATTATTCCAGCCCCGTTTTGGGTATCTTATCCAGATATGGTTTTGCTCGCTGGTGGGAAACCAAAATTTATAAAATGTGGGGAAGAAGATGGTTTTAAATTAACTCCTTCAAAACTTAAAAAAGCAATTACTAAAAAAACAAAATGGATAATTTTAAATTCTCCTTCAAATCCAACTGGCGCAGCTTACACAAAAAAAGAAATTATTAATTTAGGAAAGATATTATTAAAAAATAAGAATATGTTAATCTTGAGTGACGATATTTATGAGCATGTAAAATTTGATAATTTTAAATTTTTTACAATAGCACAGATAAAAAAGCTTAAAGATAGAACACTTACAATGAATGGTGTAAGTAAAGCATATGCTATGACTGGTTGGAGAATTGGTTATGCAGCTGGTCCTAAAAATATTATAGCTGCAATAAGAAAAATCCAGTCACAATCGACTTCTAATCCATCATCTATAAGTCAGGCAGCTGCTGTTGAAGCTTTGAATGGAACTCAAGGTTTTATTAAAAAAAGAGCTAAATCTTTTAGTGACAGAAGAAATTTTGTTGTGAATTATTTAAATAGTATTCAAGGGATTACTTGCTTAATGCCAAAAGGCGCGTTTTATGTTTTTCCAAGTTGTAAAGGCTTAATTGGAAAAAAAACAAAAATAAAAAATGACACAGATTTTGTACAAAAACTTCTTGAAAAACAGAATGTAGCTGTAGTCCAAGGTTCTGCATTTGGTCTCGATGGTTATTTTAGAATTTCATACGCAACATCAATGAAAAAATTAAAAATTGCTATGAAAAGGATTAAGATTTTTTGTGAAAGTTTAGGCTAAATTAAGCCTAATTACTGATTTTGCTGCATCAACTACTGAAACTTCTGGTTCTATAAATTTCATTTGAAGAATTTTCTCAGCATATTTTGTATCTGTCTCCATTTTAAGACCTAAATCAGGAACTAAATTTTTTGCACTTGTGTCTAAATAACTAATAAGTTTAACCATAAAATTAGGTAATTCTTTCTTAGGAAGTTTCTTGGAATGACTTGGAATGTTTTCAGCCATTATTTTTGACAATTCGAGAATTGATCTAGTTCCAGATCCAACTATTAATCTTCTGCCTTCAGCTTTTTTATTATTTAAAGATAAAACATGTGCTTTGGCTATATCTTTAACATGGGATATCATAACTGAAAATTTTGGAGCCGCTGGATATTTACCTTGTAGTAATTGTTTAATATATTCCATTGATGTACAACTTTTCTCATTTAAAAAGTCTCCCAAAACAAAACCAGGATTGATACAAGTAAGTTTGTTTTTAATACCTTTACTTTCCATAAGTTCCCAAGCTGCTCTTTCAGCTCGAGTTTTAGATACAAAATAATCTGTAGTTTTGTCCCATTCTAAGTCAGTCCAATCATTTTCACCAAATGTATAAAGGTTTGTTCGGTTTGGTTTTCTATACATACAAACTATAGACGATGTTTTTACAATATGTTCTACCTCTGCATTTATTCCTGCATTTAAAACTCTCAAAGTTCCATCCTTTGCAGCTGGAGTAAGTGATTCTCTATCATTTGAAACTTTTAATGGGAAAGGAGAAGCGACATGAATAATGTATTTACAACCTTCAGCAGCTTTATCCCACCCGTCATCTTTTAATAGATCTAATTCAACAAAGGAAAGTTTTTCAGTCGAAGCATTGTTCTGCTCAAGCGTTTTTTTTGTTATTTCAATTGAATTAATATCCCTAACTGTACCTAATACTTCATAACCAGAATTTAATAATTCTATAGCAACATGTTTAGCAATAAATCCGCTGATACCAGTTAGTAAAACTTTTTCACTCATGTAATTTAAAACTATTTTGATTTTCTTTTTTTCTCTAAGCCAAAAACAGGAGAATTCCTGAATCTCAGAACTAGTATAGCTATTGCTATTAGCACAATTGCTCCAGCTTCATACAGCAATACTTCTGGATTTATTGATTTTCCTTGTAATATAATAAATCTAGCAAGTGCTGTTATAGCAATAAACAATGGTAGTGTTATTTGAATTGATTGACTCTCCCAAAATACTCTGACCATAGCTAAAACTTCTAAATAAAGAAATAGTAATAGCAAATCAGCTAAGGTGACTTTTTGAACTTCAATCATTTGATATATTTCTATACCAAACGCAATAACAGTAGCCCCAAGTATTATTACTAAAGCTAACAATTGAATTTGTTTTACAATATTCTCCATAAAATTATTTTATAAATGATATTTTATTAATTTGCAGCTAAATATTTCTCTGCCTCTAATGCAGCCATACAGCCCATTCCTGCTGCAGTTACTGCCTGCCTATAAATTTTATCTTTCACATCTCCAGCTGCGTAAACTCCTGGAATATTAGTCTCAGTAGAATCACTTTTAGTAATTAAATAACCTGTGCTATCCATTTCTAACTGATCTTTAAATAAAGATGTAGCAGGATCGTGTCCAATAGCTATAAATAATCCATCTATTTTTAATTCTGATGTTTCATTATTTTTAACATTTTTAATTTTTAATCCTTTAACATTTTTTGGCTCTTCATCACCTATTACTTCTTCAACAACAGAGTCCCAAATAATCTCAATTTTTTTATTTTCCATTAATTTTTTTTGTAATAGTTTTTCAGCTCTAAGTTCATCTCGTCTATGAATTAATTGTACTTTTGATGCGAATTTTGTAAGAAACATAGCTTCTTCTACTGCAGCATTTCCTCCACCAACAACTGCAACTGTTTTATCTTTGAAAAAAAAGCCATCACATGTTGCACAAGCTGATACTCCAAATCCCTTAAATTTTTGTTCAGATTCAATGTTTAACCATCTTGCTTGTGCTCCAGTAGAAATAATAATTGAGTCTGCAGTATATTTTTGTCCTCCATCACCAATTGCCTCAAACGGTTTTGATTTTAAATTTACTGATTGGATATGATCCTCAACTAAATCGGTTCCAACTGCCTTTGCCTGTTCCCTCATTTGTTCCATTAACCATGGTCCTTGAATAACATCTGCAAATCCAGGGTAGTTCTCAACATCAGTTGTTATAGTTAATTGACCACCCGGCTGCATACCTGCAACCAACATTGGTTTAAGCATAGCTCTCGCAGCATAAACAGCAGCAGTATAGCCAGCTGGCCCTGATCCAATTATTAACACTTTTGTATGTTTAGTTGGTTTTTCACTCATACAGGTCTATATAGTAAATAATGAGCAAATTAAAAGGTATATTATTGACTGAGGGCATGCACGGCATGCTTAGCCAAGTAGAAGGTTTAGCTAAAGCTCTTGATCTTGATTTTACTCACCACAAGGTTGAACTTAAAAGTTTATGGAGTTTAATTCCACCAAAATTTACGCCAATTTCTCAAAATGTTTACAAAAAAATAAATTATTCAGATTTTGATATAATAATTTCTTGTGGAAGAAAAAGTATAATTCCATCAATTCATTTAAAAAGTATCTCCAACAAAAAAATTTTTAATATTCATATACAAGATCCAAAAATAAACTTTGATTATTTTGATTTTATTGTAGCACCCGAACATGACGGAATTAGTGGTTCAAATATAATTAATACGAAAGGTGCAATTCACTATCTTACAAGAGACGAAATAGAGGAAAATAAGGATTACTTAAACTCATTTTTAAGAAAAGATAACAGAAAAATTTGGTGCTTAATTATGGGTGGACCAACCAAATACTATGATTATTCAACAAAAAATATGAAACATATTTTTTCAATTTTCTATAAGCTTTTAAAGAAAAAAGATTTTCAACTTGTCGTAATTCCATCAATGAGGACACCATTAAATACCATTCATTATGCAAAAGAATTTTTTGGTGAAAATCATACAGTTATAATGGATGTAGATAAAAAAGCTTATTTATCTGCTTTAGCCATTTCAGAAAATATCATTGTTACATGTGACTCAAGTTCAATGATCTCTGAAGCCGCTTTAACAGGAAAACCTATTTATATTGCAAATATTTTGCCAAAAAAAAATGATATTCGATTCCAAAGATTTCGAAATTTGTTTAGAGATTTAAATATTACTAGAAATCTTGGAGAAGATGTTGAAAATTGGACCTATCAAAGTCTTGATGAAACTAATAGGGTAGCAAAAATTATAAAAGAAAAAATTAATTATTAATGTCATTTTTAAACTCAATACTAAACGACTCAAAAAAATTTGATAATCCATTTGAGCATTGGGAATTAAATAAACCTCTAACAGATGATCAAATAAATGAGATAATAAGTGCAGATATATCTGACCCAGCAAAACATAACCTTAATTACGATGGAACCAGAGCTATTGATGGAGGTGAGGGAAAATTTAGAGAAGGAATTTCAGATGGTGGAAAAGCTTTAAAATTTCGATGTTTTGTAACTCATGAAAATACAAGAGAATTTCCAGGTCTCACAAATTTAATTAAAGAACTTCAAAGCAAAGAAACTCATCTAAAAATTTCTGAATTAATCAATAAAGATTTGTCTAATTCTTATGTAAGAGTTGAGGTTATATGTGATCGAGAAGGTTTTTGGCTGAAACCACATTGTGATATTAGGGAAAAACTTATGTCATGTTTATTATTCGTTAACAAACATAATGAAAGTGAGGAACTTGGTACAGATTTTTATGATAGTGATTTAAAGCTAATTAAAACATTACCTTATAAAGATAATTATGGATATTTTTTTTCTAGTGGACCCAATACTTGGCATGGAATGGAAAAGAAAGAAATAATTAAAGAGAGAAGGTGTTTACAAGTAAATTATGTGACTTTTAAAACCGATTGGAAAGTTAAAAATTAATCCTCCCAATCAAATCTAGGAAATGTATCAAATACTTTAAAAATCCCTTCAGACCATGTGTTGCAGACTTTAGAATAATCTTCATCATTTAAACTTAAACACTTTAATGACGCTAATTTATTTTCATCTTTTTTGTAAATTGCAAAATCAATGGGAGGTCCTACAGTTAAATCACTTTTTAAAGTTGAGTCCATAGAAATTAGTGCACACCTTGATGCATCTCCAATTGATACATCTGGTTTAATCACTCTATCTAGAATTGGTTTGCCATACTTAACCTCACCAATCACGAGATAAGGTTTACTATCTGCTGGTCTTATATAGTTTCCTTGAGGATATATAAGGTATAGCTCTGGCTTTTGTCCTTTTATTTGACCACCTATTATAAAAGTTGAACCTAAAAGGACATCGTCAGTATTTATTCCTTGAGGAGATGAGTGTTTTATATTTAGACTTCCCACATAAGATGCAATTTGTTCAAAGTCTTTACATGTATTTAAATTAAGTATTCCTGATGAGCTTTTTAAATCCTTCTCTACAGATTTGTAAACAGCTTGTGATGTTCCTAAATTACCAGATGTTACCATTACAATTGTTCTATCGCCAACATCATGAGTAAACATTTTTGAATAAATATTTACATTATCTAAACCTGCATTAGTTCTCGAGTCTGATGCGAAGACCAACCCTTCATTTGTTTTTATTCCAATACAGTATGTCATGAGCGATTTTTATTTAAAAATGACATAATTATCAAATATTTTATGTCATAGCAGCTATTTGTATTTAGCAATTGTTTTGCAATTTATTTTATCAAAAATTGTCGAATGTCTGTTTCTCTATGGAAAAATTATGACTCAAAATCTGCATATGATGGATATTTGACAGAAGAAAATAAAATTAGAAAACATGCTAGAATAATGACTGGCATATTAGAAAGACATGGAACAAAAAAACTTCAGGAAATTGAAAAAAATTGTCAAAGCACCATAAGTGCAAGAGGTATTAATTTTAGGGTTTATGCTGCAAACAATAGAGCAGAGGAAAAAAAATGGCCGTTAGATATCATACCAAGAATTATTCCAAAATCTCAATGGAATAAAATATCTAGAGGTTTAATTCAAAGAGTAAAAGCATTAAATTTATTTATAGATGATGTTTATAATAAAAAAAAAATTTTTAAGGATAAGGTTGTTCCAAAAGAATTAATATTTAATTCACCTTATTATTTAAGAGAATGTGAGGGTTTTTCACCAAAGTATAAAGCTTGGGCAAATATATCAGGAATCGATTTAATAAGAAATATTAATGGGGAATACCTAGTTCTTGAAGATAATTTACGTGTTCCATCTGGGGTATCTTATATGTTGGAAAATAGAATGGTAATGAGAGACGTATTTCCCGAATTATTTACTCGATATAAAGTTTCTTCTATTCATCAATATTCTAATAAACTTTATCAAAGTATGGTTGAGTGCATACCAAA
The DNA here is from genome assembly GCA_902612575.1 of uncultured Pelagibacteraceae bacterium. Lineage (GTDB taxonomy): Bacteria > Pseudomonadota > Alphaproteobacteria > Pelagibacterales > Pelagibacteraceae > Pelagibacter. The sequence goes on along the minus strand of CACMDZ010000001.1, from coordinate 83,322 downwards.
AAAAACTGACAATCCTCATATGGTTGTTTTGACACCAGGTATTTATAATTCAGCTTACTTTGAACATTCATTTTTAGCTCAACAAATGGGAATAGCCTTAGTCGAGGGTAAAGATTTATTTGTTGAAAATGATTTTGTTTATATGAAAACAGTTAAAGGAAAACTAAAAGTTGATTGTATATACAGAAGATTAGATGATACTTTCCTTGATCCAAAAGTATTTAATAAAGAATCACTAATTGGAGTCCCAGGTTTATTTAAATGTTGGAAAAAGGGAAATGTTGGAATTATTAATGCCCTTGGAACTGGAGTTGCGGATGATAAGGCTGTTTATTCCTATGTTAATAAAATGATTGTCTATTATTTAGGTGAGCAACCTAAACTTAACCAAGTAGAAACATTTTTGTGTGAAAACAAAGTTCATAGGCAACATGTAATTGAAAATATAGCTAAGCTTGTTGTTAAACCAGCAAATGCTTCAGGTGGATATGGAATAATGATTGGTCCGAAGGCACCAAAAAAAGAGCGAGAAGAGATGGTAAGAAAAATTAAAAAAAATCCTCGAGAATTTGTAGCTCAACCTTTGGAAATATTATCAACAATACCAACTATTTGTGAAAACGGTATTGAGCCAAGACATTTAGATTTAAGGCCTTTTATATTAACTGGAAAAACTTCTTATGTTACAACTGGTGGTCTTACAAGAGTTGCTTTGAGAAAAGGTAGTACCATAGTAAATAGTTCTCAAGGAGGTGGGTCTAAAGATACAATGGTTGTGGATGCTTAGTTTTCTTGAAGAGCTTTAACTTTAAGTTTTTTCGTCTTTAGAGCATTGATTGCTTCTAAAAATGAATATGCAGTAGACATATTCGTGCAATAAGGAATTTTATTAGCTAGAGTCCCCCTTCTTAGTGCTCTTGCATCACTAATTCTATTTTCACTATTTCCGCCACCAGTATTAATCACCAATGAGATTTTTTTTGAATTAAGTACATCTACTATATGAGGTTTACCACTACTCACTTTATTAATTTTTCTGCATTTCATACCATTCTTAATTAAAATATCTGCAGTTCCTTTAGTTGCTGATAGAGTAAATCCAAGTTTTAATAATCTCTGTGCGACGCCAACAATTTCTTGTTTATGAGAGTCTTTCACTGATAAAAATGCTAAACCTTTTGTAGGTAATGAATTTGCTGCAGCTATTTGACTTTTGGCTATTGCCATACCAAAGTCATCATCAAAGCCCATCACTTCCCCAGTAGATTTCATTTCTGGTCCAAGTAATAGATCGCTATCAGGAAATTTATTGAAGGGAAATACTGCTTCTTTGACTGCAAATTTTTTATTGGTTTTATATTTTAATTTGTACTTTGAAAGTTTTTCTCCTGCCATTATTCTAGATGCAATTTTAGCTAGTGGGACGCCATTAGCTTTTGAGACGAATGGAACTGTTCTACTTGCTCTTGGGTTTACTTCTATCACAAATATTTCATCATTTTTTATTGCAAATTGAATATTTAAAAGTCCTTTAACTTTTAGTGCTAATGCTAATTTTCTAGTTTGGATTTTAATTTCTATTAAAAGATTATCTTTGATTGATACTGGAGGTAAGCAACATGCTGAATCCCCAGAGTGAACTCCTGCCTCTTCAATGTGTTGCATTATACCTGCAACATAAACATCTTTACCATCAGAGATAGCGTCTACATCAACTTCCATGGCATGATCTATAAATTTATCAATTAAAATTGGATTTTGATCTGAAGCTTTGAAAGCCTCATTAATAAATTTTTTAAGTTGGCTTTTATCATGAACTATTTCCATTGCCCTTCCACCCAAAACATACGAAGGTCTTACAACAACTGGAAGACCAATTTTCTCACTTATTTTAATTGCTTGATCAAACTTGTTAGCAATACCACTTTCTGCTTGTTTTAAATTCAGTTTGATTAATAGATCTCTAAATCTATCTCTATCCTCTGCTAAATCAATTGAACCATATTGGGTGCCAAGTATTGGTAATTTGTTTTCATGTAAGAATTTTGCTAATCTAATTGGTGTTTGCCCTCCAAATTGAGCAATAACTCCAATAAGATTTCCTTTTGATTTTTCTTTTGTGATAATATTTTGAACATATTCTTCTATAAGAGGCTCAAAGTATAATCTATCGCTAGTATCATAATCTGTAGAAACAGTTTCAGGATTACAATTGACCATAATTGTTTCAAATCCAGCCTCCTTTAAAGAAAAACTTGCCTGACAACAGCAATAATCAAACTCTATTCCTTGCCCAATTCTATTTGGACCTCCTCCAAGAATAATTATTTTTTTCTTATTGCTAGGATCAGCCTCACATTCAGTATTCAATGAAAAATTTCTTTGATACGTTGAATACATATATGGAGTAAAGGATTTAAATTCTGCAGCACAAGTATCTACCTTTTTAAAGACAGGCAAAACTTTAAGAGCAACTCTCTTAGATCTAACTATTTTATCTTGAATTCCTGTAAGTTTTGATAATTTTTTATCTGAAAAACCAATGGATTTAATTCTATTAAACTCATTATATGTTTTAGGAATTCCTTTCTTAATTATATTTTTTTCTTCATTAATAAGATCTTTGATTTGATTTAAAAACCAAGGGTCAACTTTAGAAAGTTTATATATTGTATTTAATGAAATATTTTTCCTAAAAGCTTCACCAATTAATAGTAGTCTATTTGGAATATTAACTTTTAAATTTTTTAAAATCTCTTTTTTTGAATAATTAAAAATATTGTCCAATCCAGATAATCCAGTTTCTAATGAAACCAAAGCTTTTTGTAAAGACTCTTTAAAGTTTCTCCCAATTGCCATAGCCTCACCAACGGATCTCATTGAAGTTCCAAGTACAGCTTTGGTGTCAGAAAATTTCTCAAATGTAAATCTAGGTATTTTTGTAACTACATAGTCAATTGTTGGTTCAAATGAAGCCGGAGTTACCTTTGTTATTTCATTTTTTAATTCGTCAAGGGTATATCCAACTGCAAGTTTAGCAGCTACTTTTGCGATTGGAAAACCTGTGGCTTTAGAAGCTAGAGCTGAGGATCTAGACACTCTTGGATTCATCTCAATTATAACCATCCTTCCATTTCTAGGGTTAATTGCAAATTGAACATTTGACCCTCCCGTTTCAACCCCAATCTTTCTCAAACAAGCAATAGAGGCATTTCTCATGACTTGGTATTCTTTATCTGTGAGTGTTAATGCAGGAGCGACAGTAATTGAGTCTCCAGTGTGTATTCCCATTGGATCTACATTTTCAATAGAACAAATAATTATACAGTTGTCATTTTTGTCTCTTACAACCTCCATTTCAAACTCTTTCCACCCTTCCAAAGACTCCTCTATTAAAACTTGATTTTGAGGTGACTCATTCATTCCATTTTTAACAAGTTTAAAGAATTCTTTTTTACTTTTTGCAATTCCTCCTCCCAATCCACCCAATGTGAACGAAGGTCTTATAATTGCTGGCAAACCAATTTCTCTTAAACATTTTGAGGTATCTTTAAAATTATTTATTATCCTTGACTTCGGCAAATCTAAACCAATGTCAGACATATTTTTTCTGAATTTTTTCCGGTCTTCAGCGTTTTCAATTGCTTTTGATTTAGCTCCAATGAGTTCAATTTTATATTTTTTAAGTAGACCAGCTTTTTCTGCACTTATTGCTAAATTTAAAGCCGTCTGCCCGCCCATAGTAGGAAGAATTGCATCAGGCTTTTCTTTTTTAATCACTTCTTCAAGAACTTGAATTGTAATAGGCTCTATGTAAGTTTTATCAGCAACTCCAGGGTCTGTCATAATAGTTGCAGGATTTGAATTTATTAATACTACCTCAAAACCTTCATCTTTAAGTGCCTTGCATGCTTGTGTACCTGAATAATCAAATTCACATGCTTGCCCAATTATAATTGGGCCTGCACCTATGACTAAAATCTTTCTAATGTCTTTTCTTTTGGGCATTTTTTTTTATATCTTGAATAAAATTGTTAAATAAATATTGACTATCTTGCGGTCCAGGATTTGCTTCAGGGTGATATTGAACTGAAAAAACTGGTCTATTTTTTAATCTTATACCCTCAATACTATTGTCAAAAAGTGACTTATGAGTTATTTGAATTTTTTTAGATAAGCTACTTTCTATTACAACGAAACCGTGATTTTGACTTGTAATCTCAACTTTGTTGTTAATTAAATTTTTTACTGGATGATTTGCTCCCCTATGTCCTAACTTCATTTTTTTTGTTTTGGCATTTAATGCTAAAGCCAAAATTTGATGACCTAGGCAGATCCCAAAGATTGGATAATTCCACTTTATTAATTTTTGTATAGTTTTAATTGCATATATTCCAGTTGCTGCTGGATCTCCCGGACCATTAGATAAAAAAATTCCATCTGGCTTTAGTTTTGCAATCTCTTCGGCAGTTGTTTTACAAGAAACAACTTTTACATCACAATTATAATCGGAAAAATATCTTAAAATATTTTTTTTTATTCCATAATCAATTGCAACTATCTTAAATATCTTTTTATTATTTTTTTTATATCCAGTCTCTTTTCTCCAGGTTTTAAATCCTTTCCATGAATAAGTTTTTTTTGTTGAAACTTCTTTTGCAAGATCTAGACCATTCAGACCTGGCCATTTAATTGAATTATTAATTAATTTTTTAATATTAAATTTACCTTTTTTATTATTTGATATCGTTCCTTTTGGGGCACCTTTATCACGAATAAAATTTGTTAAACTTCTTGTATCTAGTCCAGTCAATCCAACAATTTTATTTTTTTTAAGCCATTCATCCAATGTTCTTAAAGCTCTGTAATTCGAGGGGGAAGTAATCTCAGAATTAAATATTGCACCCTTTGTCCAAACTTTATCAGACTCCAAATCCTCATTGTTGGTTCCAACATTTCCAATATGTGGGAATGTAAAGTTGATAATTTGTCCAGCATACGAAGGGTCAGATATAATTTCCTGATATCCAGTTAAAGAAGTATTAAAACAAACCTCTCCAGTTGCAGTGCCTTGGTATCCAAGACCAATACCTTTGAAAACTATCTTATTATCTAGAACTAAAATACCTGTTGGAAATTGATGTTTAATTGCAATTTTATTTTTTTGTTTTTTGTTCAATTACAACTCATGAGTTAAAGGTCTATACAATAAAACCTTTTTTTGCGCAACATATGTAATGTATATTTTGTAAAAAAACTTTTTTTCTTTTTGAAGAATTTTTTTGATGCGTTAAAATTATAATATGAGCTTGAGGGGAAAAATTGAAACAGACTATAAAAATGCTTTAAAAGCAAAAGATAAAAATAAAATATCAACTTATAGGTTAATTTTATCAGGAATTAAGGATTTAGATATCAATAACAGATCTCATGCAACGAAAAAAGAGACTAATGATGATGATATAAAAAAGCTTTTAAAGAAAATGATAAAGCAACGATCCGAATCAATAGAAATGTATAAAAAAAATAATAGAATTGATCTACAAGAAGTAGAGGAAAAAGAAGTAGAGGTAATAAGTCAATATTTACCACAACAATTAAATGATGATGATACTAAAAAGCTATGTTCTGAGATTATCGTTTCTACTGGAGCGAGCTCAATAAAAGATATGGGAAAAGTGATGGGTGAATTAAAAAAGAATAATGCTGATAGTGTTGATTTCTCTAAAGCTGGAGCAATTATAAAAGAACTGCTAAACCAAAAATGAAATATCCTAAAGAGTATTTAGAGGAAATAAAAACAAGACTAAAAGTTTCAACAGTTGTGTCTAAAACAGTAAACTTAAAAAAAAGAGGCAAAGAGTATGTGGGCTTATCTCCATTCAAAACAGAAAAAACTCCCTCTTTTACAGTAAATGATGAAAAGGAGTTTTATCATTGTTTTAGTACTTCAGAACATGGCAACATTTTTGATTTTGTAATGAAAACACAAAATTTAAAATTTGGTGAGGCTGTTAAGTCACTTGCAAATCTGGCAGGAATGAGACCTTATAATTTTTCTAAAGAAGATGAGATTAGAGAAAAAAAATGGAATGTTTATAAATCTATATTAAACACATACGTAGAGCATTATCATAATGAATTATTAAAAAATTCAAATTCGATTAAGGCTAAAGATTACCTAAAAAAAAGAAGTTTAACTAAGGAAGAAGTTAAAAAATTTAAGATTGGATATGAAACAAATGACTTAACCTTCCAAGAAAATATCTTTAAAGAATTTAATGAAAATGAAATCAAAGATACTGGACTATTTTATTTTGACGAAAATAAAAAAAAATATGTCTCAAGATTTAGAGAAAGAGTAATATTCCCAATAAAAAACATTTCTGGCGATGTTATTGCAATTGGTGGAAGAATTTTAAATGACAATAAATATTTAGCAAAATATATAAATTCTCCAGAAACTCCTTTTTTTAAAAAAGGATCAAATCTCTTTAATTTAGATTTTGCACGCAAACTATCAAATAACTTTAATAATATTTTTTTGGTTGAAGGTTATATGGATGTGATCGGGTTGAGTAAAAATAAAATAGATAATGTTGTTGCCAATTTGGGTACATCGTTGACAAGCAGGCAAATTTTTACACTACAGCAGTTTTTTGATGAAATAATTATATGTTTTGATGGTGATGAAAGTGGTTACAAAGCTGCATTAAGAGCAGCAGAGAATTCTATTATCGAATTAAAACCTGAGAAAAAAATCTCCTTTCTATTTTTGCCTGATAACCATGATCCAGACAGTTTCGTAAATAAAAATGGCAAAGATTTTTTTCTTGAATTTTCTTTAAATAATTCAGTTTCTATTCATAAATTTATATACAATCATTATTTTAAAGAAATGGATGATAGCCCTTCATCTAGAGCTATTTTTGAAAAAAGATTGAGATCTATATCTTCAACTATTAAAGATGAATATATCAGAAAATATATCTTTGAGTATTTTTTAGATAAGATTTCAGAACTTACACCAAACACTAGTTTAAAATATAAAAACAATTATTCAAAGATTACTAAATCACTTAAATCAACACAAAATTATTATAATGAAACCAAGTCTTTCAAAGCAATTGATATTAAAGAATTTTCATTCCTGTACATTTTATTAAAAAAACCAGAATTAATAAAAGACAATTTTAATTTAATTGAAAATGTGAAATTATTTAGCAGTGAAAATAAATTATTACTGGAGGAAATATTAGCTCAATCAAATAACTTTGAAAATACAGATACTGAAAAAATTAATGTAGATCAAAATTTAATAGATAGAGTTTTAAAGTATGCATCAATTAAGCACATAATGATTAAAAATTTTAATGATGATGAAAAAATACTTGAAATTTTATCTGAGATCATAAGAGATTTAAAAAATTATGAGCTAGAAATAAGAATAGAGGAATTAGAATCAAGATTTTCCAAAGATTTGAGCGAAGTGACATTTAATGAGTTAAAAGAGCTTAAAAAACTGCAGAAAATCAATTAAATATTAATCATAAACCCGTAGATTTTTTTTATTTAAGCATTATATACAGTTTGGACTTTTTATTGTGGAACGTATTATTACAAAATCATTTGCGAGACTTATGGGCAGGGGTGTTCATAGAGGTTTCATAACTTATGAAGAACTGAATAAATCTTTAGGCAAAAGAAATTTATCTAATGAAAATTTAGAGCAAGCTTTCATACATATTCTTGATGAGAAAATTATTTTAGTTGAAAAAAAAGCAGATTTTAAAGTTCTCAGAAAAAAAGAAAATGGTTCAAAAGAAGAGGGCAAATCAATTGAGAAAAGTGATGATCCTATAAGAATGTACCTCAGAGAAATGGGTGGTGTTGAACTTCTTTCAAGAGAGGGAGAGATTGCAATTGCCAAGAGAATAGAGGCAGGTAAAGACGTAATGTTAAACGCACTATCGCAAAGCCCAATAACTGCACAGCAATTCTTTGAATGGAATACAAAACTTCAGAATGATGAAATTTTAGTAAGAGAAATAATAGATATTGATACTAACTATATGGAGGACGAGGATACAGGTCAAAGTGCAAAACAAAAAAAATCAGACGATGATAGTGAAAATCAAAATAGTCAAGATGTAAGTAACAATTCAGATGACGACGAATTTAATCCAACACTTGCAGCAATGGAGACTGAGATTAAGCCAAAAGTTTTACAAACTGTCAATAATTTAACAAAAGAGTATAATAAACTTATTAAGTACCAAAATGAAAAATTAAATTGTCTAATAAATTCAAAGCAGTTTTCACCATCAAAAGAAAAAAATTATAAAAAAATTGTTGATGATATTTTAGAAAATATAAAAACACTTCAATTATCACCATCAGTTCTGGAGGACTTAGTTCAAAAACATTACGTGGAAAACCGTAAAATATTATCACTCGAGGGAAATCTTTTGAGATTTGCGCTTAATGAAAAAATTTCAAGAGAGGAATTTATTAAATTTTGGGTAGGCAATGAAATAAACCCAAACCTAAAACAATTCTTAGATACGAATGAAGTTTGGAAAAAATTTTTTCAAAAACATAAAGTAGAATTTAAAAATATAAGAGATAGACTAATTGAGACAAGTCACAAGCTTGGTATTTCCGTTACAGATTACAAGTTAATGGTTAGTAGAATACAAAAAGGTGAAAAAGAGTCTAGAATAGCAAAAAAAGAAATGGTTGAAGCTAATCTTAGATTAGTAATATCAATTGCAAAAAAATATACTAACAGAGGTTTGCAATTTCTAGATTTGATACAAGAAGGAAATATTGGTTTAATGAAAGCCGTAGATAAATTCGAGTATAGAAGAGGTTATAAATTTTCCACTTATGCGACCTGGTGGATAAGACAAGCAATAACAAGATCAATAGCAGATCAAGCAAGAACTATAAGAATTCCAGTTCACATGATAGAAACAATCAACAAAATTGTTAGAACGCAGCGCTTAATTTTAAGTGAATTTGGTAGAGAGGCTACACCCGAAGAACTTGCAAAAAAATTGAGAATGCCTCTTGAAAAAGTAAGAAAAGTTTTAAAAATATCAAAAGAACCAGTATCACTTGAAAAGCCAGTTGGAGATGAGGAGGACAGTAGTTTAGGAGACTTTATAGAAGATACAAAAGCACTAGCACCACTTGAGCAAGCTATTAAATCTAATCTTAGTGAGGCTACAACAAAGATACTCTCGACTTTAACTCCTAGAGAAGAGCGAGTCCTAAGAATGAGATTTGGAGTTGGAATGAATACAGATCATACTTTAGAAGAAGTAGGATTACAGTTTTCAGTAACTAGAGAGCGAATTAGACAAATCGAAGCAAAGGCACTTAGAAAATTAAAACATCCTAGTCGATCTAAACAATTAAAAAGCTTCTTAGAAAGTTAGTAGGGCCGTTAGCTCAATAGTAGAGTACTGCATTGACATTGCAGGGGTAGTTGGAGCGTAACCAACACGGCCCACCATTTTATTATTATCTATAATTGATAACTGTGAAAAAATGTTATAGTTATCATTAACTTTTGGGCCTGTAGCTCAGTTGGTTAGAGCAGTACACTCATAATGTATTGGTCCCAGGTTCGAGTCCTGGCGGGCCCACCAAATTCAATAAAATCAACGTTTAGAAATTTTAGTTTTTCAAAATTTGAGTAAAAAACCCTCTAAAAATTTTTTCATTGTATCTCAAATTGAGTCTAATCATTTTTAGAAATGTACTGGTCTGCATACAAAAGTTTTGTTAATCTAAATTAATTATGAGTAATGATATAGCGCAATTTATTCCATTAATTCTTGTTGCTGGAGTTATCTGGCTAATTTTGAAATATTTAAGAAATAAAAAAGGTATTAGTAGCAAAGATGATGGTTCAGATAAAATTCAAAAAGCTGCTTTTAAAACCGGAAAAGCTGTTAATAAAAGTATTTTAGCAAATAAAAACCTACTAAAAATTGGTGCAGGTATAATTTTACTTATTGTTGTTTATCAATACTTATCACCTTATCATAGTTGCAAAAGGGATATGAAGAAAAAACATAGTGGCACTGCATATATAGAAAAAATTTGTAGAGGAAAATGAAAAGATTTGAAAAGGTATTTAGAGGTAAAATTTCATATCAAAGAATTGATAAGTACGTTAATTTAGTTCGCAAAACTTTGGATCCTGACGATGATATGGCAATAGAATTTGATATCCAAGATGATTATCAGCATATTAAAATCGAAGTGTTTGATAGAGTGTTACATTAATGGAAACTTGGCAAATAATATTAGCAATAATAATAGTTGGCTTATCAATCATAATGCCAATTTATTATTCATATAAAAAAAAGAAATTAGCCCAGCAATTAAAAGAGGGTAGAGAAGTTACAGAAAGAGAAAAAATTAGAGTTTATGTGGATAATATAAACGAGAAGTTTAGAAACAAGCATAAATGAGGAAAGACAGTATTGGTGATTATATTGGAATAGTATTTATCACTTTTGTTATTGGATTAGGAACAATCTTATCAATAGTTGGTATATATTACGTTATTCATTTTATCGGAATTAATTTAGGTTTATTTTCAGGTCCATATTTATCATTTGATTATTGGAACAGAGAAATTAACACCTTACATAGAATATTCTTGATAACAATTGCGGGTATTCCTGGAATTATTTTTTGGTTCAAAAGAGATGAAAAAAAAACTATTTTAAGAAATAAAAGAAGAAAAGAATACGAAGAGCGTATTAAAAAAGAAGAAAAATTTTTGAAGTATAAAAAATTTTATGAAAGAGAAAAAAAGAAAAAGAAAAAAACCAAGAAAAAGAGAAGATAAAAAACTCCAAAAACCTACCTTTTCTGAGTTTGCTAGATCAGAATTAGATGAGGTGAAAATTGTAGGAGGTTTTTTTATAGTTCTAAGTTTTATTTTTAATTACGATACTTTAGGGTGGTTTTTTGTGACAGTAATTATCGTTATTGTAATTTCATTTTTCATTTTATACGCTGCTTTTAAGGATTGGATAAGATTTTTAAGAAGTGATTACTAAATAAGATTTGTACACATTAATTTGTTAATTTTAGTTTCTTCGTTGTATCCCAAATTGAGTAATCCCATACGTTGAGATTAAATAAATAAATTATAGCAAGGATAATTTAAGTTACTTTAGGACTCTCATAATGTATTGGTCCCAGGTTCGAGTCCTGGTGGGCCCACCAATTATTTAATAATAAATTCCTCAAGTGATTTAAAAAGATAATTAATATCCCCATCATTATTTTGTAATATGGAATTGAATTCTTCTTTCTGCGTTCTTGCCAGACTTAACCCCTCTACAATGAGATCTCTTATTAAGGGTCTCTCCGGATTTTTAGTATAAATTCTCCAATCAATTTTTATCTCAGGATTTTTAGCTGTAGCCTCTAAAAGTGTACTTACAATAGTATATTTTTCATTAATTTGCTTATCGGATATAACATTTATTTTTGGATCGGAGTAATCAACCAATCTACTTGAAAAACTTTTCAAAAAATAACTTTTAAAAAGTTTTTTATATTTTATTTTTTGCTCTTCATTAAGATTTTTACGGTATTTACCTAAAGTGTACATACCTATACCGTCAATATCTACATTGATCTCTGCAATATTGTTTAATTTTATTATTTTAGATTCAACAGGATCTGAGCTTGATAGGATTAACGAAGCTTCATCAACTATTTCATTTATTAATTCACTTGGTTCTTTGGCTGATAGATTATTTAGAGAAATCAAAATAAAAAAAACTATAAGAAAAATTTTAGTTTTGATCATTAATAATTATTGGGTATCTATTTCTTCCCAATCATCATCGTTCATTGTTTCTGTAGTCTCATCAAGATTTTGAATTTTTCTTTTTCTATCTTGCAAATAAAGACTTCTTACTGATGCGTAAAGATCTAACGAATTTTTTTGAAGACTATCAAAGGCTTCTAAATTTTTTGCCCTAAAATCAATTCCAGCTGTTAACCTAGAATAATAATAATCAGAGTTTTCAAAATATTGTGTATTGTTTGCTACTGTTACGTTATACCAAGCATCTCCTCCTGAAAAATTTACCATAGAACCCACAGCATCTCTCACTGTCGTTGGTCCTAGAACCGGAAGTACAAAATAACATCCTTCTTTTACACCCCAACTACCAAGAGTTTGACCATAATCTTCTTTATCTAGTTTATTTAAACCATAATAAGAGGCCACATCAAAAATTCCTGCAATACCTAATGTCGTGTTGATTGAAAATCTTAAAGTATTTATTCCAGCTTCCTTGAATTGACCTTGTAAAATATTATTTGGAATTGTTACAACATTAGATAAATTATTTAATGCATTGCTTGTTCCTGATCTTATTGGTTTAGGCAAGTATCTGTAACCTTTGGCTACAGGTTTAAAGAAAATTTTATCTAATCCTTGATTAAACGCAAAAATACCTCTGTTTACAGTTTCAAAACAATCTTTTATTTCGGTATTTTGATTTTCTGTCTGTTTATTTATTTTCAAAGTACCATCAGATCCAGCAACTGCCATTAGCGACAAAAGTTGAGAAAATATTAAAATTATAAATATTGTTAAAATCTTTTTCATTTAGGCTGTTTATAATATATCTTCAACATATTAAAAGATTTAAATGTTGAAAATAATGCAGAAAAATGTTGAAAAAATGACTAGGAATTATTCTCCTAATTTTGACCTTAAAAAAAGAGATAAGAAAAAAATAAAGTTTTTAATTTATCATTATACTGGGATGAAAAGAGACAAATTAGCTATTGAAAAATTAACCAACATTAATTCTAATGTAAGTTGTCATTATTATATTACTTCAACTGGAAAACTTATTAATATGGTTCCAGATTTGTATGTTGCTTGGCATGCAGGAAAATCAAAATGGAGAAGTACTAATTTTTTAAATAAAAATTCTATAGGAATTGAAATCTCAAATCCTGGTCATGAACATGGCTATAAAAAATTCAATAAAAAGCAAATTGAAAGTTTAATTAGAATTTCAAAAATTTTGATAAAAAAATATAAAATTAACAAAAAAAATATTCTAGGACATTCCGATATAGCACCATTGAGAAAAAAAGATCCCGGCGAAAAATTTCCTTGGAGAGTTTTGCATAAATATAATATTGGAGTTTGGCATAAAATAAATTTAAAAAAGCTTAAAGAATTTAGAGGAAAAATTATAAAATTTAAATTAAATGATTTTAATAATTGTTTAAAACAAATTGGATATAATGTTAAATATTCCGATAAGTTTGAATTTAAAAAAATTATTAAAACTTTTCAAATGAGGTTTAGGCCAGAGCTAGTTGATGGAATATTAGATTTAGAATGTTATAATATTGCAAAATCCCTCAATAATCTTAAATAAATAATAATTGAAATTTATTTAAAAATTTATATTGTTCGATTGCCAGATAAAAGACTTATCGCTTTAGTTAACTAAAGAGGAAAGTCCGGGCTCTACAAAGACACAGTGCCAGTTAATGGCTGGCAGGGGCGACCCTAGGGATAGTGCCACAGAAAATAAACCGCCTTATCAAGGCAAGGGTGAAAAGGTGTGGTAAGAGCACACCGGCTAAGTTGGTAACAACTAGCGCATGGAAAACCCCACTGGGAGCAAGACTGAGTAGAGATGACAAAGTTAGAAATAACAAAAAGCAGTCTTTGGCTAGTCATCTGGGTTAGTCGCTTGAGCCTTAAAGTGATTTAAGGTCTAGAGAAATGATAAGTTTAAAAGACAGAACCCGGCTTATATTTTATCTGGCAAAAATTATTTCTTTATAATTCTTATACATTTGTAAGTTAAATCATTTTTTTATTTCTTAACATTATAAATTTGGAACAAATCAAGAATATTTATTTATAATATTAAGTATTGACGATTATATTTAAAACCCATAATATCCCATAATATCCCAAATATGGAATTTATGGATTATGTTTTTATCGATTTACGAAAACAAATTGGACAAAAAAGGGAGGGTGTCAGTGCCAGCTAACTTTAGAAGCTATCTCTCAAAATTGGGATATAATGGAATTATATGTTTTCCATCATTTAATAATCAATCTATTGAGGCTTGGCCTCAAGATAGAATTGAAAAAATTTCAAATGCAATAGATTCTTTAAACCCATTTGAGGATAAGAAAGATTATTTTGCAACTTCAATACTCTCAGAAAGTATTAACTTACAATTTGATAGTGAGGGTAGAATTCTCATTACAGAAAAATTATTAAAACATGCAAAAATAAAAAATCGCATGCTGTTTGTTGGTCAGGGAAAAACTTTCCAAATATGGGAGCCAACAAGCTTTGAAAAATTTAGGGTCACTGCTAGAAAAAAATCTAACATGAATAGGGCTAACCTTAAATGGGAGCAAAAACTTAATAACTAAACGGGGGATAAATGACAATTAATTTTAAAGCACCAGATATAAAAGAGTTGAAACCTAGAATACTAGTTTTAGGAATTGGAGGAGCTGGAGGAAACGCAATAAATGGAATGATAGAGGCAGGTTTACAAGGAGTTGAGTTCATAGCAGTAAACACGGATGCGCAAGATCTGAGATTAAGCCATGCACAAACAAAAATTCAAATGGGTTTGAATTTGACAAAAGGCTTAGGTGCTGGTGCAAAATTAGATATTGGTGAAGCTGCTGCAGATGAATCACTTAATGAGATAATAAATGTCCTTCAAGGTGCAAATATGGTTTTCATAACTGCAGGAATGGGTGGCGGAACTGGAACTGGTGCTGCACATGTTATCGCTCGAGCTGCTAAGGAATTAAATATACTTACAATAGGAGTAGTAACTTTACCTTTCTTATATGAGGGTCCTTCTAGGATGAGAAAAGCAAATCAAGGTCTTGAAGAATTAAGAAAACATGTAGATACTATCATAGTAGTTCCAAATCAAAATCTATTCAAAATAGCAAGCGAACAAACTACATTTGAGGAGTCTTTTGAGCTTTCAAATGATGTTTTGCTTCATGGAGTTCAGAGTATTACAGATTTAATGGTAAGACCTGGGTTGATAAATTTAGATTTTGCTGATGTTGAAACTGTTATGAGTTCAATGGGCAAGGCTATGATGGGAACGGGTCAAGCTGAGGGTGAAGGTAGAGCTGTTAAAGCAGCTGAAATGGCAATTAGCAATCCATTAATTGATGACTATACATTAAAGGGAGCTAAAGGTCTCTTAGTAAATATAACTGGAGGTAAAGATCTGAAACTTTTTGAAGTCGATGAGGCAGTTAATAAAGTAAGAGCTGAGGTAGATCCAGAGGCTGAACTTATAATTGGTGCGATTACTGACGAAAAACTTGATGGCTTAATGAGAGTTTCTATTGTAGCTACCTCTTTAGATGGTCAACAGCCGGAACCAAAATCAGTAATTAACATGGTTCATAGAATACAGAATAGAAATCCTGGATACTCTGATTTTTCTAATAATGTTGCAAATCATTCTTTCTCTTTCTCTAATCAAAATAACTCAATAATGACCAGTGGTGCTAATGCGCTTAAATTTGAGGAAGAGGTTAAAACTGAAACTGAAGGTCAAGAGGCATCCAAAATAAGTTCTGCTGAGGAATCTGCAAGTTCAGCTATTGTTGGGCAGGAAAATAACTCAGTTGAAGATCAAATATCTGAAGTTTCTGAACAATCAATTGAAACACAAGAAACTGAATCCTCTCCATCAAATGGACTAGAAAACTTTAATTTTGATGAGGAAACTCCTGAACTATTTAATTCTGATGGAGAAACTGAAGATCAAACTTCTTTAACATCAGAAATAAGTGAAACAAAAGAAGAAGAAGATGATTTAGAAATCCCAGCATTTTTGAGAAGACAAAAAAATTAATGGTCTTCAAAAAAATAAATGAATGCCACCATAAATCTGGAAAACAAACATTTTCCAGTTCTGCTAAATGAATTAATTAGCATTATTTCCCCTCTTTATGGTGGCACATTTATCGACTGCACTTTTGGAGAGGGCGGATACTCAAAAAAAATTCTACAAAATAAAGAAAATAAAATAATCGCAATAGATCGAGATAAAGATGTTTTGAATAGTGCCTCAAGATTTGAAAAAAAATATACCAACAGATTCAAATTTTATAATATTAAATTTTCTAAATTAAATAAAATAAAACTAAAAAATAATGATCTAAGAGGTATAATTTTTGATTTAGGATACTCCATTAACCAAATTAAAAATTCTAAAAAAGGATTATCATTTAATGATAAAGGTGAACTAAATATGAGAATGGGAATAAATGAGTTTTCAGCAAACGATTTTATATCAACTATGGATGAAAATAATCTTTCAAGAGTTTTTAAAATATTAGGTGATGAAAGATATTCAAAAAAAATTGCTAGAGAAATTGTCAAAATAAGAAAAATTAAAACTATTAAAACTGAGGATTTGGTCCAAATTATTGATAGTGTAAAAAAATACCAAAAAACAAAAATTCATAATTCCACTAAAATCTTTCAAGCACTAAGAATTTTAGTAAATAAAGAAATAAGCGAATTAATAAATGCTTTAATAAATTCGTTTCACTTAATTCCTGTTGGTGGTGTAATTGCTGTAGTCACTTTTCATTCATTAGAGGATAAAATTGTCAAATTTTTCTTTAAACACTATTCAGAGGAAAGAAATTCTTCTAGATATATGCCAAATGAAGAAGTACCAGAAAAATGTTTTAGATTAATTAATAAAAAACCAATCCTACCTAGCTTTAAAGAGGTAAGCCAAAATCCACCATCAAGATCTGCTAAACTTAGATATGCGATAAAAATCAACCAAAAATGTAATTTTAATGATTTAAAAGAAAAATTCAAATATCTGACTGATGTTGAGGAGTTGAGATAATTTGATGAAAAAAATATTTTTGTTTACCCCAATAATAATTCTAATTTTTGCTACAACGCTAACAAAAAACTCAACAAAAAAACTTGATAAACAAATTTTTGAAATTAATGAAAATATAAGAATTTTGGAGGATCGTTATGAACTTACTTTACTTGATTATAATATCCTAACTTCACCAAAAAAATTAACCGAGTATCAAAAATTTTATTTTGAGGAAAAATTAATACAAAAAAAAATAGAAAATTTGAACACAATTACAATTGTAAATGATAAATTAAAAATAGAGAAAATGGTTAATATTGATGAGTGAGACAAGCCAAAATTCTCAAAATTCAGTTAAATATAATGAGAGCTTTTCATTTAACGAAAATAAGTCATATTTGAAAATTTCCTTTGAGAGAATAGCATTTATTTTTTTTGTATTTTTTATTTTGGCAGTTATTTTTTCGTCAAAAGTAATATTACTTAGTGTTAAAAAAATTCCAGAAATTAAGAAATTAACAAAAAAAGAGAATTTTAGATCTAGTATTTTGGATAAAGATGGAAATATTTTGGCAAAAAGTGTCCCAATTATTAATTTGGGTTTAAATCCAAATTTAGTAATAAACAAAGAAAAATTATTGATTTCTTTAAAATTAATATTTCCAAACAAAAATTTTGAAAAAGAAATGCATGGAAAAAAATTCTTTTATGTAAAAAAAAAAATTAGTCCAAAAAAACTTGAACAAGTCCTACTTTTAGGAGACAAATCATTTATTCAAGAGGATAGCATAGCAAGAGTTTATCCCAATGGAAATTTGTTCAGTCATGTAATTGGACAAATTGATAATGATAATAATGGTATATCAGGAATTGAAAAAACTTTTGATTATGAACTAACAACTTCAAAAGAACCTTTGAAATTAACACTTGATAAAGATTTACAATATTTAATAAAGGAAGAATTATTAAAATCTAGAGATATATTCCAAAATATTGGTAGTGCTGCAATTTTAATGAATATTAATAATGGTAATATTTTATCAATGATTTCACTTCCAGATTTTGATCTTAATAAAAGAGAAAAAATTAGTGACAAGAAATATATCAATAGAGCAACAAAAGGTGTTTATGAATTTGGATCTGTTTTTAAAACTTTCACATTAGCCGCAGGCTTACAATACAATGTTGTAGAACCTGCTACAGAATTTAAGGATCTTAAAAAAAGGATTACATGTGCAGGAAATTCTATATCTGAATATGATGATAAAATACCATCAGATTTAACTGCAGAAGAGATTCTAATAAGATCAGGAAATATTGGCTCTGTGAGAATAGCTGAAAAAGTTGGTATAGAAAATTATAATGAGTTTTTAAAAAATATTGGAATTATCTCTAACTTAGAATTTGATATTCAGGAGGTTGGATCAACTCAAATAGGAAGATGGGGTAAGTGTAAACTTGCAACAGTTTCGTTTGGCCATGGGATTGCTACAACTTTATTACAACTTTCCAAAGCTTATTCTATTATTAGTAACGGGGGATATGATATAACTCCAACATTATTGAAGAAAGACAAATTAAAAAGACAAAGAATACTTGATGAAAATTTATCACAAACAATTAACCCTATTCTCAGAAAAATTGTATCAACAAAAGAAGGAACGGCAGGTTTTGCAAATGTAAAAGGTTATGAAGTAGGAGGAAAAACTGGTACCGCGGATCAACCCTCTGATGGTGGCTATTCTAAGAAAAAAGTTAATACTTTTACCTCAGTTTTTCCTACATCAGATCCAAAATTTGTATTAGCAGTAATGTTAGATGAACCAAAAGCTAATAGAGAATTTGTTTATCATTATAGAGATGAAAGATATCCCTACAAAGGTAATTGGAGGAATACAGCGGGTTGGACAACTGTTTGGGTAACAGGTCAGATAATTGATAAAATTGGGCCAATTTTAGCCACAAAATATTAAGAGCGTACAACATGTTATTGAAAGACTACTTTCCAAACTTAAATAAAAAATATCATCAAGTAAGTTTTAAAGGAGTAGCCTTTAATTCTAGGGAAATTAAAAATGGATATATTTTTTTTGCATTAAAAGGAAATAATACAGATGGAAATTTATTTATTAAAGATGCAATTAAAAATGGATCAAAAATAATAATTTCTGATAAATTAAAAAAAATTGGTTGGAAAAAGAATATTTTATTTTTAAATTTTAAAAATCCTAGAAAACTACTGGCTCTATTTAGTTCAAGGATTTTTAATAAAAAACCAAATAACTTAATAGCAGTTACTGGAACAAATGGAAAGTCTTCAATAGCTAATTTTTATTTTCAAATTGCAAGTTTAAATAAAGTAAAGGCAGCCTCAATTGGAACGTTAGGAATCAACGGTTTAAAAATAAAAAAAAATTTTTCAAATACTACTTTTGATGCAATTCAAATAAATTATATTTTACAAAAATTAAAACAAAAAAAAATTGAGAACGTTATTTTAGAAGCATCAAGTCATGGATTAAATCAGAATAGATTGCATGGATTAAAATTTGATATTGGTATATTTACAAATTTATCAAGAGATCATTTGGATTACCACAAAACATTTCAAAATTATTTGAACTCAAAGTTAATATTATTTAAGAAACTGATGAAAAAAAATTCGTGTGCTATTTATGACGATAAGTTAAAAATTGCTTCAAATTTAAATAGAATTATAAAATTAAATAATATAAAAAAATTAACAATTGGAAGCTCTGCATCAAGTTTTGAAATTTTAAATCATCAATTTCTAAAAGATGAGCAGAAAATAATATTTAAATTTAATAATAAGAAATATTCTTTTACAACGAAATTAATTGGAAGAGTTCAAATTAAAAACTTAATAATGGCTATTATGGCAGCAATAAAAAGCAATATATCATTAGAAAAAATTTTAAGAATTATTAAAAAAATTAAACCAGTAAATGGCAGATTAGAAAAAATTGGAAGACTTAATAATAATGGAATAGTCATTCTTGATTATGCACATACACCTGATGCTTTAGAAACCTGTATTAAAAACATTAAGGAACAATTTAAATTAAGAAAAATCAATTTAGTATTCGGATGTGGAGGTGAAAGAGACAAGCCCAAAAGAAGAATAATGGGTAGAATTGCTAATAGATATTGTAACAAAATATATTTAACAGATGACAATCCAAGAAATGAAGACCCAGATAAAATAAGAAGAGATGTAAAGCGTAGTATTTTAAAAAATAAATTATTGGAGATACCCTCAAGAGAAAAAGCAATAAAATCAGCAATTTTGGATATTAAATCAAACGAGGTAGTTATTATTGCAGGAAAAGGGCATGAGATTTACCAAGAATATACCTCTAAAAAATACTTTTCAGATAAGAATTGTATAAAAAAATATATAAAAGAGAAAAACATAACTTTAAACAAGAATTGGAAGTCCAATATTATTTCTGAAATCACAAAAAAAAAAATAGGAAAAAATATTAAGATTAATGCAGCTTCAATTGATTCAAGAAAAATAAAAAAAAATAATATTTTCTTTGGCATAAAAGGAAAAATTTTTGACGGCAATAAATTTGTTGATCAAGCTTTGCAAAAAGGAGCATCAATTTCAATTATTGAAGGTAAATTAAAGAATCAAATAAAAAATAAAATATATGTTAAAAATTCTTTAAAAATTTTTTCAGAAATTGCTAAATTAATAAGAATATCATCAAGTATTTCTTCTGTAGCAATCACAGGATCTGCCGGCAAAACTTCATTGAAAGAGATGCTAGGTCAAATGATTAGTAAATTATGCAAAACATCATATTCAAAAAAATCTTTTAATAATAAATTTGGGGTTCCAATTTCTTTGTTTAATATAAATGAAAAAGATAAAATAGGTATCTTTGAAGTAGGAATGGATAAAAAGGGAGAAATCGACTCTCTAACTAAAAAAATATTACCCAATATTGGTGTAATTACAAATATTTCACATGCTCATATTAAAAATTTTAAAAATTTAAATGGTATAGCGCAAGCTAAATCAGAAATAATAAATAATATTGTTGAGGGAGGTTCCATAATATTAAATGCCGATGATCAGTTCTTTAATTTTTTTAAATCCAAATCTGAAAAAAAAAAGTTAAAAGTTATTTCTTTCGGAATTAAAAATAATTCAAATATAAATTTGACTAAAATAAAAAAAGAAAAATTAAATTCTATTCTTTTCATAAATTATAACAATACTAGTCTAAAATTTTCAATTAAAAAAAATTTAGAAAATTATATATATAATATCTTATCAACCTTAGCAGTAATTTCAGTTTATTTTGATTTGAACCAATTAGATAAATCTTTCTTTAATGACTATAAATTCCCAGAGGGAAGAGGGGATGTGAATTTAATTAATATAAATGGAAAAAAAATTAATTTAATTGATGAGAGTTATAACTCTAATCCTTTATCTCTACAATTTGCTGTAAATAAGATAAATAATTTAAATACTAAATCAAAAAGAAAATTAGTTTTATTGGGTGATATGTTGGAACTTGGTAAATACTCTAAAAAACTTCACAAAGATGCTGCTGACTTTATTAATCACACTAAAATTGATAAAGTTTATGTTTATGGCAAAGATATTTTAGAAACTTTCAACAAAATAAGAACACAAAAAAAAGGAAAAATATTAAATTCTAAAAATGATATTTTAAATTTTGTGATAAAAGATATTAAGAATGGTGAATATCTGATGATTAAAGGTTCAAACTCAACTGGGTTAAATAAAATAAGTCAAAGCTTAAAGACAGGAAAGTTAAATGCTTTTTAGTCTATTATCTAGTTTAGTCGAAATTTTTAGTTTTCTTAATGTTTTTAAATATTTGACCGTGAGAACAGGTCTATCAATGTTTACCTCAATGATAGTTGTTTTTTTAGTCGGTGGGCCATTAATCAATTATTTTTCTTCAAATCAAATTCATGATCCAATTAGAGAAGATGGACCAAGCGAACATATAGTCAAAAAAATAGGAACTCCAACAATGGGAGGTCTTATGATTTTACTCGGCATATTTTCAGGCGTTCTATTATGGGGAGATTTCTCAAATCCCTATAATTGGTTTTTACTTTATATAGCAGGATCCTTTGGATTGCTTGGTGCTTACGATGATTATCAAAAAGTTAAAAAAAATAATTCAAACGGCATAAGTTCAAGATTAAAAATTTTAATTCAAATTATCTTGGCTCTTTTTGGAATTTTAATTCTTTACTTCTATAGTGGATCCAATGAACTTCAAAACTTATACTTTCCATTTTTCAAAAATTTAATAATTAATTTAGGATGGTTTTTTATTCCATTTTATTTATTTGTTATAGTAGGTTCTTCAAATGCAGTTAACTTAACTGATGGACTGGATGGTTTAGCAACAGTACCTGTAATTTTAGTAGCAGCTTGCTTTGCATTTATAAGTTATGTAACTGGAAATATTGTTTTTTCTGGTTATTTACAAATAACTTATATTGAAGGAGTGGGTGAGGCATCTATATTTTGTGGAGCAATAATTGGGTCTTGTCTTGGCTTCTTATGGTTTAACGCCCCTCCTGCTAAAATATTTATGGGCGATACAGGGTCATTAGCTTTAGGAGGTTCGTTAGGGGCAGTTGGAATTATTACAAAGCATGAAATTGTCTTAGCAATTACCGGTGGACTATTTGTTTTAGAGGCTGTTTCAGTAATAGCTCAAGTCATATCATTTAGGCTTACTGGCAAAAGAATTTTTAAAATGGCACCAATTCATCACCATTTTGAAAAAAAGGGTTGGCCAGAATCTACAGTGGTTATTAGGTTTTGGATCATATCAATAATCTTAGCAATGATAGGGTTGGCAACATTAAAACTAAGATAATGAATGATAAAAACATAAATTTTAAAAATAATAAAATTTTAATTTATGGTTTTGGCAAATCTGGAAAATCCTGTTTCAACTTCTTAAAAAAAAATAATAATTGTTTAATATTTGATGACAATAAAAAAAATATTCCAACTAGATTTAGAACAAAAATTTTAAATAAAAAAGATTTATTAAATAACAATTTTGATTTTATTGTTGTAAGCCCAGGTATAGACATCAAAAAATGTAAAATTGCAAATTATATCAATAAAAACATTTCTAAAGTTATTACAGAACTTGATATATTTGAAATTAAATATCCAAAAGTAAATAAAATCACAATCACTGGAACAAATGGTAAATCAACTACTTCAAAACTTCTCTACGACGTTCTAAAAATTAATAAATTAGATGTAAGATTAACAGGTAATATCGGATACCCAATATTGATGGAAAAAAAAATTAAAAAAAATACTATTTTTATAATTGAAGCATCTTCTTATCAGTTAGATTATAGCAAATTCTTTAAATCGAAATATTCAATTATACTTAATTTAAACCCAGATCATTTAGAAAGACATCGTACTTTTAATAATTATGTAAATGCTAAGTTTAAAATTATAAAATCACAAAATAAAAAAGATTATGCTTTCATAGAAAATAAAAATAATTTTCTCAACAGGATGATCAAAAAGAATCGGATAAAATCGAAAATAATAAGAATTAATTATTTACATTATAAAAATTATTTAAAGCAAATAGAAAATATTTATTTTAATAATTACAGTAATCAAAAAAATCTTTGTTTTGTTTTAAACATTGCTAAAA
The DNA here is from genome assembly GCA_902612575.1 of uncultured Pelagibacteraceae bacterium. Lineage (GTDB taxonomy): Bacteria > Pseudomonadota > Alphaproteobacteria > Pelagibacterales > Pelagibacteraceae > Pelagibacter. The sequence continues at coordinate 59,671 of CACMDZ010000001.1, read as the reverse complement.
TTTTAAAATTAAACTTACAAACCGTAATTGATGCGGCAAATAAATTTAAATGTTTGAATTACAGACAACAAATAATTCATAGATCAAAAAAACTATTAATTATTAATGACTCTAAATCTACTAGTTTTTCCTCAACAGTTCCATTACTTGAGAGTTATAAAAATATTTATTGGATATTAGGTGGACTTGCCAAAAAAGGCGACAAGCTAAAATTAAAAAAAAAATATTTTTCAAATATTATTAAGGCCTATATTTATGGAAAAGATAGAAAATTTTTAATTAAATCACTACCAAGACAGATCTCTTACAAAAGTTCGTTAACACTTAAAAAAATCATAGAAACTCTAAATAATTTTATTAAAGAAGATAATAAAAAAAAAGTAGTTCTTTTTAGTCCCTCTGCTGCTTCTTTTGATCAATTTAAAAATTTTGAAGAAAGAGGAAAATTTTTCAACAAAAATATAAAATTTATATTGAAACAATAAGAAATGAATAAGTATTTTGATAGTTTTTATTATTGGTGGAAAAATATAGATAAATTTTTGCTATTTTTAGTATTAGGTTTATTTTTATTAGGTCTCTTTTTTTCATTGGTTTCTACTTCTCTAATAGCCTCTGATAAATTAGATACAAAATCATACTACTTTTTTTTCAAACACTCTGTTTATATTACTCTTGCAATTTTAATTTTGATTATATTCTCATTTTTAAATCAAAAAATCTTAACTAAATTTTCATTATTTTTATTTGTGATTGCATTTTTAAGTTTATTGCTAGTTCCTATTCTTGGTATTGAAGTAAAGGGATCAAAAAGATGGCTCGATTTATTTTTTCTACCAAGATTTCAGCCTGTTGAAATTATAAAACCCTTTTTCATAGTAGCTTTATCTTTGATGCTAACTATTCAAAATAAAAGGCTTTATTTTAAATATTTTTTAACTACCCTAATTTTATTACCTATATTACTGTTACTCATTTATCAGCCAGATATCGGACAAACACTTTTGATTGCTATGGTTTGGCTAGCTTTAATTTTTGTATCAGGCATAAACATATTTATTTTTTTTATTTTCTTCGTTCTAGTTGGATCTGTTGTGAGTTATTTAGTTATGTTTCTTCCTAAGTTCCAATATATAAAAATTAGACTTTTGGCTTTTTTAGACTCGAGTGCTGCAAACAATTATCAAGCTGAAAAAGCAAGCGATGCAATTATTAATGGTGGATTTTTTGGAAAAGGTATTGGAGAGGGAACACTTAATTCTAGAGTTCCAGAAGCTCATACAGATTACATTGTTTCAGTTATCTCTGAAGAGTTTGGTGCAATTATAGTTATTGGTATATTATTTTTGTATCTTATCTTTTCATATAAAGTGATACGAAAAATAAATTTTTTAAATGATGACTTTTCAAAACTAATTTTGGTTGGATCAATCACTTTGATTTTGCTACAAACTTTTATACATGTAGGTGTAAATATTAGAATATTACCAACTACAGGAATGACACTTCCATTTTTGAGTTACGGTGGCTCCTCGATAGTAAGTACAGCAATGTTGTCAGGAATAATTTTGAATTTAACAAAAAGAAAATTAGATTAAAATTATGAAAAAAATACTTATAACAACTGGTGGATCAGGCGGACATGTAATTCCATCATTAAGTATTTATGATGCTTTAAAAGATGATTTTGAAGTTAAAATAGTAACAGATCTAAGAGGATCGAAATATATTAACAACGTTGACTACAATTTTTCATTAATAGACGTACCAAATATTTTTTCAAATATATTATTACTTCCATACAATTTAATAAAATTTTTAACCGCTATTTTAAAATCCTATCATTATCTCAAAAGAAACAATTTTAGTATATTAATCAGTACCGGTGGATATATGTCGTTACCTTTATGTATAGCTTCAAAATTACTTAATCTGCAAATTTATATTTTTGAACCTAACTCTGTTTTAGGTAGAGCGAATAAATTTATAATCAATTATGCTAAAAAAATAATTTGTTATGACAATGATTTAAGAAATATATCCAAAAAATTTCTTAACAAGATTTACTTGGTAAAACCAATCCTAAGAAAAGAAATTTATAAATACAAAAAAAATGAAAAAACAAAAATAGAAGAAAAAAAAAAAATTTTGATTTTAGGTGGGAGTCAGGGTTCAAAATTTTTTGATGAGATTATTACTAAAATAATGATAAGACTCTCAAAAACTCAAAAAATAAAAGTATTGCAACAAGTAATAAACCAAAAATCAAAAAATAATATAAAAGATTGCTATCTAAAAAATAATATTGAAAATGAATTATTTGACTTTGATGATAAATTGATTAGCAAAATTGCAGATTATGATCTAGCTATCACACGATCTGGTGCTTCAGCAATTTCAGAATTAAGTTACTTAAATATTCCGTTTGTAGCGATTCCATATCCTTATGCTAAAGATGATCACCAATATTACAATGCTCAACTCTATGAAAAAAATGAATGTTGTTGGTTAATTAAGCAGAGAGATATTAATGAAAATAATCTATTAGCTTTATTGGCCAAAATATTTGAAAATGAAAGTGATTATTTTTATAAAAAAAAAAATTTAATTCATCTGACTAAAGAAAACACTTGGGAAAAAAATAAAATTAATTTAATTAAACTTTTAAATGAAAATTGATTTAAGAAAAAACGAACTTATACATTTTGTTGGTATTGGCGGAATAGGCATGAGTGGATTGGCATTAATAATGAATGGTTTAGGTTATAAAGTTCAAGGTAGTGATATCTCTAATAATAGAAATATTGAAAAACTAAGAGAAAAAAAAATTAGAGTATTTCTAAACCATAAAAAGGAAAATATAAATAAAACTACAGTTTTAGTAATTTCATCAGCAATAAAAAAAAATAACCCCGAAGTATTAGAAGCAATAAAAAAAAAATTACCTATATACTCAAGAGGAGATATGTTAGGACACATTGTATCTTTCATGAGAAATGTTGTTGTTACTGGTTCACATGGGAAGACGACTACAACATCATTGGTTTCTAATATTTTTACTTCAGGAAATCTAGACCCAACAATAATTAATGGTGGTGTACTAAATTCTTTCGGAAATTCTGCAAGGTTGGGAAAAAGTAATTGGTGTGTAACTGAATCTGATGAGTCAGATGGAAGTTTTTTAAAAATACCATTTGTGTATTCTATCATTACAAATTTAGACTCTGAGCATTTAGATTTTTATAAAAATATAAATAATCTAAAAAAAAGCTTTTTGAAATTTATTGAAACTATACCTTCTGTAGGAAAAGGCTTTATTTGCAGCGATGATCAAAATCTTCAGAATATTATTAAAAGATCTAAAAACAAAAATTTTTATACATATGGAAAAAGTAGAAAATCAAACTTCCAAATAATAAATATGAAGCAAACTTTAAATCGTTCTAGTTTTGATATAAAAATTAATATCCCAAGTAAAAACAAAACTATTAAAGGTATTATTTTACCAATGATTGGAATGCACAATATAAGAAACGCAACCGCAGCATTTGCATTAGCCTTTACAATCGGAATTCCTGAAAAATACATTAAGCAAGGACTAAGTAATTTCAAAGGTGTCCAGAGAAGGTTCACTCATTTATTTGATTATAAAAAAGTAGGTTTTTATGATGATTATGCCCATCATCCTACAGAAATAAGTTCAGTTTTAAGCGGTGTTAAGAGTGTATATAAAAACAAAGAAATTGTATGTGTATTTCAACCTCATAGAACTTCAAGAGTAATTAATTTGAAAAAAGAATTTTCAAAGTGTTTTTATCTGGCAGATACAGTTTTATTATGTCCCATTTATACAGCTAATGAAAAATTTAAACTGACTTTTACTTACCATTCATTTGCAAAATTAATAATAAAAAATTCTAAAGTTAAATTGATACAAATTGAAGACGAGATGCAATTAAAAAAGTTTATAAAACAGAATTCATTTGGTGAAAAAATTTTTATTGGAATGGGAGCTGGATCAATATCTAACTGGATGAAAAATTTAGAAAATATTTTTAATGAAAATTGAGGATATAAAAAAATTTGCATTATCAATCGATGGAGATATTTTTTTTGATCAAAGTATCAAAAAACTTAATTGGTTTAATATCGGTGGAAGAACGAGAATTTTTTTTAAACCCAATTCTCTTAAAGCATTGATAGAATATCTCAAACTTTATGCGTTTCGTAGTAAAATATTTATATTAGGAAATGGATCTAATGTATTATTTGACGATAACACATATGAAGGAACAATTATAAAATTAGGGAAAAATTTCTCAAATATTTCTTTATTAGGTGAAGAGACTATTATTGCAGGAAGTGCTGCATCTCAAAAAAAATTGTCAGATTTTGCGAAAAATAATAATATTTCTGGATTAGAATTTATGTCTTGTATTCCTGGATCTATTGGTGGTGGAATTAGAATGAACTCTGGATGTTTTAAAAAAGAATTTAAAGATGTACTTATTTCAATACAGTTAATTGATTTTAAAGGCGTAGTCAAAAGTATACCTGCTAATAAAATTAATTTTAGTTACAGATCTATTGAACTACCTAAAGATTTAATTTTTTTAAGTGCTACTTTTAAAGGTAAGAAAAAAAATGGATTAGAAATTCATAATTTGATTCAAGAACTTAAACAAAAGAAAGAGTTAGCTCAACCTTCTAAAATAAAAACAAGTGGTAGTACATTCAAAAACCCAGTTGAACAAACACATAGAAAGGTTTGGGAATTAATAAGATCTAGTGTACCTGCTAAAACTAATTTTGGGGATGCGTTTATTTCAGAAAAACACGCAAATTTTTTTGTAAATAAAAAAAATGCAAAGTCAAATGAAATGAAATCTTTGATTAATTTTGTTAAAAAAGAAGTTGAAATAAAAACTGGTATTAAATTAGAATTAGAAATTGTTTTAGTAGAATGATTAAAAAAATTTTAGTGATAGCAGGAGGATATTCTAATGAAAGAGAAATAAGCTTAATTACAGCAAATAGTGTAATAAAGGAGCTAAATAAAAATAGGAAATATAAGCTTTTGCTAACAGAGCCTAATGGAAATTTTATAGAAAAGTTGAGAAAATTTAAGCCAAATTTAGTTCTAAACCTTTTACATGGAAGGTATGGAGAAGACGGCTACATACAATCAATTCTAGAGTCAGAAAAAGTAAAATATACTCATTCTGGAGTATTATCATCCTCACTCGCTATTGATAAAGAAATTTCAAAACAAATGTTTCTAAAAAATAATATTTTAACACCTTCTTACTTTAAATTTGAATTTAAAAATAATTTCAATTACAAAAATCTAATAAACAAAATTGAGAAAAAATTAAAATTCCCTGTTGTGCTAAAACCAATTAATGAGGGTTCTAGTGTCGGTGTATGCATAGCTAATAAAAAAAATTTTAGACACCATTTAATGAGCTTAGAAAGATTTAAAGAAATTTTAATAGAAAAATATATACCTGGAAGAGAAATACAAGCAGCTATACTGGGTAATCGTAAATTAGGTATTATAGAGTTAAAACCTAAAAGAAAATTTTATGATTATAAAGCAAAATATAGTGTTAGTGCAAAAACAGAACATCTCATTCCAGTAAACATAAGTAAAAAAAATTTTAATAAAGTGAATTCAATTGCAATGAAAGCACATAAATTACTAAAATGTAGGGGAGTTTCAAGATCAGATTTTCGATTTTATAATAATAAATTTTATTTATTAGAGTTAAACACCCAGCCTGGCATGACATCTTTATCCTTAGTACCAGAAATTGCTAGATATAAAAATATTAGCTTTATGAACCTTATAGAGGAAATAATTAAAGATGCTTCAATTGACAAATAAAAATAAATTATATCTTTACTTATTTTTTTTAATTTTTTTAAGTTCAATATTTAATTTTAAATTTTTAGAGAGTTATCAGAATAAATTTATTTTAAAAAAAATTAATATCACTGGATTGTCTTACGATGAAAAAAAATTAATAGAAATTGAGTTAAATAATTTTAAAAACATAAATATTTTCAAATTAAGTGAGGAAAAAATTTTTAGAACATTAAATAATTTTAACTTTTTGGAAAATATTTATGTTAAAAAAATAATACCTTCTACACTTAATATCAGTTTATCTAAAACAAAGATAGTTGGAAAAACAATAAAGAATGGAAAAAGTTTTTACATTGGAGGAAATGAAAAACTAATTAGTTCTAGTCAGATTTTCGAAAGTAAAAGTGTTCCTTCAGTATTTGGAGAATTTAAATTAAATGAATATGTAGAGTTACAAAATATTTTAATTAAATATCAACTCCATTGGAACATGACAGAGAAGTATTTTTTTTATAAAAACAAAAGATGGGATATATCATTTAAAAATGGTATTACATTAAAGTTACCATCAAAAAATAAAAGTAAATCAATAAAAATTTATAAACAATTATTAGATAACGGAATTTTATTAAATACTAAAATTGTAGATCTTAGGGTTCCTGATCAAATTATACTAACAAATTATAATGAGTGATTATAAAACTATTATAGATTTTGGATCAAATAATTTAATCCTAGGAGTTTTCGATAAAGAAAATAACAACGTTTATTGCTCTAAAGAAAAAAATTTTGGAAATTTTGAAGTATCACTAAATAATTTAATTAGGGATGCAGAAAAAAATTTATCTACACATATAGATGATGTTATTGTTTTATATGATAATCCAAACTTCTATTCTTTAGATATGTCCATTAAAAAAGTATTTGATCATGCTATATCAATAAATGAGGTATATGAAAATCTTATTGAAGAGTCTCTTTATATTGTTTCTCAAAATAATTTTAAAGATCAAGTAATCCATCTTATAGTAAACAATATAGAAATTAATGAAGGCAAAAAATTAGAAAAAATTTACAATGATATAAAAATAAAATCTATTAAATTACAAATAAAATTTATTTGTTTAAACAAAATTTTAGTTGATAATGTTAATAACCATTTTAAAAAAAATAATATAAAAATATTAAATTTATACTGTTCCAGTTATGTAAAAACTATTTATTTAAAAAAAAAAGATAACAATAAAGATCATAATGTTTTTATAGATATAGGTTACGAAAGAACTAGTAGTTATATTTTCAATAATGGTGGATTCGATTTTTTTAAGTCAATAACAATAGGTGGTAATAATATTACAAAAGACATTTCTAATGTTTTGAAGCTTGATTTGGAGTATTCAGAAAATTTAAAAATAAATTTAAATAAATCAGAGAAAAATTTATTTTTTAATAAAACTGAGAATAAACAAACTAATCCATATAGTGAAATTTTGAAAAAAAATATATCTGTAGACTTGTTAAAGCAAATTATAGAGGCAAGAATAAATGAAATTTTTGAGTTAGTTTTACTAAAAAGTGATTATATTAAAAAATTTAATACTCTTTCAAAACCTAAATTAATAGTCATAGGTGGTGGATCAAAGTTAGACTTAAATATTTATAGTTTAACTATTAATAAATATGTATCTGAATTGATTTTATATGAAGAAAGCAATTTGCATATCTGTGAAGCTGGTCTTGACTATAATTTAAGCGAAGAAAGTTTTTTTATTAAAACAAAGAAAAAGCCCACAAAACAAGGCTTTTTTGAGAAGTTTTTTAATCTTTTTTCTAAATAATTGTATTTTCTCGTAATATTACTTGAATATTAATTTTTCCTTATTTTTATATATTTTTGTTATGTCAGTTTTGTCTCAGTCTACAATAGCAAATAAAATAACATTCTCAGGAGTTGGTATTCACACCGGAAAAAAAGTGAATATGAATATATTACCATCTCCCCCAAATACTGGGATAACTTTTAAGAGAGTAGATTTAAAACATAACAATATTGTAATTCCAAATTTTGAAAATGTAAGCGAAGCTACACTATGCACAACAGTTTCAAATCAATTTGACGTTAAAGTGTCAACAATCGAGCATCTTATGGCTGCTTTTTTGGGATTAGGAATAGATAATGCAATGGTAGAACTTGACTCACAAGAAGTACCAATTCTTGATGGATCTGCAAAAGATTTTGTAAAGATCTTAAAAAATACTGGCTTAGAAACCAGTGACGTACCAATTAAACTAATAAAAATTCATAATCATATAGAAGTAATGGAAGAAAATAAGTATATCTCACTTGATAAATCAAATACAACTTTGGAAATAGAATTTGAGATAAGCTATAAAAATCAGCTAATCAGAAATCAAAAAAATAAAATTAATGTTTTTGAAGACAATCTGGATGATATTTTTAATTCAAGGACCTTTTGTCTTTACGAGGATATTGAAAAACTTAAAAAGGTTGGTTTAGGAAAAGGAGGATCTCTTGAGAATGCTATCGTTGTAAAAGATGATAAAATACTTAATGAGAGTGGATTGAGAAATGAAAATGAGTTTGTTAATCACAAAATTCTTGATTGTATGGGAGATCTATATTTAGTTGGTTATAGATTAATTGGCTCTCTTAAATGTAATCATGGAGGGCACAGTTTGACTAATAAATTATTGAGAAAAGTATTTAGTGATACAAAAAATTACTCTTTGCTTGAGATTAAAGGAAAAAATCTACCACATTCTTTATTAAATAATCGTCACAATCTTAAATCAATAGCTTAAAAATTAGAATTTTATAAATATTCTGTTAAAATTCTATAATGAGATTTCATAATTTTTTACTAAGTCTTTTAATTATTTTTTCTTTAATTTCTTGTTCTGAAAAGAAGGAAAAAATTTCTATAATTAAAGAAGATAATTTAGAAATGCAAATGATAGAGGCTTATAACGAGGGATTGAAAGAATTTAATAGAGGGGATATTTTTTTCGCAGTAAAAAAATTTAATGAGGTAGAACTATTATATCCACAATCTATTTGGGCTCCAAGATCAACTTTGATGGCTGCATATGCCTATTATTCTCAAATGTATTTTGATGATGCAATATTTGAGTTGGAGAGATTTTTAGATAAATATAAAAATCATCCTGATACTAATTATGCTTATTATTTATTAGCCGTTTGTCACTACAATCAAATAGTAGATGAAAAAAAAGATTTAGGAGAAATCATAAAAGCTAAAGAGTATTTTAATTTATTAGTTAAAGAATTTCCAAACAGTGATTTTGCTGAGGATGCAAAATTTAAACTTGATCTTATTGAAGAAATGCTTGCTTCTAAGGAGCTATACCTAGCTAACTATTATTTAGATAGAGAAAAATGGATACCAGCTATAAATAGATATAAAAGAATTGTAAATGAATATGATACAACAATATATGTAGAAGAAGCCTTATATAGACTTGTAGAGTTAAATTATAAGCTGGGACTTATGGATGAATCAAGGAAATATGCTGCTTTACTTGGATATAATTATCAGTCAAGTGAATGGTACGAAAGATCCTATAAAATTATAAATAATAATTACAGAAAAATTGAAATTAAAAAGAATCTTAAGAAAGAAAAATCATTACTTAATAAATTTAAAAATTTGTTTAAATAATAAAGCAAAATGAAAGAAAGTGAGATTAGAAAAAATTATACTAAATTAATAAACAAACTTACAAAACATAACAAAAATTATTTTGAAAAAAGTGCGCCAACAATATCTGATAGGGAATATGATATTATTAAAAAAGAAATACTTGATTTAGAAAAAAAATTCCTATTTTTAAAAAGTCCATTATCACCATCAGGTTCCTTAGGATATAAACCATCTAAAAATTTTATAAAATCTAAACACAGAGTAAAAATGTTATCCTTATCAAATGCTTTTAATATCGTAGATCTAGAAAATTTTGAAAAGAAAATATTTAATTATTTAAATAAAAAAATTGAATTTGAATATAGTGTTGAACCCAAAATTGACGGAATTTCAGCCTCACTAACTTATAAAAATGGTTTATTAGTTATGGGAACATCAAGAGGAGACGGCACTACAGGAGAGGTAATTACTGAAAACTTAAGGACGATTAAAGATATACCTCAAAAAATAACAGATAAGGATTTCCCAAAAGATATTGATATTAGAGGAGAAGTTTTTATAAAAAAAAATGATTTTAATGCATTAAAATATAATTTTGCGAATCCTAGAAACGCAGCATCTGGAACATTGAGACAAAAAAATACTAGTGAAACAAAAAAAATTCCATTGAATTTTATAGCATACACCTATGGCTATTTTATTGATGAAAAAATAAAGAAACAGTCAGATTTTTTAAATTCATTAAAGAGATGGGGATTTAAAATTAATGAAAATAATAAAATTTTAAAAACTGTAAAAGATTTAGTTAATTTCCATAAAAAATTCGAAAACAATCGTTTTGATCTAGAATATGATGTTGATGGTTTAGTTTATAAAATTAATAGTCTCGAACTTCAAAAAAGATTAGGTTTTACTGCTAATTCTCCAAGGTGGGCTATAGCCCATAAATTTTCCGCGGATAGTGCATACTCTCAAATAACAAATATAAGTATCCAAGTCGGTAGAACTGGCGCATTAACACCAGTAGCAAGAATAAAACCAGTAAATATAGGAGGGGTAGTAGTTTCTAACGCTACGCTTCATAATGAGGATGAAATTATTAGAAAAGATATAAGGATTGGAGATACAGTTAAAATTGAAAGAGCCGGGGATGTAATACCGCATGTCGTACATGTTGATTTAAAAAAAAGGAATAAAAAATCAAAAAAATTTATATTTCCTGAAAACTGCCCATCTTGTGGATCAGAAACTGTAAAAGAGTTTAACAGAGTAACAAAGAAACATGATGCCGTAAGAAGGTGTACGAACGAAGGTTATGACTGTGAAAAAATTGCAATTGAAAAAATTAAACATTTTATTTCAAAAGAGGCAATGAATATTGATGGACTTGGAAAAAAAGTTGTAGAAAATTTTTGGGATTTAAAATTAATTCGTTTTCCACAAGATATTTATAATTTAGACTACGATAAAATTTCTAAATTAGATGGATGGGGTAATCTTTCAGTTTCAAACTTGAAATATTCAATAAACCAATCAAGAAATGTTTCATTTGATAGATTTTTATATGCCATAGGAATTAGACATATTGGAATAGAAAATGCAAAACTTTTAGCAGAATATACTAAATCCATAAAAAATTTTATGAGTTTTATTTCACAAAAAAAATTTAATGAATTTTTGAACATTGATGGAATAGGAGACACACAAATTAGTTCTTTAAAGAAATTTTTTAATAATAAATTGAATTATAGTGTAATCAAAAAATTATCTACAATTTTAAATGTTTCTGATCTCAAAGAAAATAAAAATGGAAAACTTTTAAATAAAACATTCATGTTTACTGGTAAACTATTAGACATAAGTAGAGCAGAGGCAAAATCATTAATAGAAAAAAATTCTGGTTCAGTTGTAAGCACAGTTAATAAAAAATTAGAATATTTAATTATTGGTGAAAAACCTACAAACAGAAAAGTAGAACAAGCTAAAGAATTAGGAATTCAAATTTTATCTCAAAAAGAATGGCTTAGATTATTGGATTAAACTTGCTAACCATTTTTTTTCACTTTTATTCAAATATAAGTAGATATTATTATAAACTTTAAAGTGATATTTAAACAGATAATTTTTTTCTTTGTTATTTAGTAATTTAAAATTAATTAAATCTATATCTATGGGAGCCATTGTTAGATTTTCAAAATAAAGTTTGGATTTACTTTTTCTTACAAAAACTAAATTTTCAATTCTTATTCCAAAATCATTTTTTTTATAAAACCCAGGTTCATTACTTAAAACCATTCCTTCTTTTAATTTCACATAATTATTTTTTGTTATTCCTTGTGGTCCTTCATGAACATTAAGAAATGCGCCAACGCCATGACCTGTGCCGTGACGATAATCAAGGCCAACTGAATTTAGACTTTTTCTTGCAATTTTATCAATATTATGGCCGTTTTTAACTTTGTTTATATCACATGATGATACAGCGATATGGCCCTTTAAAACTCGAGTAAATATATCTTTAATTTCATTTGAAGGATTAGAAAAACACATCGTTCTTGTTACATCAGTAGTCCCCCATTTGTATTGGCCTCCAGAGTCGAGGAGTAATAGGTCTTTTTTTCTTATAATTCTGTTTGAAATTTTATTAGATCTATAATGAATAATCGCCCCATTTGGTCCAGATCCAGCAATTGTATCAAAACTTGGATATAAATAATTTTTACTTTTTTTTCTAAAAATCTCGAGTTTTTTTTCCACCTTTTTCTCTGATAGGTTATTTAAGCTATGATTTTTAATCCAGTATAAAAATTTAGTTAAAGCCACACCATCTTCAATATGTGCATTAATCATATTTTTAATCTCTGTTTTATTTTTTATTGATTTTAAGTCATAAACAGGATCTTTTCTGCCAATAATTTTAAATTTATAATTGATCAAGTTTTCCTCAAAAACTGAGCAGGTTTTATTATCAATACTAAAATTACCATTTTTAAGTTTTACTAGACATTTCAACATATTCTTTTCCTTCAGAAAATATATTTTAAATTTTTTGAAAAGTGATTTTAAATTTTTTATTTTATCAAGATTTGAAAAAAAAAATATTTTTTTTTCTTTAGTTATTATCATTTTACAATTTGCAACAGGAGAATTGGGAAGATCATTTCCCCTAATATTGAGAAGCCAACAAATATTTTCACCCGAGCTAATAAAATTATAATCGATTTTCTTTTTTTTCATGATTTTAACAAGTTGATTAATTTTACTATTTACACTCCTACCTGCCACAAGGTTATCTAGCTTAAAAAATGGATTGATTTTTTTTTTTATAGTTTTTATTCTAAAACTAAAGTTTATTGGAACTAGATTAAATGTATCTCCAAAATATTTATTTAAAGTTTCTTGTGTAAAAAGATTTGGATTAAAACCAATCTTACTTTTATGCTTCAAAATATTTTTGGGCCATACATAAGGAATTTCAAGAATTTTGAATTTCTTTCCAGCTTCCTTTTCAGCTTGTAGTGTGTATCTTCCATCAACAAATAAATATCTTGCTTTTTTTAAGAACAATGCAAATCCCGCGGACCCTGAAAAATTTGTTATTGATTTTAGATGGTTTATTGTTGAGTACTCAGTAAAATAATTATCATTTTTTGGTAGAATATATCCATCTAAATTATTCTTTAAAATAATATTATTAATTTCATTACTCATTTTAGTTTTTTTTGGTAACGTATCCAACCAGGACTTCTAACTTCGCTGTCACTATCGAAATCTATATCTTGATTGAATTCAAAATCCTCTTCTTTTTCATCTATAAAACTATTGTTTTTTTTAATATACTCATCTGGTAATTCATCTACAAACCTTGATGCCATACTGTCTATCCAGTCTCCTTGATAAAATCTGTTCATAGAAAATGATATTTTAGCAAGCTTTTTTGCCCTGGTAATCGCAACATAAGCCAATCTTCTCTCCTCCTCTAAACCACTTTCTCCTTTTTCCTCAATACTTTTTTGATGAGGGAATAAACCTTCTTCCCACCCAGGTAAGAATACGACGTCAAATTCTAAGCCTTTAGATGCGTGTATTGTCATTAAATTAACTTTTTCACTCTGCCAATCTTGATCTAAGGATGTTGCAAGAGCAACATGCTCTAAAAAACTCTCTAAATTATCAAATTCTTTCATTGCATTTAATAATTCTTTTATATTTTCCAACCTATTTTCATTTTCTAGGTCTTTCTTATTTTTAAGCATTTCACTATAGCCAGACTCATCAAGAATTAATTGTAATAACTTGTTATGGTTCATTTTACCTTTTAAATCATTCCTCCATTTTGATAAAAGATTTATAAGAGAATTTAAACCTAATTTTGTTTTTGGCTTAATTTTGTTCTGTTCAATTAATTGTTTTGAAGCAATTTCTAATGAGCATTTATTTAATTTAGCAAAATTATTAATAGTCTTTACCGTAGTATCCCCGATAGATCTTTTTGGAACGTTTAAAATTCTTTCGAATGATAAATCATCCTGTGGTTGATAAACCGTTTTAAGGTAAGCAACACAATCTTTTATCTCTGCTCTTTCATAAAATTTAATTCCACCAATAATTCTATATGGAACTCCAATTTTTAAAAATCTTTCTTCAAATTCTCTAGTTTGAAAAATAGCTCTCACAAGAATTGCAATTTCATTTAATGAAAATTTATTTTTAAAATCTTCAATGTTAGAACCAATTTCAGTTGCTTCATCTTTTACGTTTCTAAAGCAGTTTAAAGTTACTAATTCTCCATCCTCTTGATCCGTAAAAAGTTTTTTCCCCACTCTATTTTGATTATTTTCAATAATATTTGATGCAACACTTAAAATATTTTGTGTAGATCTATAATTTTTTTCTAATCTTATAATTTTGGTATTATCGTAAACTTTTTCAAATTGAAGAAAATTTTTAATTTCAGCACCCCGCCAACTATATATCGATTGATCATCATCACCAACGCAGCAAATGTTCTGATTATATTCAGCCAAATATTTTAGCCATTCACTTTGAATATAATTAGTATCTTGATATTCATCTACTAAAATATATTTAAACTTTTTTGAATACAATTTTGAAATATCTTTGTGTTTTTCAAAAATTTTTACAGTATGAAGAATTAGGTCACTAAAATCTGTTGCATTTAAATCTATTAATTTCTGTTGATATATTTTATAAATACCTAGAAAATTTTTTTCTAACACATCTTTACGCTTGAGAACAACTTCATTAGGGTAAAAACCCTTATTCTTCCATTTATCAATTACTGCCAAAATATATCTTGGAGATATTTTTTTTGTATCTATGTTTTCAGCTTTACAGATATTTTTTATTAACCTTACCTGATCGTCTTGATCAATAATTGAAAAATTCGACTTTAAACCTACTGCCTCAGCATGTTTTCTTAATATCTTTGCACTTATTGAATGAAAAGTGCCTAACCAAGGTAATCCAGTAGCCTCTTTTCTTAAGAATTTAGAGACTCTTAATTGCATTTCTTTTGCAGCTTTATTTGTAAACGTTACAGCTAAAATTTGATTAGGAAATGCTTTGTGTTGTTTAACTATATGAGCGATTCTTGCAGTTAAAACTCTAGTTTTACCAGAACCTGCGCCTGCAACAATTAGAAGTGGTCCATTTAAATATAAAACAGCCTCTTCCTGCGTTTTGTTGAGATTCTTTAAATATTCAAAATTCATCGTTTATTTTTTTTTAATTTAAGCGATATTGAATTAATGAAAAAAATAGGCAATGTTCCACTATTCGTTAAAGGAATTTTCTTATTAGTTGCATTATTTTTTTTGTTTGGCATTTATTTATCAATACCAGTTTTATTTAATTATAAAAGTATAGAAAATATAATTGAGAAAAGATTTTACTCAGACTTTGATATTAACTTGAACATAGATGGTGACATAAAGTATCAATTATTACCAAAACCCCATTTGTTAATTAATAATTCCTCTTTATCAATAGATAATGATGACAAAGAAACTATGTTTATTGATATTGAGAAATTAAAGGTTTTTTTAAATTCAAATAATCTATATCCAAAATCGAAATTAAATTTTGAGAAATTTGAAATTCATAAGAATAATTTTTTATTAAAAGAAAAAGAATATAAGATTTTGAGAAATTATTTTCACAACAGTGAAAGTAAACCAATTCATATAAAAAAAAGTAAAATATTTATATTGGATGAGCAAAACGAAACTTTAATGATCTCCCCTATAGAAAAAATTGTTTTTACAACATCAAGGAAAGATAATTTTAAAAAATTGAATGTTTATGGAAACATATTCGATTTAAACTTTAAATCTTTATGGAAAAAAGAATTTAATTCCAAATATAATTCACAAATTGAAATTAATTTCAAGAAACCTAATATATCAATTAAAAATAAATTAAATTCTCAACAAAGCTCAGACTTTACTGGATCAACATTTATAAATTTTTTAAATCAGAATATTGAAATTGATTATCAATTAAAAAATAATATGATTTTTATAAAATCTCCAGAAAATAATAATGATATAAAAATTGATACTAAAATAGAATTAAAACCATTTCATTTAAATTCTAATATTATTCTTAACCGGCAAAAATTAAATTTTCTTATAGATGAGCTAGTTTTTTCAATATTGAATTTAGAATCTGATTTAATCGGTAATTTAAATGGAAGGTTGAAATTATCTTTAACTAATATTGAGCACGAAATTTTGAAAGATGGTTACATAAGTTTTAATATCGAAGAAAAATCAATCTATTTAAATGAGACCATAATGAATTTAAGCAACATAGGTGAAATTGAGTCTAAAATATCTTACGATACAGAAAAAGGAGAAATAATTTTCAATTCATCAAACATTATAACTATTAAAAACACTAGAAATTTTGCTAAAAAGTTTCAATTAAAGTCAAGCAAGGTTAAAAATTTAAAAAAAATATTTTTTAAGATTAAAAGAAATATCAACACAGGTTTAATTTCAATATCAGATATTAAAATAAATCAATTAGATAATACAGATATAAATATAGAAGAAAAAGATTATAACATTAAAAATTCGCAAGAACTAAAATCACTCGTTAAAAGAATAATAAATAACTAAAAAGGTTTTATCATTTTATATGGATCTACAATTTTATTGTATTCCTTCTCATTGATAAGCCCTGTTTTCATTGCCTCAACTTTAAGAGTTGTTTTATTTTTTAAGGCATTTTTTGCTATCTTTGCGGCATTATCGTAGCCGATTTTTGGAGATAAAGCAGTTACTAACATTAACGAATTATCTACTAAATGCTTAATTCTATTTTTGTCTGCCTTAAGTCCAGATATACAATATTTTGCAAAACTTTTTGTGCTATCAGACAAAATTTGTATTGATTGAAGAACATTATGAATTATCAAAGGTTTGAATACATTAAGCTCAAAATGCCCATGCGATCCAGCCATAGTAATCCCATTATGGTTTCCTATTACTTTAACACAAACCATAGTCACAGCTTCACATTGAGTTGGGTTTACTTTTCCAGGCATTATCGATGATCCAGGTTCATTTTCTGGAAGTATTAATTCTCCATATCCAGCTCTTGGACCTGACCCTAAAAATCTAATATCGTTTGCAATCTTCATTAAACATACTGCGGTTGTATTTAGTGTGCCTGAATAATTAACAATTGCATCATGAGCGGCTAAAGCAGCAAACTTATTTTTAGCTGGCTTGAAAGGTAATTTCGTAATTTTTTTTATTTCATTTACTATTTTCTTATCAAAATTTTTTTTTGTATTTATACCTGTGCCAACAGCTGTTCCACCTTGTGCAAGAAAATAAATTTCACTTAAAGATGCTTTTATTCTTTTTATGCTTTCTTGTAATTGCGTCTGATAACCTGAAAATTCTTGTCCCAATGATAAGGGTGTTGCATCTTGAAGGTGCGTTCTTCCTATTTTTACAATTTTATTAAATTCTCTAACTTTCTTTTTTAGTTCTTTGTTTAATAGATTTAAACTTGGTAATAGTTTTTCTATAGTTTCCATAGCTATAGCAATATGCATAGCTGTTGGAAATACATCGTTAGTAGATTGGGATTTATTAACGTGATCATTAGGATGAACAGGTTTTTTAGTTCCCTTCTTACCTTTTAAAATTTCAATAGCTCTGTTTGAAATTACCTCATTAACATTCATGTTAGTTTGGGTACCAGAACCTGTCTGCCAAACTTTAAGTGGAAAATGCTGGTCTAATTTTCCACTGATAACCTCATCTGCAGCTTTAACAATTGACTTAAAGATTTTTGAATTAATATCTTTATTTTTGAAGTTTGTAACAGCTGCAGCCTTTTTTATTACAGCTATAGACTTAATTAATTTTGGTCTAACTAACACATCTCCAATATCAAAGTATTTCTTTGATCTCTGAGTTGATGCTCCCCAATACTTATCCACAGGCACGTTGATACTGCCAATGCTATCATATTCTTTTCTGAATTTCATAATTATATTTTGAGAGTATATTAAATACTTATACATTAAATATTATTAAAATCATATAGGAGTAAAATGACAAATTTTGAAAAGGTTGGTTTTTTTATGAAAACTTTTAATCAAGATGTAAAAGATTCATCAAGTTTAAGCACAGATAAAATTAATTCATTAAGAATATCGTTAATTAACGAGGAACTTCAGGAACTCAAACAAGCTATATCAGAAAAAAATTTAACTGAAGTTGCTGATGCTTTGACTGACATATTGTACGTAACTTATGGAGCAGGTCATGCTTTTGGAATAAATTTAGATAAATGTTTTGATGAAGTCCAAAAGTCTAATATGAGTAAGTTAGGAAAAGATGGAAAACCAATATTTAATGAATTTGGAAAAGTCATGAAGGGACCTAATTATTTTAAACCAGATTTATCAAAATTTATTAAATAATTTAAAACCACCTTGGCTTTAAAACCTTTATTTTTGCATCTCCGCATTTTAGATTAATTTCAAAATTAAATTTTTTATTATCTAGCTTCAATAAAGCAAAGGGATTTTTATTATTTATTAATAATCTTCCAATATTTTTACTTTCAAAAGTTATTTCTTCACTATTAATTTGACCTTCTAAAATTTCAATCGCAAATAATCTTTTATTAAGTTTATCTTTTAGTTTAATTCTTGCGGTATTTTCTTGTCCCACATAACATCCCTTTTTAAAATCAATTCCATTTAGTTCCTCAATGTTACATTCAATTCCAAAAATTTTATCTTGTAGTTTCTTTGTATCAATTTGAGGAATGCCTAATTCATGGCTAAGATTATAGTATTCATTAGAATCTGAAATCTCTAATCCTAATTTTTTTAAAGACAAATATAATTTTTCTAAATTTATTACTAGTCTAGCTCCTAAATCTTTGGACCTAGGATCTAAAAGTATTGGGTCTTCTCTAAATTTAACAGTATAACCTACTTCATCTTTAGAATTTTCTAGTTCTAAAAATTTTTGCTTGCTTAAATTTGCAATAACAAACTCATTACTTAGATTAAGTATTTCTACTTTTGATCTAAGTTTGTACAAATTTAATTGTTTGAACAAATCTTCGATTATTTTTTTTTCACAATCTAGAAGATATCCTGATTTATGTTTTATAATTATAAAATCATAAAGATATTTACCTTGTGGCGTTAAAAGAGCTGAAAAACTACTATTATCCTCTTTTACATTTTCAATGTTGTTTGTAATTATATTTTGTAAAAATTCTTTAGCGTCGTCTCCATTAATATAAAGAAGGCCTCTATCTTCTAATATATAAACTTTATTTGTATTCATATTGTAATAATATAACTAATGATATAAGTACTTTTTTTATAAATGTTAGATCTTATTATCAAAAAAGGAAAATGCTATATCGATAAAAATCTCAAAGATGTTGATATAGGCATTCGAAACAATAAAATCGTAAAGATTGGAAAGCTTGAGGAAGAGGCTAGACAAATAATCGATGCGAGTGGACTTACTGTTCTACCAGGCTGCATAGATACTCAAACACATTTTAGGGAGCCAGGTTCAACAGATACTGAAGATTTAGCCTCAGGGAGTAGAGCGGCAATAGTTGGCGGTATTACCTCAGTTTTTGAAATGCCAAACACCAATCCAGCAACGACAAATCAAAAAGAATTTCAGAGAAAAATAAATTTAGCAAAAAATCGAATGTATTGTAATCATGCATTTTATTTTGGAGCTACTCCTACTAATCAAAGTGAATTAGCGAGTCTTAAAGGATTAGAAGGATGTTGTGGTGTTAAATTGTTCGCAGGCTCATCAACAGGAACTTTATTAGTTCATAGAGAGGAAGACATAGAAAAGGTCTTTGAAAGTACTTCAAAAATTGTTGCAGTCCATTCAGAGGATGAAGATATTTTAAACTTAAGGAAAAAATTAAGAGAAAAAGGGAATGTTCATTCTCATCCAATATGGAGGGATGAAGAGTGCGCAATTTCATCTACAAGAAAGATTGTGAAAATTGCAAAAAGATTAGGTAAGAAAGCCCACATCTTACACATTACAACCAAGCAGGAAATAGATTTCTTATCTCAGAATAAAGGAAATATTACTTTTGAGATAACCCCGCAACATTTAACGATATATGCGCCTGATTGTTATGATAAGCTTGGAACTTACGCACAAATGAATCCACCTTTAAGAGATAAAAGTCATTATGATCGTTTATGGTATGCAGTAAGAAATAATTATAATGACACAATTGGTTCTGATCATGCCCCACATCTAAAAGCAAATAAGGACAAAGAGTATCCAGATACACCTTCTGGAATGCCAGGAGTTCAAACTTTGATGCCAGTAATGCTAAATCATGTAAATGACGGCAAATTATCGCTTGAACAATTAATAAATCTCGTTTGTGAGAATCCAGCAAAAATATTTGGCATAATAGGAAAGGGATATATTAAAGAGGACTATGATGCAGACTTTACAATCGTGGATATGAATAAAGTAATAGAAATTAAAAATGATAAAATAGAAAGTAAGTGTGGATGGTCACCATTTGATGGATATAAGTTTAAAGGAACACCTGTTTACACAATAATAAATGGAGAAGTTAAAATGAAATATGGAGAAATTATTGGTGAAGCTTCAGGAAAACCTATTAAATTTCTGGATTAAATGAAACTATTTGTTTAGAATTTTATTTTCTATTAAGCTTTGAGTAATTTCGTCTAAAATTGCTGGATCATCAATTGTTGCAGGCATTTTATAGTCCTCTTTATCAGCAATTTTTCTTATAGTTCCTCTTAAAATTTTCCCCGATCTTGTTTTTGGAAGTCTTTTTATAACAATCACAACTTTAAATGCAGCAACTGGTCCAATTTTATCTCTGACCATATGAATACATTCCTTTGAGATACTCTCATTGTCTTTTTTAACACCAGATTTTAAAACAACTAAACCTATTGGTAATTGTCCTTTTAATTTATCAGCAATTCCAAGAACGGCACATTCAGCAACTGACTGATGTTCAGATAAAACTTCCTCTATTGCTCCAGTAGATAATCTATGTCCAGCAACATTAATTATATCGTCAGTTCTTGACATAATCCATATGTAGCCATCATCATCAATATGTCCTGCATCATAAGTTTGATAGTAACCTTTATAATTAGACATATAATTTTCTTCGTACCTTTTATCTGCATTCCAAAGTGTAGGAAAAGTTCCAGGTGGTAAAGGTAATTTAACAACTATATCTCCCATTTCATTTGGTTTTGCAATTGAATGATCTGGTTTAATTATTTTTACATCATAGCCAGGAACTGCTTTGCATGCAGACCCATATTTGGTATTTTGCATTTCTATTCCAGTACAATTTGAACTTATTGCCCAACTTGTTTCGGTTTGCCACCAGTGATCAATAACTGGAACATTTAATAAATTTTCTGCCCACTTAATTGTATCTGGATCAGCTCTCTCTCCAGCCAAAAATAGAGACTCAAAAGAACTTAAATCATATTTAGAAAAAAATTTTCCATCTGGGTCTTCTTTTTTAATTGCTCTAAAAGCTGTTGGAGCAGTGAATAAAGATTTTATTTTGTATTCAGAAATAATTCTCCAAAAAACACCTGCATCAGGAGTACCTACAGGCTTTCCCTCAAATAAGACAGTTGTGCAACCTTTAAACAATGGTGCATAGACAATATAAGAGTGTCCCACAATCCAACCAATATCACTTGCTGACCACCAAACATCGTTCTCATCAATATTATAAATATTTTTCATAGTCCATTTAAGTGCAACTATGTGTCCACCAACATCTCTAACGATACCTTTTGGAATTCCTGTTGTTCCTGATGTGTATAAAATATATGCAAACTCATTTGCTCCTATTTCAACACAATCTTTTTCTTTAGCATTTATCAGTGACTCTTCCCAACTAATCTCGAGAGGTGAATTAAGTTTCACCTCATGACCTTCTCTTTGAAATAAAATTACCTTTTCAACTTTATGTTTTGCAAGTTTAAGTGCTCCATCAACTAAAGGTCTGTATTCAACGGTTCTTCCTGGTTCAAATCCACAAGAGGCTGTAATTAAAATTTTTGCTTTACTATCGTCAATCCTGCTAGCTAACTCATTTGATGCAAATCCTCCAAAGACCACTGAGTGTATTGCACCAATTCTTCCACAAGCAAGCATAGCAATGACTGCTTCTGGTATCATTGGCATATAAATAATTACTCTGTCACCTTTTTTGATCCCTTGATTGTCAAGTGCCCCAGCAAATTTTGAAACCCTTTCCTTTAATTCATTGTAAGTGAACTTTGCTTTATTTTTTGTAATAGGGCTGTCATATATCAAGGCTATTTTATCACCTTTCCCTTGGTCGATATGTATATCAATTGCGTTGTAACAAGTATTCGTTACTCCATCCTCAAACCATTTATAAAACGGTGGACTAGATTTGTTTAAAATTTTTGTTGGCTTTTTAAACCAAAAGATATCTTCAGATATATTCTGCCAAAACTTCTCAGGATTTTGGATTGATTCTTGATAAATTTTGTTAAAACTATCAGTCATATTGATTTGCTTTTTAACTCACTTTTATAATGATTTTATGTAACAGGTTGTATTTAATTTCACAAAGTAAGTAAAATCAATACTTTTTAGCGGTCAAAAACTCTTCAATAAAGTAATTTTTTTTGCTATCTAACCCTAACTTTAGACTAATCATTAGATTAGTCTGTAGTTTAAATTTAAACTAATAAAAAAAACTAACTATGAGGGAGTTTTTTATGAAGACAATGAAAATGTTAGCTTTAGCGGCAGTGCTTTTTGGAGCAACTACAGCAGCTAACGCGGCAACAGCCTTTTTAGCTACAGACGATTTCGTAGGTATTTCGTTTTGGTTAATTTCAATGGGTATGTTAGCAGCTACAGCGTTTTTCTTTATGGAACAGGCTAATGTCGGTTCTCAATGGAGAAAATCAGTAAACGTAGCTGGATTAGTAACTGGTATAGCATTTATTCACTATATGTATATGAGAGCAGTATGGGTTGAAACAGGTGATACTCCAACTGTATACAGATACATTGACTGGTTAATTACTGTACCGCTACAGCTAGTAGAATTTTACTTAATTCTTTCAGCAGTAAGAAAAGTTGACACAAACATATTCTGGAGAATCTTAATTGGTTCACTAGTTATGTTAATAGGTGGATATCTTGGAGAAGCTGGATTCATCAACGCTACACTAGGTTTCATAATCGGTATGGCTGGATGGATTTACATTCTTTATGAAATCTTTTCAGGAGAAGCAGGAAAAGTTGCTGCTAAATCTGGAAATAAAGCTTTAGTAACTGCATTTGGAGCTTTAAGAATGATTGTTACTGTAGGTTGGGCAATTTACCCATTAGGTTACATTTTTGGTTACCTAACAGGTGGAATTGATGCTAACGCATTAAACGTTATCTATAACTTAGCAGACTTTGTTAATAAAATCGCATTTGGTTTAATTATCTGGTCTTGCGCAGTTTCTAACTCTACAAGAAGAGCATAGTAACAGTTAGTTACGATATAAAATAGGGCAAGTTTCATTACTTGCCCTATTTTTTTTTGTGCTTATATAAATTGAATGACAAAAATCAGATACATTGAGCATAATGGCAAAGAACATATAGTCGAGATCCAAAATGGTCTGACTGTTATGGAAGGGGCTGTTCAAAATGACATCCCAGGAATTGATGCAGATTGTGGTGGCAGCATGTCTTGTGCCACATGCCATGTTTATGTCAAAGAAGACTGGTATGATAAACTACCAAAAAAAGAAATGGGCGAGGATGACATGTTAGATCAAGCCTATGAACCAAAATCAAACAGTAGACTTAGCTGTCAAATTATGGTCTCTGATGATCTAGATGGTCTAAGTGTATATATGCCGGAGAAACAGGTTTAATGATTAAAACAGATGTAGTGATAATTGGTGCAGGCCCAACAGGATTGTTTTGTGCTCATCAATTAGGAATCATTGGCTTGAAATGTGAAATAGTTGATAACTTAGATAAAATCGGCGGCCAATGTATAGAACTCTATCCAGATAAACCAATTTATGATATCCCAGCGGTTCCTGAATGTACTGGGGAAGAACTTACAAACAATTTAATTAAACAAATAAAACCCTTTAACTTTAACTTTCATTTAAATGATAGAGTTCAAGAACTAAGACAAGAAAATGAAAGTTGGATAGTAAAAACAAGTAATGGTAAAGAGTTTAACACACCAAATGTAGTAATTGCTGGGGGAGTGGGTTCTTTTGAACCACGAAAATTCCCGACAAAGAGTGCAGAAAAGTTTGATGGCAAAACAGTTTTATACTCAATTAAAGACAAAAGTATTTTTAAGGATAAGTCAGTAGCTATCTTTGGAGGTGGAGATAGTGCACTTGACTGGGCAATTGAATTGTCAAATATTTCAAAAGTTTCTCTTATACATAGGAGAGATGAGTTTAGAGGCGCAGCTGCAAGCGTTCAAAAAATAAAAGAACTAAGTGAAAAAAATAAAATTAATTTATTTACAAAGTACTCAATTAAAGATGTGAAAGGTAATGGATCTTTAGAGGAAGTCGAGATTAAAAGCGAAGAAGGTGAAAGCAAAACTCTAAAGGCTGATTATGTTTTAGGTTTTTTTGGTTTAATAATGCAGCTTGGGCCAATAGCTGAATGGGGACTAAATTTAGATAAAAAAACAATACCAGTTAATACAGAAAATTTTGAAACTAATAAAAAAGGTATTTTTGCTATTGGCGATATTTGTAATTATCCAGGAAAACTAAAATTAATATTATCTGGTTTTCATGAAGGTGCTTTAGCTGCTAGAGGATGTTTTAAATATGCAAGACCTAAGGAGAAATATAGGTTTGAATTTACTACTGCATCTAACATTATAAAAGACAGATTAGGTGTGAAATAATGATCGAGCTATTTACAGCCGATACTCCTAATGGTTGGAAAATTAGCATAATGTTGGAAGAGATAAGCTTTGACTACAAAATTACCAAAGTAAACTTAAACGAAGGTGAACAACACAAAGCTGAATTCAAAAAAATTAGTCCTTTCAATAAGATACCAGTGATTACTGATCACGAAAATAAAAAGTCAATATTCGAGTCAGGAGCAATATTGATGTACTTAGGTGATAAAAGTAAAATGTTTTATCCAGAAAATAATAAATTAGAGATAAATCAGTGGTTGATGGCCCAAATGGGTTTGATTGGCCCAATGATAGGTCAACATCATCAGTTTCATTATTATCACCAAGGAAAAAGTGAATGGGGAGAGGAAAGATATTTTAAAATAACTAGAAAGTTATACGAAGATTTGGAAGCAAGACTATCAACAAGTGACTATTTAGCTGGAAAAGAATATTCTATTGCTGATATTGCGACATGGTCTTGGATAGCACGTCACAAAAGACATGATATTGGATTAGAAAACTTTAAGGGATTATCTAGATGGTTCGTTGATATTGCAAAACGTCCAGCAGTTATCAAAGGATTTAAAGCATTAAATAAAGATGCTGAAATAGACTACCCTTAAATATCAGCGTAAACTTTTTCTTCCTTTTCGTGTTTCTCTTGAGCTGATATGCATAAAGTTGCAACTGGCCTTGCCATTAATCTTTTAAGACCAATTGGTTCAGCAGTTTCCTCACAAAAACCATATGTTCCATCTTGAATTTTTTTTAAAGCTCCATCAATTTTTGAAATTAATTTTATTTGTCTGTTGATCGCTCTCATTTCAACATTTTTCTCTGTATATGAACTTGCTTGATCAACAATGTCAGCTGAAGCACTGTTGTCATCCATTGAGGCATTGAATATTGCTTCATTATTTGTTTTCTTGAGATCTTTTTTCCAGTCCATTAATTTTTGTTTAAAATATGCAAGATGTTTTGCACACATGTATTTTTCAGTTTCTTTTGGAATATATTTTTTAGAGATCTTTACCATACCCAATTTTATAAGTTTGGTGAATATATTCATCATTTATTAAGTGTCAAGAATGCATTAATTGTATAAATTAATAAAAATGGCCATTTATAAAAAAAATATAAACAATTTATTTTATATTTTTATAACATCACACTTATTGATCTGGACATTGATTCCAACTTTTACAAATCATAATTTGCCATTAGATACAATCGAAGCCCTAGCGTGGGGAAGCAATTTAGATTGGGGATTTAATAAACATCCTCCGGTGAGTGCTTTTTTACCGGAAATAATTTATTTTATTTTTGGACCGCAAGATTGGGCGTATTATTTATTAAGTCAAATTTGCATTTTAGTTTCATTTTTTGTTATTTTTAAATTAGCAGAGGATTTTTTTGAAAATAAGATTTATAGTTTTCTGTCTGTTTTATTGTTAGAGGGTATTTATTTCTATAACTTCACTACACCCGAGTTTAATGTAAACGTATGTCTCATCCCTTTTTGGTCACTTTCTATCTTTTATTTA
Organism: uncultured Pelagibacteraceae bacterium; assembly: GCA_902612575.1. Classification (GTDB taxonomy): domain Bacteria; phylum Pseudomonadota; class Alphaproteobacteria; order Pelagibacterales; family Pelagibacteraceae; genus Pelagibacter. The sequence continues at coordinate 33,074 of CACMDZ010000001.1, read as the reverse complement.
TGGAAAGGAATTAAAAGTAATAAAATATTAGATTGGATATTCCTAGGTCTTTTTTCTGGTCTTGGGTTTCTTTCTAAATATTTATTTGTCTATTTAGGTTTAGCAATAGCTGTTCTTTTAATTTATTTAATCATTAACAAAAAAACAAATTTAAAGTGTTTGGTATCTTTAATTCCATTCTTTTTAATTTTATCTCCTCATGTTATTTGGTTATCCGAGAATGATTATGTAACTTTAACTTATGGACTAATGAGAACTGGATCAGATGAAGTAAATATTTTCAGTCATTTAATGCATCCATTTATATTTTTACTAAAACAAATTGGAATATTGATACCATTCTTACTTATGATTTATGTATTAATAAAAAAATTTAAAATAAATATTAATTTGAATGACGATAAACTATTATTTTTGTTATCAATAAACGTAATCCCTCTTTTATTTATTTTTTTAACATCTTTTACTATGGGTGTTAAAATAAGAACTATGTGGATGACACCGTTTTATATAAGTTTTGGTTTGCTTTTTGTTTATATTTTCAAATCTGAAATTAATTTTGAAAAAATGAAAGCTTTTACTTCTCTCTTTTTAGTCTTATTTTTAATTTCCCCAATTTTATATGCATATGTTTCTATTTCAAAAACTGACAAAAGAACTGATTTTAATGGAAAAAATTTAGCTATACAGGCTAAAAATTTTTATGAAACAGAAGCAAATGATCTTGGAAAAATGGAATATGTTAAGGGTAATGAGTGGATTGCAGGAAATATATCTTATCATCTTCCAGAAAGACCAAAGTGGATTTATAGTTCAAAGGATATTTTCATGTGCAATAAAGATATGGAGTGTATAAAATATAAATGAAATTTCAATTAAACCAAAAAAACAAAAAACTTTTATTCATTATTGGAATAATTGTTTTAATAGAACTTTCAGGTTATGGTTTTTTTGCCTCTTTATTTAGGTTAATAGGTTCTGTGGCTTAATGAATATTATAATATTAATTCCAGTCTTTAATGACTTTAGATCTACATCAAAATTAATCGAAGAAGTTGATAGCAGTATTTCTAATTTGAATGCTTCATTTTCTGTAATTATTATCAATGATGCATCAACAGAAGAAAAAAATTTAGAAAATACAAATTTAACAAATATTAAATCACTAAAATTAATAAATATGAGAAATAATAGGGGCCATGCAAGATGCATTGCTGCTGGACTAAAACATATTTCAGAAAATGAAGATTTTGATTATGTGATTCCTATGGATGGTGATGGAGAAGATAGACCTGAAGAGATCAAAAACTTTGTAGAAAAGATTAAGGATAATCCTAATAAAAGTATTGTTGGAGAAAGAGTAAAAAGATCAGAAGGTTTAATTTTTAAAATCTGTTATTTTTTTCACAAAATAATTACTTTTACATTTACAGGAAAATTTATAAAATTTGGAAATTTCACTTGTCTTACAAAGAAAACTGTTAAGAAATTAATTGAAGAGAAAGCAACTTGGAGCAGTTTTTCAGGATCTTTGGCAAAAACTGAAAGTAATTTAATTAATTCTCCATCAATAAGAGGCTCAAGATATTTTGGTCCTTCCAAGATGAGTTTTTTAAACTTAATAAATCATTCTCTAGCTATTATCGCTGTGTTTAAAACTGGGGTGATCTTTAGATCAATAGCATTTTATTCGATATATTTAATAATAATTGCTGATTATATAAGTGTAATTACAGCAATACCTTTAGCTTTAATCATTATTTTTGGTTTAGTTATTCTAAAAATCTCAGGAAGAGAAAATATGACAGAATTTAATAATTCTTTAACAAATATTTCAGATATTGACATTTTAAAATAGTATATTTTAAAATAATTTATGAAAAATTTTTATCGTAAAGTAGCATTTGGACTTGGACCAGACGATAAAACACCCTCTGATCCATTAATATGGGCAACAAATCAATTGAACGATATTCCTGAATTTTCTTGGAAGGGGAAAATTTTACCAGAGAAAGAACTTAGAAATTATTATCGAGATTACGTTTATGGAGATAGAAAAGTTCTAAGAAAAAAATTTAAAAATGACAAAGAAGGCTACAAAAGGGAAAAAAATAAGTTAAGGCATGCAACTGGTCAAAAATTTTGGTGGAACCTTGAACTTTGTATAAGGTATTCAGAGGCATTAAAAAGTGAAACACCAGTTTTAGCAAAACTTTGGTACTTCTGGGGAAATCATTTCGCAATCAGTGAAAAAGATTTTTTAGCACAGTATACAACAGGTGCTTACCAAAGAGAGATCATTAGAGCTAACATGAATCAAAATTTTGAAAAAATGGCTCAACAGGCAACTATTGGTTGGTCGATGATACATCACTTAGATAATGAACAGAACATAGGACCTAAGAGTCAAGAAGCTAAATGGGCAAGAGAAAAAGGGAAAATAAAAGGTGTAAATGAAAATCATGCAAGGGAGCTTCTTGAACTTCATACTGTGTCGCCAGATTGTGGATATACACAAGAAGATGTTATCCAAATGGCATATATTATGAGTGGTTGGAGACCTAAGTGGGGAAAGAAAAGATTAGAGACAGGCGATGTCCATTTCAACCCTGATGCCCATGAGCCAGGTACTAAAATAGTTTTAGGTAAAAAATATAAAAGAGGTAGAAAAAGTTTATCAGTTGCAATCACAGATCTTGTTAATCACCCTTCCTGCAGAAAGTTTATTGCAATGAAACTCTGTAGATATTTAATCACAGATAATCCGACTGAGGAAATGATGGAACCAATTATAAAAGCCTGGGAAAAATCAGATGGTTTTTTACCAGAGGTTCACAAAGCTGCTATAGAAGTTGCTTTTAATTATTCTGATAAATATAATAAATTTCAGAATCCAGAAAACTGGCTATTACAAATGAGCAAAATGGCTGATGTTGATTTAATCCCATCTCCTTCATTTATGGATCTTTATCAACTTGGAAATAAACCGATTAAGGATCAAAGAGCTCTAGAAAGGTTGATGGATGAGCTTGGACAACATCCTTATTTAGCAAAACAACCAAATGGGTGGTCAGATATTTCAGAGGATTGGATGTCACCAGAGTTACTAATTAGAAGGCTGGTTTATGCAAGAGAGGCTTATTACAAAAAGTCAGGCAAGTCACAGACAACTGAATTTTATGAAGAAATGATTGAAAAAAATTATGATAATCCAAGTGAAATTTTACAAATTATAAATCAGTATAAAGAGCTTGTTCATAAACATGTAATATTATTTAATTTACCGGAGACGCTTAAATCATGAAGATATCAAGAAGAAATTTTTTAAAAGGTTCAGCTACTACATTATTTTTAGCTGGTTTTAATTTTCCAGTTTTAGCAAATACGGACAAGAAAAAAAATCTCGTTGTTATAATGTTAAGAGGTGGAATGGATGGTTTGTGTGCTGTTCCAATAATTGGAGATAAGAATTTTGAGAAAAGAAGAAAAGATTTGATTTTAGATGAAACAATAAAATTAAATTCTGATTTTGCGCTTCATCCTAGACTAAAAAATTTTCATAATTTGTGGCAAAACGATCTGGGAGCAATAGTTCATGCAACAAATATCCCATATACTAAAAGATCTCATTTTGACGGACAAAACTTAATGGAAACAGGAGGTCATATACCTTACTCCATAAAAACTGGCTGGTTAGGAAGAGGAATGAAGTTAGCAGAATTAAAAGGTGATGGTCTTGCATTGGCATTACCAATGCCTTTACTTCTTAGAGGAATTCCTAGTAATGATAATTTTTATCCTTCAAAAAAAAGACTTCCAAGAACAGAACTTTTGCAACTTTTGAAATCAGTTTATGCAGATAAATCCGAACATGACTTAGCAAATATGATGGAGATAATTGCTAACAGATCTATGATGAATAATGGAGGCACCTCTATGTCTAGAAAGAATTCATCATTAGCCCATAAGGCAGGTTTAGAACTAAAAAAAATCAATGGTCCAAGGGTTGCAGTTTTTGAAGTTGATGGATTTGATACACATGCTGCTCAGGGTGGAGTGAATGGTTCACATTCAGATAGTTTGATTGAAATGGATTCAATTTTTAAAAGTTTAGAGAAAGGCCTAGGATCAGAGATAGAAAATACTCTGGTTTTAACCTTAACAGAATTTGGAAGAACAATTAAACAAAATGGAGGTCGTGGAACAGAGCATGGTTATGGTTCTGCAATTTTTATGGCAGGCGGTCTTTTAAAAAAATCTCAAGTTTATACAGACTGGCCAGGACTTAAGCGAAAGGAATTATTTGAAGGAAGAGATTTAAATTCAACAATTGATGCTAGATCTGTCTATGCATCAGCTATGTCCTCCGTTTTTGATATAGATTTTAAAAGAGTCCAAAAAGAAGTTTTCTGGGGAGATAAAGTAGTTAACTTGTCTGACAAATTATTCAAAGTTTGATGAAAAAATTCTTATTAACCCTTTTTTCTTTAATTTTTTTCTTAAACACGACTGTTTTTGCAGAAAAGTGGCATATTAATATGAAGAAAAAAGAAAAAAAAGATTTTGCTAATTATGTCCTTAAAGCTCAATCAGATAACAAAATGGTTTTTAATACAAGAAATATTAAAAATCCAAATATTTATAAATTTTTTGACAAGCTTGAGGATAGACTTGGTGTTGCTGAAAAAGGAATAGAATTCGATTTAAAGTATTCATATAAAGGTCATAAACTCGATTGGAAAAGATTTGGCATTGAGGGTCATGCTCAAAGATTTCAAATCATGGAACCTTATAAAGAAACTACAAAAAAAAATAAAACAAAATGGTACAGAGTTGGTTATTTCGTTCCAGAGGATATAAGAACTGACAAGCATACAATATCTTTATTTGATTTTAAAAAACTTTACGGTAAAGGCGAAAAAACCCATGATGGATCGTTTGCCATTGTAAATAATAGATTTACATGGAACTTTAACTCTCCAAATTATACAGCGTATGAAAATGAAGTGGTGGGCGCTGAATACTTTTATCCAGAACATTATGTTGTTAATCTTGATCCTAACTTTTCTCCATTAAAGGGTAAGTGGGTAAATATTTTATTAAATATAAAGTGGGCTGAAAAAGGTTTTATGCATTTATGGATTGATGGTACTTTAAGATCCAGTTACTTCGGAGATACTTTAGCAGGAGCCTCAAGTGTTAGATTTAAATTTGGACCATACAGACACCATATGCATCAGGCAACCAATGAAGGTTTAGAAGTTCCAGATCTTAAAATTAGATATTCTAACGTTGGTAAAGCTGATAAGTGTGAAGATTTATGGAGTGGATGTAATGAAATCATAAGCCAACTATCAGATCAATCTCAACTTAAAGGAGTTAGGGTTGTTGTATTGTGTAAAACTGCTCCACAATCTGCAACTTGTAAAAATTTAGGTTATCCAAAAAACCCAAGACCTTTTTAATGATAAAAAAATTTTTATTATTTTTAATGACACTTTCTATGATCAATGGGGCTGCATTTGCTAAAACAAAATTTTCGCATGTCAAAAAAGCATTAAAAGAAGATAAATATGGAAGAGCTATTCCTGAACAATTTCACTTTCTAAATGCGAGACATGCAGTTAATCCTGTTTCTGTATCTGACTTTTCTATAGTTGGGGAAAAATCAATTAGATTTGAACTAAATGACGGTGAATGTGGTTATGAACCAAAATGGAGTGATTGTGAAAATGATAGAGAAAGAACTGAGCTTTACTATAAAAGATACCCATCAAAAGCTGAGCGATGGTATCAATTTTATATTTTCTTACCAAAAGATTATAATTCAGTTGCTCCGTCAAAGATGTCATTAATACAATGGAAGAGACACAAGCCTTCAAAAGTACTGGTTATGTTTCAGCATATGCATGCAGGTTTAACTTTTAATAGAAATGGAGATACATTTAGAGACTCTTATGTATTGTTAAAAAAAAATGAAGAATTACTAGGAAATTGGACTCAAATTATATTTAATACTAATTGGCATCCTGACCCTGATAAGGGTTTCATGAAGGTCTGGATAGATGGACAATTAAAGATTGATTTTAAGGGTATTTCAAATCACCCAAGCAAAGGTAAGGAGCAAAGTTTAAGATATGGATTATATAATAGCTCAATGTCTAGATATAAAAATATATTTGAAACAAAGAAAATGCCTCAAAGAATTATCTTTTTTGATGGAGTACGATCCGAAAAAAAATGTGAAAAATTATTTAATAAATCTGAATGTCAAAAGCTCGAGTCTCAAAGTGTTGAAAAGTATGAAGTTTATTCATATAGAAAAAATGATAAAAAATTTAATCCTAATCACATACTCGAAGTTTCAAAATCATTTTTAAAATGAAAATATTAATTTGTTTTATTATTTTTTTATTAGGCTCTAATCGTTGGTAGTAAATAGAAATCAGCCGTATCTATTTTAGAAGAATGCTCTCTTCTCATGTTCCATCTTTTTTGAACACCAGCACTAGCAAGACTTAACGCAGATCTTCCATATCGATAGTTAGTATTATCAATAGACTTCATTAAACCCTTTATTTTCTCATCTTTTTCACAAGAAAATAGGTTCTTACTACCATCTTCATTGGATAAACCAGTAAGCATCACACCTGCTTTTTGATAACGGTAACCATTTTTAAATATAGAGTCTAAAGCAACTAAAGCAGTTTTAACTATTTCAATACTATTATTTGTTGAAATTGCAAAATCTATTGTCTTTGAGTTTGAATAATATCCAAATCTACTTTGAAAAGGACTCGTTCTAACAAAAACTGTAATTGATTTTGCAATTAAAGACTCAGATCTAATTTTTTCAGATGCGTTCAAACAATAATTTGCAACTGCTTCTTTTAATTCTTGGTATTTTTCAATTCTTTGACCAAAAGAACGAGATACTACGCAACTTTTTCTTTTTGTTTGTGTTGTCTCTAAATCAATACAAGGAACTCCTCTTAACTCCATTGCAGTTCTTGAACCCAAAACATTAGAGTTCTTCTTTATCCATGTGTTTGATTTGTTCTTTAGTTGTTTTGCATTATAAATTCCATTTTTATGATAAAATTTTGTTAACTGTCTTCCCACACCCCAGACATCGTTAATATCAACTTTTTCTAATATAGGATCAATATTTTCAATTCCTATCAAACTTGTTACACCTGATTTTTTTTTCTTTGCAATGTGATTTGCAACTTTGCTTAAAGTTTTTGTTTTAGCAATACCAATACTGGTTGGAATACCTGTCCACTTTAAAACTGTTTCTCTGATTTCTTTTCCAACCTTTTCAACTTCGTTATCTGGAAAATTTGATAAATCTAAAAATGCTTCATCAATAGAATAAACTTCAATAGCAGAGTTAAATCTTTTTAGTGTTCGCATCACTCTTCTAGATAAATCTCCATATAAAGAATAATTAGATGAAAAAACCTCAACTTTATTTTTAATAATAATATCTTTTGCCTTGAAGTAAGGCTCTCCCATTTTAATACCTAAAGCCTTTGCTTCTGTTGATCTTGAAATTATACAACCATCATTGTTAGATAAAACGACAACAGGTTTTTTTCTTATCTTGGGATTAAATAATCTTTCACAAGAAACATAAAAAGAGTTACAATCAATAAGTGCTATTTTTTTAGTATACTGAATGGATGACATAAGTTACAACTCCCCAAATAAATATATCTTCATCTTCGTTAATTAAAATTCGATCTGTAAATTCTTTGGAACCTGATGTTAAAAATTTTTTATCTCTTTCTTGAACTAAACTTTTAACAACTAGTTCATCATGAACATTTGCAATAACTGTTGAGAAATTTTTTGGTGTTAAACTCTTATCAACAACTAATAGATCGCCATCATTAATTCCCACATCCACCATTGATTTTCCCTGAACTCTTATGATGAAAGTTGCTGGAACATTTTTGATTAAATGAATATTTAAATCGATATCTTCTTCAATATAGTCTGTGGCAGGAGACGGAAAACCCGCACCAGCTTTATGTAAATAGTAAGGTATAGTTAGCTTCATAAATGTTCTTATTTTGTTCTAATTAATATCTAAGTTATTCAATAGTGTCAATCAGGTTGTATTTTGAGTCTGTAACTGAATCAAAAGTGAATCAAAACGTGAACATCAAAACCACATGTTGTATACATGTGGATAACTTTAACCATAAATAGTTTGAATATAATAAATGGAAAAAAATGAAAGCTTAACTGGAAGATGTATTTGTGGCCAGGTTAAATATAGAATTACTAAAAAACCTTTATTCACACAAGCTTGTCATTGTAAAGATTGCAAAATTATAACTGGGTCTTCTTATGTAATTAATACAAGCGTTTTAGACAACACTTTAATTATAGAAGGAGAACTAGCATCAACAGAACTCAAAGCAGGAAGCGGTGCCACTTCTAATGCATATTTTTGTACCAAGTGTGGAACTTATATTTATACTGATTATGCCTCAGCTGTTGGTAGATTAACAGTTAGAACTAAAACTTTAGATAATTCAGAAAGTTTTCCACCACAAGTGCATATTTTTACAAAAGATAAAGATCCATGGCTGAACCTTGCAGAGGATGTAATTTGTTTTGAAAAGATGTATGATCCTAAAAAAACATGGCCAGAGGAAAGTTTAAAAAGATACGGAGAATATTTAAAAGCTATAAATAAATAATTTTATTAGGAGATTAAAATATGAAAAAGTTAACTTGTCACTGCGGAGCAATTGAAGCTGAAGTTAAAATTCCTATAGGTGGTGTTGAAAAAATCATGCGTTGTAATTGTTCGATTTGTAAAAAAAAAGGTTACATTATCGGAGTACTTGGTCCTGATGATTTTAAACTTACAAAAGGAGAGGATAAGTTAACACTTTATCAGTTTTATACTAATACAGCTAAGCATTATTTTTGCTCTATCTGTGGAATTCATACTCATAATAGACCTAGAAGCAATCCAAAAATATATGGTGTAAATATTGCTTGCATAGAAGGTGTGGAGCCATTCGAAATTGACGATGTGCCAGTAAATGATGGTAAAAACCATCCGCTTGATCAAAAACAATAAATCTTTTTATGCAACCAATTGTAGATTGTTATAAAAAAGTAAGCAAAGATTGTTTTAAATTTATTAAATCTCAAGAAACATCCAAAGAAAAATTTAAAAATAAAGAAAAGATGATCAAATCATTTTTAATTCCAATAAGTTTCTGGATTTCAAATAGACCAAAAAAATCTAAACCTTATTTAATTGGTTTGGCAGGAGGGCAGGGAACTGGAAAAACAACTATTAGTTCAATATTAAATATTATTCTAACAAAATATTTTAAATTGAATGTTTTTAAAATTTCTATCGATGATTTATATAAAACTAGAAAAGATAGAATAAAGCTATCAAAAACAACTCATCCATTGTTAAAGACAAGAGGCGTTCCAGGAACTCATGATTTAAACTTTATGTTTAATCTTTTAAAAAAAACAAAGAGTAGAAGATTTAATAAGTATAGAATTCCTAAATTCAATAAGGCTATAGATGACAGACTTAAAAAGAAGTCTTGGCACTTAGTAAAAAAAGTACCAGACGTCATAATCTTCGAGGGTTGGTGTGTAGGAGCTAGGTCTGAAAAACAAACAACTTTAAAAAAATCTATAAATTCTCTTGAGAGACAGGAAGATAAAAATTTAAAATGGAGAAAATTTGTAAATAATCAATTAGAAAAAAAATATAAAAAACTATTTTCAAAATTAGACTGCTTATTATTTTTAAAAGCTGGAAATTTTAAATTATTGCAAACTTGGAGACTTAAACAGGAAGCACTACTAAAATTAAACTCAAAAAATAAGGCAAACAGTAAAGTAATGGATAAAAATGAAGTATTAAAATTTATGCAGACATATCAAAGAGTTACTCAAAATATGTTTAAATTTGCCCCAAAATATTCTTCAATCGTACTAAATTTAAATAGAAATCATCAAATTAAATCAATAAAATATAATAAATGAAAAAAATATCTTTAGTAGCTTTTTGTTTAATATCTTTTACGCTTACTGCAAGCGCAGCAACTTTAAGTGATGCATTAAAAATTACTTTTCAAAATAATTTAGAGTTACAAGCTGAGAGAAAAAATTTGGAAGTTCAAAAAGAAGTTTTAAATATTTCAAAAAGCGATTTTTTCCCGACATTGACTTTGTCTGGTACTAAAAATTTTGAAAATACAAATGAACTTACAAATCAAGATGGATCTGATGCATCGATCACAGATACAGATACAATGACTTCATCAGTAAAGTTAGAGCAAACTTTGATAGATGGTAGTGCTAGGAGTAGTAAGTATGAAAAAAGCAAGTTAGGTCTCAATCTTTCAGAGGCAAAGCTGATTAAAAAAGAACAAGATGTTTTTATGAAAGCAATTGAAGCCTATACCGGTCTAATACTTGCTTATGAAAAATTAAGTATAAATCAAGAAAATGTAAATTTGCTTCAAAGACAGTTTGAAATAGATAATGCTAGATTATCAAGAGCTCAAATTACTGCAACTGACCTAGCACAATCTCAATCTTCTTTATCAGGTGCTCAAGCAGGCTACATTGGCGCACAAAACAATATTATAACAAGTAAGCTAAATTATGAAAACATAATTGGACCAATCGATACTAATGAAAAATTAAAAAAAATATATAAATCAGAAGTTCCAATTCCATCAAGTTTGATTGAAGCAAAAAAAATATCCGAACAAAAAAGTCCAGATCTTATAATCGCAGAAATAGAGTATGGACAGTCTGAATTAGATGTAAAAATAGCAAGATCAGATTTATCACCGACTGCAAAACTTTCTCTTGAGAGATCATATACTGATGACCTAAGTGCTACCTATGATGAAAGAGAAAAAGATGTTCTTCAAGCAACAGTTAGTTGGCCTTTTCAATTTGGTGGAAAGAATAAGTCTAATATAAACAAAAATCTTCAAGTAAAAGGAATGAAAAAATTGTTACTTGAAAATGCTTTTAGAAATAATACCCAAGGTGTTACGGCAGCTTGGTCTACTTTAGAGTCATCTAAAAGCCTTTTAAGAGCTGTTCAATCCCAAGTTAAGGCTGCTGAAATTGCAAATGAGGGAATTAGTTTTGAATATGAAAGTGGTTTAAACAGATCGACCTTTGATGTGCTTCAATCAAGATCAAATTTAATAAACGCAAAAATAAATCTTGCAGAAGCTGAAAGAAATTACCTATTAGCACAATACAAATTGTTAAAGTCAGCTGGTTTATTAAATAGCGAATATCTAAAACTTAGATAAATAGAGCTTTTTTCACTTAATCCTAAAAAGATATTGCTAATGAGAACAAAATGTGTACATTTATTCGCATGATTCGAATGTTAAAAAACGTAAAAAAAGAGGCAAAAAATGACTAAAAATAACTTAAAAGTGGTGAAAACCGCTAAAGACAAAGATTTGGAAGATAAGGAAAAAAATAAAGCGTTAGACGCAGCAATTAGCCAAATTACAGATAGCTTTGGAAAAGGTTCTGTAATGAAACTTGGTGAGCAAAAGGCTATGGATGTTGAATCTATTTCAACTGGATCTTTAAGTCTTGATCTAGCACTTGGGATAGGTGGTTTACCAAAAGGAAGAATTATTGAAATTTATGGACCAGAGTCATCTGGAAAAACTACATTGGCTTTACAAGTAGTTGCTGAAGCACAAAAAGCTGGTGGAATTTGTGGATTTGTTGATGCAGAGCATGCATTGGATCCAGTTTATGCAAAAAAATTGGGTGTTAATACTGAAGAACTACTTATTTCACAACCAGATACAGGCGAACAAGCTTTAGAAATTACGGACACTTTAATTAAGTCTGGCTCAATGTCAGTACTTGTTGTTGATTCCGTTGCTGCATTAACACCAAGAGCTGAAATTGAAGGTGACATGGGAGACCATCATGTTGGTCTTCAGGCAAGATTAATGTCACAAGCACTAAGAAAATTAACAGGATCAATATCAAGAACTAACACAATGGTTATATTTATTAACCAAATTAGAATGAAAATAGGTGTCATGTTTGGAAGTCCAGAGACAACATCTGGTGGTAATTCTCTAAAATTCTATTCTTCAGTCAGAATGGATATTAGAAGAATTGGCGCAATTAAAGATAAAGAACAAATAATTGGAAATACAACAAGAGTTAAAGTTGTTAAAAATAAAGTTGCTCCACCATTTAAAGTAGTTGAATTCGATTTAATGTATGGAAAAGGAATTAGTAAAGTAGGGGAACTAATCGACCTTGGTGCTAAAGCTGAGATTGTAGAAAAATCAGGAGCTTGGTACGCTTATAAAGGAGAAAAAATTGGTCAAGGTAGAGAGAACGCGAAACTTTACCTTGAACAAAACCCAAAAGCTGCAGCTGAGATTGAAATGGCTATTAGAGAAAAAGCTGGTGTTATTTCAAAAAAGATAGAGGGAAACCCTTTAAGCGAAGAGAAGGTTGAGGCTCAGAAAAAAGAGGAAGAAGTTCCAACTAAAAAAAATTAGCAGATAACTTTTAGTTATTAAGAAAAGGCGCTCAATTGGGCGCCTTTTTTCCCTTCAGAAGTGTAGACATCATATAAAAATGCTGTATTTTGGCAGTATATGGCTAAAACACTAAATGAAATTAGATCAGCATTCTTAGGATATTTCGAAAAAAACGATCATAAAATAGTTGAGTCTAGCAATCTTGTTCCAAATAACGATCCAACGTTGATGTTTGCGAATTCGGGGATGGTTCAATTCAAAAATGTTTTTACTGGGTTAGAAAAGAGAGATTATCTAAGAGCCACCACTTCACAAAAATGTGTGAGAGCAGGTGGAAAACATAACGACCTAGAAAATGTAGGTTACACTCCAAGACATCATACATTTTTTGAAATGTTGGGTAATTTTTCTTTTGGAGATTACTTCAAAGAAAGAGCTATTGAGCTTGCTTGGAACTTAATAACTAAGGATTTTGGTTTAGATAAAAATAGACTTTATGTAACAGTGTTCCATGAAGATGATGAGGCATTGAATTTTTGGAAAAAAATTGCTGGGTTAAGTGAAGATAGAATTATTAAAATTGCAACTTCAGATAATTTTTGGTCAATGGGCGAAACAGGGCCATGTGGTCCATGTTCAGAAATATTTTACGACCATGGAGATCATCTTGAAGGTGGATTACCTGGAACAAAAAATGAGGACGGAAATAGGTTTATAGAGATTTGGAATTTGGTTTTTATGCAATTCGAACAGATTTCAAAAGATAAAAGGATCAATTTACCAAAACCATCTGTTGACACAGGAATGGGCTTAGAACGTATTGCTGCACTACTTCAAGGAACTCATGATAATTATGAAACAGATCATTTTAAAAAATTAATTAGTGCAACTTCTGAAGCTGTAAAGGTAAAACCAAATAATAATAATTTATCTAGTTTCAGAGTTATTGCTGATCATCTAAGAGCATGCTCATTTTTAATTTCGGAAGGTGTTCTGCCATCAAACGAGGGTAGAGGATACGTTTTAAGAAGGATTATGAGAAGAGGCATGAGACATTCTCATTTGCTTGGATCAAAAGAGCCAATTTTTTACAATATTTTTAAAACTTTAATGGATGAGATGAAAGGAAACTACCCAGAAATGGAAAGAGCTGAGTCTTTAATTCGAGAAACATTAAAAATGGAAGAAGAAAAATTTTTAATTCTTCTTGATAGAGGAATTAGAATTTTAAATGATGAAATTTCAAAAATTGATAAAGTTTTATCAGGCGAGGTCGCCTTTAAACTTTATGATACCTATGGATTCCCACTAGATTTAACTCAAGATATTTTAAAAAGTAAATCTTTAACTATTGATATTGATAAATTTAATAATTTAATGCGAGAAAGCAAAGAGCTTGCTAAAAAAAATTGGAAAGGCTCAGGAGATAGCGCGATAGATAATATTTGGTTTGCAATTAGAGAAAAATTAGGTGCAACGGAATTTCTAGGTTACGAAACAAATCAAGCAGAGGGTATTATTCTTTCTTTATTAAAAAATAATAAAGAAATTGATCAAATAAAGTCTGGTGATAAAGCTATGATTGTAATTAATCAAACTCCTTTTTATGGAGAGTCGGGTGGTCAAGTAGGTGATAAAGGGGAAATTATATCTGGTGAATTTGTATTTGAAGTTGAGGATGTACAAAAAAAACTCGGAGATTTATTTGTTCATTATGGAAAAGTAAAAAAAGGATCAATAAAAATAAATGACAATGTAGAGATGAAAATAGACGTTGAAAGGCGAGACAATGTAAGGGCATATCATTCTGCAACACATTTACTACATGAATCACTAAGAAGAGTATTGGGGACTCACGTTACTCAAAAAGGTTCATTAGTTGAGCCAGATAGACTTAGGTTTGACTTTAGCCACATGAAACCAATTTCTATTGAAGAAATAGAAAAAATCGAAACATATGTAAATTCAATGGTAAGCAATAGTTCTGATGTAAAAACAAGGATTATGACACCAAAAGAAGCAGTAAGTAATGGTGCTCTTGCATTATTTGGGGAAAAATATGGAGATGAGGTAAGAGTTTTATCAATGGGCAGTGAAAAAGATAAGTATTTTTCAACAGAATTATGCGGTGGAACACATGTCAGAAATACTAGTGATATTGGAAAGTTTAAGATTATTAGCCAATCATCAATTGCGGCAGGAGTAAGAAGAGTTGAAGCTTTAAGAGATAAACAATTAAATGAATATTTAAAAAATAAAGAGACACAATCTGATCTAATTTTACAAAAAGATGAAAAAATTATTAAAGAGCTCTCAGAAAAAATCATAAAAGCTGGAGGTAAACCAGACTTATGTAATAAAGATCAAAAAGGTTTAATTAAGGATCTTTCAAAGCAGCTTGAAAGTTTAAGTCTCAGATCAATCTTGAAAGATAAAAATAAAAATATAATTAATGATCAGACAATAAATGGAGTAAAAATAAGATTACAAAAAGTTGAAGGATTGTCACCAAAAGATTTAAGAAAATTAGTAGATAATGGAAAAAAAGAATTAATAGAGGGAATCGTAATCGTGTTTGCCAACAAAGATGAAAAAGTTGGATTAGCAGTTGGCATTACAGAAAATCTGATTGAGAAATATGATGCTGTCAAATTTGCAAAACTAGGATCAGAAATTATTGGAGGCAAAGGTGGTGGTGGAAGAAAAGATTTTGCTCAAGCAGGTGGGAGTGATACAAATAAAATTGAAGAGGCTATAAATAAAATAAAAGAATTAATTTAATTATTTTCAACAAAATTTATTATTTCTTCACTGGATAACGTATCTATTGATGAATTATTTAAACTGCAATCATAGATAATACAATTATGATTCATAGGCTGAAATTTTTTTGATGAAATATTATAAAAAATATATGTTTTATTATTTGAAAACGATAGCATATGCGATATTCCGTTATCAATTGTTATATTAAATTTAGTCAATGAGCCTAAAGCAGTTACAAGCATAGGTTTTTTAAATTCATCACTTACCTGATTTTCTGGAAAATAAGCATTTTTGATTTTTTTTTTAATTTCCCCTATTAAATTTTGATATTTATTCTCTATAAAAAAAGTTGGGATATATTTTTTTGAAAAATAACTTGCGACTTTAATTATCTCATCAAAATTTATTTCTTTCATTCTAGTTTGATGCCCAGCAGTAATTGAAAATCCTACATAATTTTTATTGGGTATTAATTTTTTTGCTTCAATTATAAAATTATCTGGAATTTGAATATTATAATTTGGTTTAATATTTAATCCTTTTAAATTATTAAAGTAATCTATTATTCTGACTGCAAAAATTTCTCTTTTTTTCATAAACGTAATAGGTTTGCTCATTAAATAGTTGAGACATGGCGAAACATAGTATTTATGGGGAATTTTTTTGTAAATTAAAGTATTTTTTAATCTAGTTTGATTGTCAATTATTAAATCAAATTTATCAAATTCAAAACTTTTTATAACATCTTGAGATATTTTATTATGATGATTTCTGAAACCAAAATGTTCAGGAAAACTTCTTACAGATATTAAATTATCAGGTTTATATTCCTGAAGTTTTGTATCAAACCAAAAATTTCCTAAATCAGTTGAAAAGTAATATAATTCTTTAGGTTTTAGATTTGCATTTATATAATTAAGAGTTGGCAGAGTGGAAAGTGCATCACCTATGCCTCCGCCAGTATTTATAAATAGAATATTATTTAAATTCTTTTCCAATTAATTTAGTTTATTTTCTAGTTTCGACTTTATTATTTCAAGAAATTGATTAGTAGTTAAGTATTTATTCGATGGACCAATTAATATAGCTAAATCTTTTGTCATATGTCCCTCTTCTACAGCGTCAATACAAACTTTTTCTAAACTTTCAGAAAATTTGATTAATTCATCATTTGAGTCTAATTTTCCTCTGTGTGCTAGCCCTCTAGTCCATGCAAAAATTGAAGCTATAGGATTAGTTGATGTTTCTTTTCCTTGTTGATGCATTCTAAAATGACGTGTAACAGTTCCGTGTGCCGCTTCTGCTTCCATTGTTTTGCCATCAGGTGCTAGCAATACGCTTGTCATCAATCCTAAAGATCCATATCCTTGAGCAACAGTATCCGATTGAACATCACCATCATAATTTTTACACGCCCAGATATATTTTCCACTCCATTTCATTGCACAAGCAACCATATCATCGATTAATCTATGCTCATATAAAATATGATTTTTTTCAAAATCAGATTTAAACTCATTTTCATATATATTTTGAAAAATATCTTTAAATCTTCCATCATATTTTTTTAAAATTGTATTTTTTGTAGATAAATAGACAGGCCATTTTTTTATTAATCCATAATTAAAACATGATCTTGCAAAATCTTCGATTGATTTATCTAGATTATACATTGAAAGAGCAATTCCAGCGCTAGGAAAATTGAAAACTTCATATTTTTTTTCATCACTTCCATCTTCAGCAGTCCATTTTATTTCTAATTTTCCTTTTCCAGGTACTTCAAAATCTGTAGCTCTATACTGATCACCAAATGCATGTCTTCCAATAATTAACGGGTCTGTCCAAGATGGAACAAGTTTTGGAATATTTTTACAAATTATAGGCTCTCTAAAAACAGTTCCTCCAATAATATTTCTTATCGTTCCATTTGGTGATCTCCACATTTTTTTTAGATTAAATTCTTTTACTCTTGCTTCATCTGGAGTAATAGTGGCACATTTTATTCCTACACCATTTCTTCTAATTGCATTTGCACAATCAATGGTGATTTTATCTTCAGTATTATCCCTATTTTTCATTCCTAAATCGTAATATTCAATGTCGAGATCTAGAAAAGGTAAGATAAGTTTATTTTTTATGAACTCCCATATAACTCGTGTCATTTCATCACCATCTAATTCCACAATGGGGTTTTTAACCTTTATTTTACTCATTTTTTCGATATATCTTAATAGTTGAATTTATTGTTTTTGTATACATATTAATCCAGTTTATCAATTATAGGATTGTAATGAATAAAATTTTTCCAAAACTACATAGTGAAGGATACAAATTTATTATAATTTTTGCAATCGCTACTGTAATCCTTTACTTAATAAATGGATTTCTAGGATTTATAGGATTAGCTCTGACAATTTGGTGCTATTATTTTTTTAGGGACCCTGAAAGAATTTCAATAAGTGATGAAAACTATCTTACTAGTCCGGCTGATGGAATTGTATTACAAGTATTAGATACAAAAGGTCCTAAAGAGCTAGGTTTAGAAAATAAACAAATGAAAAAAATTAGTATATTTATGGATGTATTTGATTGTCATGTAAATAGATCTCCTTGCTCAGGAGTTATATCAGAAATACTTTATAAACCTGGAAAGTTTTTCAATGCATCACTAGATAAAGCTAGTGAGGAAAATGAGAGGAATTATTATAAAATAAAAAACTTAGAGGGTGAAGATATAATTGTAGTGCAAATAGCAGGACTTGTTGCCAGAAGGATTGTCACAGAAGTTTCAAAAGATGAAACTGTTAAGCAGGGTTCGAGAATAGGGATGATCAGATTTGGAAGTAGAGCTGATATATATTTTGAAAATTACACGCCATTGGTCAAAATAAATCAAAAGACTTTTGCTGGTGAAACATTATTAGCAAAAAAATAAGCATATGGAGTTTCAAAAAAATAAAAATATTAAATTAGTCTCAAATAAAAAAACAAGAGTAATCTTGCCTAATATATTGACACTGATTGGAGTTTGTATTGGTTTGTCATCAATCAAATTTGCATTTGATGGAAAATTTGAATTATCAATAATTTCAGTAATTGTTGCTGCAATTATAGATGGTTTGGATGGGAGAATAGCAAGGTTAATAAAAGGAACTTCAAAAGTAGGAAAAGAATTAGACTCACTCACTGATGTAATAAGTTTTGGTGTTGCCCCAGCATTTATAATGTATTTTTGGTCATTATCTGAAATAGGAAGAGTAGGATGGTTAATTTCACTTATCTATGTTATTTGTGTTGCACTAAGACTTGCAAGATTTAACGTTTCTTCGAACGAGGAAAGTTCATGGAAAGATAATTTTTTTGAAGGAGTTCCGTCACCAGCAGGGGGTGTGTTGGTTTTACTGCCATTAATTTTTAGCATAAGTGAGTTTCAAATTTTAAATTTAAATTATCAAATTATTGTTCCAATTATGTTTATAATAGTTTCAATTTTGCTAATTAGTAAAATACCAACTTATTCATTTAAAAGAATTGTAGTTCCTAGAAGTACGTCAATATTTTTGTTATTTGGCATAATTTTATATTTTGGTTTAATATTAGTTTACACATTTAATGCCATATTGATTTCAGGAGTAATTTATTTAATTATGGTTCCAATTAGTGCAATTCATTACTCAATCATAAAAAAAAATGTAAAGGCTTCGGCTAGTGAAATTGAAGATCATGAAGATGTATTATAAGTGATAAAATATAAAATAAATTTAATGATAGGTCATAATTATCTCCATCTCTCAAATAATAATTTAAGTTAAAAGAATTAATTGAAAAAGAATAAATTTTCAAAAAATTGGATCATCAAGCAAAAAAGAGACATATACGTAAAAAAATCAAAATTAGAAGGCTATAGATCCAGAGCTGCATATAAATTACAAGAAATAAATGAAAAATTTAATTTAATTAAAAATAGTATGCTAGTAGTAGATTTGGGTGCTGCACCAGGTAGTTGGTCACAGTATATATCGAGAAATTATATTAACATCAAAATAATATCAATTGATCTGAAAGATATTAAGCCAATTAAAAACTTGAAACATATAATAGGAGATTTTAAAGATGATCAAAATAAATTTAAAATACAAAATTATTTTGAAAAAAAAGTAGACCTAGTAATTTCAGATATGGCAGTGAATACTACTGGTAATAAAAGTGTAGACTCATTTGTCACTGGTGAATTGTGTATAGAAGCGATGAATTTTTCTCTTGGTTTGCTGAGCAAAAAAGGAAGATTTATTTCAAAACTTTTCATGGGATCATCTTTTAACGAGATTGTCGCATTAGGTAAAAAATCATTTAAAGAGGTATATATCTTCAAACCTCCATCCAGCAGAAAAGATTCTAAAGAAAATTTTATAATTTGCAAAAATCTACAATAGATACTCTTTTCTTTTTCTAAGAATCATTTATATAAGGACATGGATACTATTAAAGAAGCTTTAACATTTGATGATGTAACATTAGCTCCTAATTATTCAGAAATACTACCTAGTGAAGTTAACACTTCTGTAAATTTATTAAGAAAAATCAATATAAATATTCCTCTTCTATCATCTGCAATGGATACAGTCACTGAGTCATCAATGGCCATTGCTATGGCAAAAGCAGGAGGTATAGGAATAATTCATAGAAATTTAAGTATAGCAGATCAAATTGAGGAAATAAGAAAAGTAAAATCTAAAAAACTCCTAGTAGGTGCAGCAGTAGGTGCAAGTGAAAAAGAATTAATTAGAGCAAAAAGACTTTTAAAAGAAAACCCAGACTTAATCGTAATTGATACAGCCCATGCACATACAAAAAAAGTAGCAGATATAATAAAAAAAATTAAAAAATTACGTTCAAAAAATACAGCAATATGTGCTGGAAATATTGCAACATCAGAGGCTGCAAAATTCTTAGTTAAATTAGGAGTGGACATTATTAAAGTTGGGATTGGCCCAGGATCAATTTGTACCACAAGACTTGTGGCAGGAATAGGAGTTCCACAGTTAACAGCTATCATAGACGTTAGAAAAGGGATTGGAAAAAGTAATATAAAATTAATTGCTGATGGAGGCATAAAATTTTCTGGTGATATTGCAAAAGCCTTAGCAGCTGGAGCAGATGCAGTTATGATAGGGTCTTTATTTGCAGGAACAGATCAAGCCCCAGGAAAAAAAATTAAAAAAAATGGTAGATTATATAAATATTTTAGAGGCATGGGATCAATTGGAGCAATGAATAAAGGTTCTGCAGATAGATATTTTCAATCTAAACAAAAAGATACTTCAAAATATGTAGCTGAAGGAGTAGAGGGATATATTAAATATAGAGGTAGTGTTGATAAAATAATTTATAACTTAATTGGAGGTTTAAAATCATCAATGGGCTATTTGGGAGCAAAAAAAGTTATTGAATTAAGAAAAAAACCAAAATTTGTAAAAATTACCAAGGCAGGTTTTTATGAAAGTATGGTACATAATATAGATTTAGTAAAAAAATAAACATGAAATACTTTATTTTAATAATATGTTTTTTTTTGTTCAATATTATTGCGAAAGCAAATGAAAATAATTTTTTTAATGAAGCAAAGGATTTATTCGAAAATCAAAAATATGAAGACTCGAAATTTTTATTTCAAAGAAATATAGTTTATAATCCTAAAGATTCTGAATCATATTTATATTTAGCAAAAATATACAAAATAGAGGATGATAAAAGACAAGAAGAAAAAAATATAAATACCACTCTTCTTTTAGACCCAAAGAATGAAGAGGCAATGTATCTTCTAATAGATATCGAACTAGAAAGATCAAACTTCTCAAAAGCAGATGAATTAAGCAAAGATTTTAAAAAAATATGTGTTGAGATGTGTAAAAAAATAGATTTAATTGAAAGTCGCTTGAAAGATTTTGAAAAAAAAGATGCGTCTTGAGGACAATCTTAATAAAATATTAATTGTAGATTTTGGATCTCAATTTACCCAATTAATAGCTCGAAAAATCAGAGAATTTGGCGTTTATTGTGAAATAATAAGTCATAAAAAACTTATAAATTATAAAAAATTTCAAGAAAATATAAAGGGCATAATTTTGTCTGGAGGACCTCTAAATGTTTATGAAAATAATAAAGTAAAATTTAACAATAAACTTCTAAAATTGGGTGTACCAGTTTTAGGTATTTGCTTTGGACATCAAATTATTTCTAAAGAATTAGGAGGTAGAGTTAAAAATTCAAAATATAGAGAGTTTGGTCTAGCTGAAGTTGAACAGGTTAAAAAAAGTAAACTTACAAAAAATTTTTTTTTAAAAGGTAAAAACAATGTATGGATGAGTCATGCAGATCAAGTAACCAAGTTGCCAAAAAATTTCCATGTATTAGCAAAGAGTAAAAATTCCAAACTATGTATAATTGAAAATTTAGAAAAAAAATTTTTTGGCATTCAGTTTCACCCAGAGGTCAGTCATACCAATAAGGGAAAACAAATACTAAAAAACTTTATGTTTTCTATTTGTAAAATCAAAAGAAACTGGTCTTCAATTGATCAAAAGAAAAAACTGATAAACGAAGTAAGAAATTTAGTTGGAGATTCGAGAGTAATTTGTGCATTATCTGGAGGTGTAGATAGTAGCGTTGTTGCAAAACTATTATCAAATGCTATAGGAAAAAAATTGACCTGTATATTTGTTAATACAGGTCTTTTGAGAAAAAACGAAGAAACTCAAGTAGTAAATACATTTAAAAAAAGATTTAAAATTAATTTAATATATGTGAATGCTGAAAATATATTTTTATCAAAATTAAAAAATGTAACTGATCCAGAAAAAAAAAGAAAAATAATTGGTAACCTTTTTATAAAAATTTTTGAAAAATATGCTAAAAAAATAAAAAATGTTGAATTTTTAGCACAAGGTACGCTATATCCTGATTTAATAGAAAGCAAATCTGTTACAGGAAGCCAAACTTCAAAGATTAAATCACATCATAATGTAGGAGGTTTACCAAAAAAAATGAATCTTAAATTAGTTGAACCTCTTAAATATCTATTCAAAGATGAAGTAAGAAAATTAGGATTAGAACTTGGATTAAATAGAGAAATAATTTCAAGGCACCCTTTTCCAGGACCTGGGCTAGCTATCAGGATGCCTGGCAAAATAACTAAAGAAAAAATTAAAATTTTAAAGGAAGCTGACAATTATTTTATTCAGTCTTTAAAACAGCATAATTTATATGATAAAATATGGCAGGCATATGCAGCTTTATTACCTGTAAAAACAGTTGGTGTAATGGGTGACAATAGAACTTATGAATACTTATGCCTTTTAAGAGCAATAACATCTGAAGATGGAATGACAGCTGATTTCTATCAATTCAATAAGTCTTATATTCAATCAATTTCTAATAAAATTGTGAACAATATAAAAGGTATTAACAGGGTTGTTTACGATGTTACTTCTAAGCCACCAAGCACTATTGAATTGGAATAATAAGCGTATATAAAGAACCCTATGAAATATTTACATACAATGATTAGAGTTTCTAATATCGAGGATTCTTTAAGATTTTTTTGTGAAGGTTTGGGATTAAAAGAGACAAGAAGGAAGGAAAGTGAAAAAGGTAGGTATACCTTAGTATTTCTAGCTGCTCCTAATGATAATGGAGCGGAAATAGAATTAACTTATAATTGGGATGGCGATAGTTTAGGTGAAGGATCTAGAAATTTTGGACATTTAGCATATAGAGTTGAGAATATATATGAGACATGTCAAAGATTGAAAGACATGGGGTATACTATTAATAGACCCCCTAGAGACGGTCACATGGCCTTTGTAAGATCTCCAGATAAAATTTCAGTTGAAATACTTCAAGATGGTTATTTAGAGCCCCTGGAACCATGGAAATCCATGGAAAATACAGGTACTTGGTAGTACATAATTATGCTTACAAAAATACGTAGGCTTACTTTAAAAAAAAAAAATAAATCAAAAATTGTTTGTTTAACTGCATATTCAAAAAACATAGCTGAAGAAATTGACCAACATGCAGACTTAATACTTGTAGGAGACTCGCTAGGTTCAGTTTTATATAATTATGATACAACAAGAAAAGTTAATCTTAAAATGATGATAGAACATTCGAAGAGTGTAAGAAAAGGTGTCAAGAAAAGCTTAATGATAGTTGATATGCCTTTCGATACTTATAAAAACAAATCTCAAGCTCTAAAAAATTGTAAAAAAGTCTTAAAAGAAACAAAGTGTGATGGTATAAAACTAGAAGGCGGTAGAGAGTTAAATTACATAATTAAGTATTTGATTAATAATAAAATTCCAGTCATGGGGCATATAGGCATAACTCCACAAACAATAAGAGGAAAATACAGATATAAAGGGAGAACAGCTTTTGAAAAAAAAAAATTACTCAAAGATTCTAAATCATTAGAGGAAGCAGGTGTATTTGCAATAGTTTTAGAATGTATTGAAAGAAAGTTGTCTCAAGAAATTACTAAAACTATCAAAATACCTACAATAGGAATTGGATCTTCAAAATATTGCGATGGTCAGATTTTAGTCACAGATGATATTTTAGGTTTGACAAACTCGAAAATGAAATTCGTAAAAAAATATATTAATTTAAAAAAAAATATAAGGAATGCAGTAAAAAAATTTCAAACGGATGTTAAGAATGGTTCTTACCCATCAATAAAATACTCATATTAAAAGTATTTTTTAAACTGTTCATTAATTCTTAAGATTTCTAAATCTACAAGTCCACCAATAATAAGTTGTATTGCAAGTAAAACAATAAATGCGATTCCTACATAAACAACCCATAAATGCTTCTGAATATAATTAGCTAAATAAGTAGCCATTGCTCCAGTAAGAACTACAGATAAAATTAAACCAAAAATCATAAAACCAAAGTTACCTTTAGAAGCCCCCACAACACCTATAACATTGTCAAAACTAATTGTGATATCTGCAAAAAGAACTTTGTACATGCCCTTTGCAAATGACGGTTCTAAAGATTTTTTTGTGGGTGATTTTACTTGCTTTTGAGCTTGTAATAGATCTTTTCTTAAATCATTTACTATCCAAATTAAAAGTAAACCACCTAGAATTTTTATAAAGTAAAATTTGAACAAATATGTTGCAAATACTGCAAATAAAACTTTAAAAATTAAGGCTCCAACCACTCCCCAAAAAATGATTTTTTTTCTATTTTTCGGTACAAAATTAGCTGCAATTAGACCAATTATTATGGCGTTATCAGCTGCCAATATTATATCTATAAAGATAATTTGCAGTAAAATAAGGGCTTCTTCAATCAAGATAACTATATAATAGTAACAATTATTAATTTTTCAATAAATCTTGATAAAATTTTTATTGATTTAATAAATAATACATAATGAGATGTATTTTTTAAAAATTAAGGAGGATTAATGAAAATTTTAAAAACTTTGTTTTCTATTTTATTTTCTGTCTTGTTAATAGCAAATGTAAATGCTTCTGAAAAGTGGGATATGGCTTTAGCTTATGGTGCAAGTAACTTTCACTCAGCAAATGCAGCAGAATTTGCTAAAAACGTTTCAGAGAAAAGTGGAGGAAAACTAACAATAGTTACACATCCAGGTGGATCATTATTTAAAGGTGGAGAAATCTTTAGAGCAGTAAGAACTGGTCAAGCACAGATGGGTGAAAGATTTATGTCAGCATTAGGAAAAGTTGACCCCATTCTTGAAATCGACTCTCAACCTTTTTTAGCAACATCATACGATGATGCTATGAAACTATATCAAGCATCAAAGCCAGCAATCATTGAAAGTTTAAATCAAAAGGGATTAGTATTTTTATATGCTGTTCCATGGCCCGCACAAGGACTATATAGTAAAAATGAAATCAATAGTGTTTCAGATTTAGAAGGTTTAAAATTTAGAGCTTACAACTCTGCAACAATAAGAATTGCAGAGCTTACAGGTATGGCTCCAACAAAAATTGAGGCAGCTGAAATTAGTCAAGCATTTTCAACTGGTGCAGTTGAAAGTATGATTACATCGCCAACAACTGGTAAAAATAGCAAAATTTGGGAGAACGGTGTTAAATATTTCTATGATATTGCTGCTTGGTTCCCAAAAAACATGGTTGTTGCACATAGAGGATCTTGGAATAAGTTAGATGCAGATACTCAACTTTTAATTAAAAGAGAAGCTGCTGCTGCAGAAGAAAAAGGTTGGATGCTTTCTAGAGTTGGAAATATCGAGGATAAAAAAGCTCTAGCTGCTGCAGGAATGGTAGTAGGCAAAGTAAATGCTGATTTAGAAAAACATTTCCAAAAAGTTGGAAAAAAAATGGCAAAAGAATGGAAGAAAAAAGCTGGCAAAACAGGTGCTAGTGTACTTGCCGCATACAAATAAAATAAATATAATAAAAAAGGCTGTTTTAAAAAACAGCCTTTTTTATGTTACAGAAATTAAATAAATCATTAAATAGTATTTATAATTATTCAGGATATATAGCTGCAGTTTTTTTAATTCTTATAGCTGTTTTTATATTAACCGGAATTGCATCTAGAATTTTCGGTTTTTATATAAGGGGGTTAGCTGAATACTCAGGATATTGTATGGCTGCCTCATCTTTTTTTGCTCTTTCATATACGTTCATAAATGGGGGACATATAAGAATTACGTTATTTTTAGAAAAATCTACAGGTTTTAAAAAAAGATTTTTAGAAGTTTGGAGCTTGGTCGTCACAACAATTTTCGCAGGTTATATGTCATATTATTTTATCAAAATGTTAAAAATCTCATACGAGTTTGAGGAAAGAAGCGAAGGTGCTGATGAAATTTTAATATGGATACCTCAGTGTAGCGTTGCTATTGGGGCAACACTTTTTTTTATATGTGCTTTTCATCTACTAATCCTAAAAATATATAATAATGATTGAAATTTTATTAGCTATTTTTTTTATTACAGTTTTACTACTTTTTTTAAGCTCTGGAATATGGGTAGCAATAAGTATGATTGGCGTTTCTTCTATTGGAATGATTTTATTTACTTCTCGACCGGTTGGAGATGCGATGGCCACAACAATTTGGGGTGCATCGTCATCATGGACTCTGACTGCATTGCCTCTTTTTGTTTGGATGGGAGAAATTTTATTTAGGACTAAATTGTCAGAAAATTTATTTGAAGGGTTGGCCCCTTGGTTGCAGAAACTTCCTGGAGGTTTAATTCATGTCAATGTTGTTGGATGCGCTTTATTTGCAGCAATATCTGGATCTTCAGCTGCAACAGTTGCCACTGTCGGAAAAATGTCAATTCCAGAGCTAAGAAAAAGAAAATATCCAGAAAAAATTTTACTTGGAAGTCTAGCGGGCTCAGGCACTTTGGGATTATTAATCCCTCCTTCAATTATTTTAATTATCTATGGAGTAACTGTTCAGGAGTCTATTGCTAAACTATTTATAGCAGGAATTATTCCTGGAATAATGATTGCTCTAATATTTATGGGTTATGTAATCATTTGGTCATTGCTAAATAAAAATAAAATGCCCTTAACTGAAGAAAATTATTCATTTTTAAATAAATTAAGTAAATCAAAACAGTTAATACCTGTAATTTTATTAATCCTTGGTGTAATCGGCTCTATTTATACAGGAATTGCAACAGCAACTGAGGCTGCATCTTTAGGTGTTGTAGGAGCTTTAATACTTTCTTTTTTTCAAAAAAGCTTGAACTTGAAAACTTTTAAGGAGTCTTTGCTTGGAGCAACAAAAACTTCATGTATGATTGCTTTCATTTTAGCTGGAGCAACATTTTTATCACTCGCGATGGGATTTACTGGCCTTCCTAGAAATCTAGCTATTTGGATACAAAACATGGAATTATCGCCATACGTTTTAATTTTTGTATTAATGATTTTTTATATAATTTTAGGGATGTTTCTTGATGGAATATCAGCAGTAGTACTTACAATGGCTATTATTGAACCTATGATAAGGCAGGCTGGTTTTGATATGATTTGGTTTGGGATATTTTTAGTTATAGTTGTCGAAATGGCTCAAATTACCCCTCCTGTTGGTTTTAATTTATTTGTTTTGCAAGGTATGGCTAACAAAGATATGGGCTACATCGCCAAGAGTGCATTTCCGTTATTCTTGTTGATGATATTTGCGGTAATCTTAATTGTTTTGTTTCCTCAAATAGCCTTATGGATGCCTGAGCAGATGATTCAAAATATAAACTAATATTTTGATTTTTTTGTTCCGTCGATAATTTCTTTTAATTCTTGATATTCTCTACAATTACAACTTTTTAAAACTTCTAGTCTTTCTTTTGCCAAATCTATTCTGTTTGTAACGACATATAATTCACCTAAGTATTCATTTATTCCAACATGATTTGGTTCGACTTGTAAACCTAGTAAGTAATATTTCTCTCCAGCTTCAAAATCTCCAAGTTTTCTAGTTGTAAAACCTAAATAATTCAAAGTATCGGCTTGTAATGGTTTTTTTTTATCTAATTCTAATAAAATTTTTTGGGCTTTTTTATATCTTTTTAAAGCCTTATCCATTTTGTCTTTTGACTCATATTTTTTTGCAGCATCAATCAATTTTACTGCATTTTTATAACTTGGCTTTTTATCTGACGAACTTGTTCCAGCTGCAAAAGACTGAGCAGCAAAGGTTAAAAGTAAAAATAATATTAAAAATATTTTATTAATTTTCATAAAAATTTACTCATTTTATTTAAAGGTTTCAAATTTAAATTATTCTCTAATAAATTTTGTTTTACAAACATTGCAGTCTCCAAAGAACTTTGATTATCACCATGTATGCAGATGGAGTCAATTTCACAAGGTATTTGTTTACCGCTGTGACAATTAAGGGTTTGGTTTTTGACCATATTCAAAACGTGATTTTTAGCTTGATTAGGATCAGTTATTAAAGCATGATCTTTGCTTCTGGAAACTAAGGTTCCATCATCTTCGTAATTTCTGTCAGCAAATATTTCACAAGCAATTTTCATATTAAGTTTTTTTGCTGCTATCTCCATTTTCGAACCAGTAGGAACTAAATAAATTATTTCTTTATCTATGTGATATATTGTTTTGGCTAAAGTTGTTGCTAATTCTAAATCTTCACAAGCCATATTATTTAACGCGCCATGAGGTTTAATATGTGAAACCTTTTCTCCTTGAAGACTGGCTATATTCTGTAATATCTCATATTGATCAGTAACTAACTTGGTTATTTCACTAGCTGACAGGTCCATTCTTTTACGTCCGAAATTCTCTGGATCCTTAAATGATGGGTGTGCCCCTATACTAACATTATTTTCCTTAGAAATTTTCACTACTTCTTGCATTGTCTGCTCATCACCAGCGTGATAACCACATGCTACATTAGCAGAATTTACAATTTTGAGTAGCTCAGGATCATTTTCATTTGAATGATGCTTTGATTTTTCGCCTAAATCACAATTTAAATTAATTTCCATACCTAACAGCTTAAAGTATAACATGACATGATAAAAAATATATCAAATCTTGGTGACGCAGCTTTATACTGTGACTTTGGAAATGATGTAAACAAGGAAATAAATTCAAACGTAATACAATTTTTTAAAAATATACAGAAAAGCAAAATCCCTGGTGTTATAAATATTACACCAAGTTATAATAAATTAATAATTAGTTTTGACCTAAACATTACCAACTTTGATAAAATTAAAACAGAGGTTGAACAATTAAATTTCAAAAATAAAATATCTAATGTAGGCAAACTCATCAAAATACCTGTCTGCTGTGATAACGATTTTGCTCTAGATATAAAAAGATTAGAAAAATTATTAAAACTTCAAAAAGAGGAAATTTATAAAAAATTTTTTTCTAAAAAATATTATTGTTATATGACAGGTTTTGTTGCTGGTATGCCATTTTTGGGAGATTTGGATGATTCTTTATATGCTAGACGTTTAGACACACCAAGGGTTAAAGTGCCAAAAAACTCCATAGGCTTAACAGAGCAATTTTGTAATATTTATACTTTTGAAAGTCCTGGTGGATGGAACATAATTGGAAAAACACCTTTAGATATATTTGATAATAAAAATAATTCCTCACCAAATTTAATAAATCCAGGTGATACAATATCATTTTTTCAAATATCAAAATCAGAGTTCGAAAAAAAATATGACTGAAAATTATTTTGAAGTTTTAAGACCAGGTATAAATACAACTTTTCAAGATAATGGTAGAAAAAATTTCTATCATATAGGAATACCTTTTAGTGGTGCGATGGATAATAGAAATTTTGTTATAGCCAATGCTATTTCAAATAATAAAAAAAATAATCCTGTTATAGAATTTGCATTACAAGGGCCAAAATTGAGATTCAAAGGTAACAAAGTTTATTTTAATGTCACTGGTGATGTAAACTTTCAAATATTACGAAAAAATAAAATAGAAGAGGGAGTTTGTTATCAAAATATTATTTTAGAAAATAATGATTGTTTAGACCTAATATCCACTAATAGGTCTGTTTATGGTTATTTATCAGTAAATGCATCATTTAAGATAGATTTTTATCTTGATAGCTGCTCAGTAAATACAAAAGCAGAAATTGGTGCTAACAATGGAAAAATATTAGAAAAAAATCAAATAATTAAAATAGAAAATATTACAAAAAAATATTCTCTGAATAAATTAGATTACATAAATTCAAAAATTGAGAATATTAGAGTAATAAAAGGACCACACTTCGATTATTTTTCTAAAACCGCAAAAGAATTATTTTTTAAAGAGAAATTTAGTGTAACCAAACTGACTGATAGAATGGGAATTAGATTAGATGGACCAAGAATTGAAAACATTAAAAATACAAACATCAAATCTGAGGGATTAGTTAAAGGAACAATTCAAATAACAGCTGATGGTAACCCAATTGTTATGCTTTCTGATCATGGGACTATTGGTGGTTATCCCAAAATTGGAGTTGTTATAAGTGCTGATTACGATAAGTTAGTTCAAATACCACCTGGAAGTAAAATTAAATTTAAAGAAATCAATTTAAAAGATGCTGAGACTATTTACAAACTTTATGAAATGGAAACCCAAAATTTAATATCTAAAACTAAATGAATTTAATTTCAAAATTACCTGGACCATTATTAATTTTTCTTGGTGCATTTTGTCTTAGTTTTGGAGGTTTAATTGTAAAATCGTTTGAAGGATCAACTTTATGGCAAATACTATTTTGGAGACAAGTTTTTTTTATAATCACTGTAACTATATTTTTATACTTTAATTATAAAAAGAATGTATTTAGCAAAATTTACTTATCAGGAATTCCAGGATTAATTGGAGGCATCATTCTTGGTATTGGGTTTAGTAGTTATGTTTTTGCCATGTATAATACTACAGTTGCAAATACCAATTTTATTATTCAGACGCAAACAATTTTTTTAGCAATTTTTGGTTATTTTTTTTTAAAAGAAAAAATTTCAAAAATTACACTAGCGTCAATTATTTTAGCAATTTCAGGTTTAATACTTATGCTTGGAAATACCCTTTCAAGTGGTCAAATGTCAGGAAATATTGTTGCTTTTGTAATGCCTATTACTTTTGCAATTTTAATTTTAATTGTAAGAAAATATCCGACTGTTGATATGATACCTCTTCAACTAGTAGCAGGTGTAGTTGCGATGATTATTGGTTTCTTAGCATCAACTAAAATTTCTATATCTATTTACGATATATTTTTAGCATTTATATCAGGCACATTTCAAATTGGGCTTGGTTTTATATTTATAACAATTGGAGCTAAAAAAACATTATCTGCAATGGTTGGCATAATTATGCTTACAGAAGCAATTTTAGGTCCTTTGTGGGCATGGCTTTTTGTAAATGAAAATCCATCATTCTACGTGTTAACTGGTGGTGGGATAATAATATTTGCAGTTTTTCTACAATTTGTCTCATCATTTAAAGGCAAAAATAAATATAATCCTCAATAATGAAATTAGCAATTATAGGATCTGGTATTTCAGGTCTAAGCTCAGCATACTATCTTTCGAAAAAACATAAAGTTGATCTTTTTGAGAAAGAAGATCACTTCGGTGGACACTCTCATACTATAGATATTAAAATTCAAGATAATATTATACCAGTAGATATTGGTTTCATTGTTTTTAACAAAAAAACTTATCCTCACCTTATAAATTTTTTTGAAGAAAATAATATAGCTATAGAGAAAAGTAATATGTCATTTTCAGTATCCGTTAGAGGCTCAGAAATTGAATATTGTGGGAAAGGAATATCAGGAATATTTAGTAATAAATTAAATTTATTTAATATTAAATTTTTAAAAATGTTTTTTACAATAATTGATTTTTATAAAAAAAGTGAAAATAAGAACTTAATTGACGAAAATATAAATTTAGGCGAGTATTTAGAGCAATTGAATGTTTCAAATTATTTTATAAAATTTCATATTATCCCAATGGTGTCAGCTATATGGTCAATGCCACCTTATGAAGCAAAACAGATGCCACTAGGTTTTTTTTTAAAATTTTTTCAAAATCATGGTCTTTTTAAATTAAAAAATAGACCTCAATGGTTCACAGTTTCAAACAGAAGCAGAACATACGTTGATAAAATACTTAGTAATATAAGTGGTGAATATTTTAAAAATTATCACATAAATAAAATTAAAAGAATTCAATCTGGTATTCAGGTTTATTATGGCGATAAAAATGAGTATTTTACTTATGATAAAGTCATACTAGCCACACATGCTGATCAAGCTCTTTCAATAATTGAAGATCCAAATGAAATTGAAAAAAAAATTTTAAGTAATTTTAAATATAAATCAAATGAAGCTATCATTCATGAGGATATAAATTACATGCCAAAAAATAATAAAGCCTGGTGTTCTTGGAATTCCTCAGTAAAGGCAGAAAACAGCGAACAAAATTCCATTACTTACTGGTTAAATTTATTGCAGAATCTAGATATTTCTAAAAATATATTTTTGACATTAAATCCGTATTTAAAAATACCTGAAGAAAAAATATTTAGGAAAGTACAATTTACACATCCATATTTTGATCAAAAAGCTATTGATAGTCAAAAGGATCTACATTTAATCCAAAATAAAAATAATATTTTATTTTGTGGAAGTTATTTTGGTTATGGCTTTCATGAAGATGGTATAAAATCATCATTAGATATGATGAAGTATATTAATGCTTAAAAACTCAAAGATTTATATTGGGAAAGTAATTCACAGGAGATTTAAACCTAAAAATCACCATTTTATATATAGGGTATTTTCATTGTTAATTGACCTTGATGATTTAGAGGAAATTAATAATAAAATGATGATGTTTTCTTATAACAAATTTAATATTATCAGTTTTTTTGATAAAGACCACGGTGCACGTGATGGAACATCTTTAAAAAATTGGGTCAAACAAAATTTAGACAATATTGGCATTAATGAAAGCGAAGTCAAAATTAAATTACTATGCTATCCAAGAATTTTTGGCTACGTATTTAATCCTATAAGTGTTTTCTTTATTTACAATAAAGATAACAAAATCATTTCAATTTTCTATGAAGTTAAAAATACCTTCGGAGAGCAGCATACATATATTTTTAAAACACAAGATACTGAGATTATAAAAAATAGCTGTATAAAAAAATTTCATGTATCACCTTTTATAG